>JBCCWF010000727.1:0-1597 GCA_039194035.1 Cyanobacteria bacterium P01_E01_bin.6 | reverse complement strand
TAATCACGCCAAGCTACTTAGTCGTCAGAAGGCAATTAGCCATAAACAGCATGTTCTAAAAAGAACGTGCTAACTGCCATACCACTTTCACAATTGTCTTTATCAAAAGAGAAATTGCCTTCAATTTAATTGAATAAAAGCATTATAAATACGGAATGCTTTTGTATAAAGTCTTGATAAACCCTCGGTGATTACCACAGGAACTTTAAGAGATTCTGGCTAGTCTAGAACAAATGTGGTGATGTCCATGCTCAAACACGTGTCTGGTCTTGAGAAACAAGAATTCCGTAAACACTATTTGGCATTGACAGCGCGGCATAGTGGGGTGCATGTCCGCGTAATCTTCGATTCGAACTGATGGGTGGATTTTGGTTTTTTCCGGGAAAAGTTTTCCTCCGGTAAACCAGATGGCGTCGATGAACAAAATTTCTATTACGAATAGACATCTCATCCATGAGAGTCCTCAGAACTTGGTGACCACTAAGGCGTGATATTGCCTTAGGGTCTCGCACTTTCTTGAAGATGTCTGGACTGATCTGTGCTGTCGCTTTGCATTCGACCAAAGTCAGAATTAAGGAAATGTGAGCTGTATGACGCAGTATTCTCCGCTATCCTCCCTTGCACGTCCGGCGATCGCCCTAGTCATCGCTGCTTACCCTATTTTTCATGCGGCTCCGGCTCGATCATTACAGTTCAATTTTGGATTTGCCGAAGATACACCTCCAGAAGTCATCCAAGGCTTTGAAGATGCAGGCAATCTCTGGAGCTCATTTTTGTCTGATGACATCACGGTTGATGTCGCTGTTCAATATGAGCCCTTCAATCAAACGTCGCTAGGCCGATTCACTCCTGAACGCGTCAACGTTGAGTATCGCGATGTTCTTGGAGCACTACAAAACGATATCGGCTCTGTGAATGACACAATATCATTCAATGCATTACCTAGAAGCAGCGAATTGGGTGACACATTAGACTCAACGCTCAACTTTGGGTTACTCATCAACGGCACGGCTGATAATCCTAATGGGTCTGGAAGCCTTGTTCCATATCTTGATAACGATGGAGATTGCAATAATCATTCCATTCGCATAACCACGGCCAATGCGAAAGCATTAGGATTACCAACAACAGGTACAGGCACCTGTAGCTCAGGGGTGAGTTCTCCCAGTAATGACGGCATCATCGCTATCAACAGCAATTTTGACTGGGACTTTGATATTTCCGATGGCTTTGACCCGCTTACCTACGATTTTGTAGGCGTCGCAGCACAGGGCATTGGCGCAACGCTAGGAAACATCAGTGGAATTGATGTGCTTGATTTCAATAGCCCATTAGTCGTCGATGATGAATCATTATTTTTCGAAGATTCGATGTTTCCTTTTGTTAGTCTTCCTGATCTTCATCGCTTCTCTCCAGAGAGTGCGGAGTTGGGTGTCATTGACTGGACAACAGGCCGCACAGATGAAACAGGGGCTGAAGTCAGTAAATATTTCTCGATTGATGGAGGACAAACTCCAATAGCCAACTTCTCAACGGGAATACGTCGAGGAGATGGAAATCGTGCAAGCAGCTGGCAGGCCGATGAAATTGGGGGGGG
>JBCCWF010000726.1:0-1712 GCA_039194035.1 Cyanobacteria bacterium P01_E01_bin.6 | reverse complement strand
GCGCTGTGCGGATTGATTAAGAGCAGTGATGTGGTTGCATACCGCTATATCACACGGGCTAGCAGAGTCGAAGCCAGATCCCCTGCAAAAGCCCTCTTCGACTCCGCTCAGGGGACGGTTACAGCGATTGTATAGATGGAGATCGTCACATCGAGCTAACTCATCCAGCAATTGAGTGGATGGTGATGAATTGTTCGTAAGGTCGAGCGCAGACCATGCTGCCGAATCAGCGAAGACACCCAGACATATCTCTACAATTAGGCCTGGTTTTAATTGAATGTCTGTGATGACGTGACCGCTCTCCGTACATTCACAACGAATCTTGTAAAATCCAACATATTTTGGAAAAGACCTCATGAACACTGGGGAGAAACCACATTATCTGAACCATCAGAAAGGGCGAAGTTTCACGGTTAGGATTGGCAGCCAAGTTATTGATACTGGTGATTGAAGGGTGATGAGTGTCACTTTAATCAAATTTCTGCTTAATCAGGAGAATATATCAATGAAACGTCCCATCTCATTTATGGGTTTGACCGCTATCGCAACAATGGCTGTGCTCACAACCCCTTCTAACGCCAGTGCGGCCACCTTGTCACAAGATGCGAAAAGTCTGCTGGCGACTTCTACCAGCGATAGCCAGTATGAAACACGCTACAACGACTTAATGGGAAGCTACAACGATCAGGCGGCAAATCTTTCCCTAGCTTTTGATGATTGGTTTGCAATCAACTCGTTTGTCAACAATGAAAGAGCTGCTTACGGTACCAATGGTGCGCAGCTAGATGAGCTAATTTCACTAGACTTGAGTGATTTAACCTGGGAAGCAGGTGCTCATGATGTAGAAGTCTTTTTCATCAACGAAGGTGCCGGTTACCGCAACAAATTTGGATACTCCACGTCCGCCTCTAATACGTCAAGCCGCAGGGGAATGAAAACTTTCTGGAATAACGAAGTTGACGTTATCTGGGAAGATGTTTCTTCGAGTAACAGCATCCTGGCAAATCAGAATGGATCGCTGTCATTGGGAGAGGGCTACACAATTGGTGATGTAGATGCAGGGGATACCGTGAACTTCTTTATCCGCAACGGGGGTCGAGGAAATGGGGATGTCTTTGATGCGTTAAGCCTTGATGATACGAAAAATGCTGATGGCCTCCAACATGTGACCACATATCAGTATGGTGAGTATTTAGTGCTTGCCTATGAAGATCTTTGGCGTGGTGGCGACAGAGACTACAACGATGTTGTGATTGCCGTGAAGGGTTTAACCGATACAACTGCGGCTGAGGTTCCTGAACCAGGCAGTGCGCTAGCTTTATTAGGTCTAAGTGCCATTGGTACCTTGGTGCGCAAAAAGCGTCGTACAAATGCTTAAAATGCGGCTGAGTTTAGAATGCTCTCCGTTATTGTTGTGATAAGTAGATGGCCATAATTAAACGTATCCTTAAAAATCCTGTGCCGCCCGCTGAGCGGGCGGCACAGGATTTGGGGTTTTGGCTTTAATTATGTCCAGGTACTTACTGGTTCAACGCGGAATTTTTATAAGGTTAGGCTTAGGTTTATTTATGGACTAGTTGAGCTTGGCGCGAATCAGGCTACCATTTAGGAGTACCCCAGAGGACACTCTCATGCCTCGCCTTACTCCCGCTCCCTTACACCTATCCGAGCAAGAACGAGAAGCCCTTCAGCACCTCATCAATCGCCATAGT
>JBCCWF010000725.1:0-1714 GCA_039194035.1 Cyanobacteria bacterium P01_E01_bin.6 | reverse complement strand
TGGCCGTGGTGTTGGAGGGGGAGCTTCTGAAAAAGTGGCGTACCCCAGCCGTCCCAGAACAACTAGCCAGTCAACTGAAAAGGTATTTTCCAGGGGCCAATCTCAAGACTGTGTACGAAGCAGGCTTTTCGGGGTTTGTCCTCCATCGAGAGCTAGAGAGTGCTGGAATTGAGAGCATTGTGGTCAATGCATCAAGCATCGAAACTACAGTGCACAACCGAGTGAAGACGGACAAGCGAGACGCCTTCAAACTTGCTACGCAACTAGCGGCTGGACGGCTCAAAGGTATCCGGGTTCCCAGTCGCGAGCAAGAAGCAAAGCGGTTGGTGACCCGTACCCGCCAGCAATTGGTGGAGGAGCGAACAGCGGTCAAGAATAAGTTGCGAATGAAATGCCATCAGTGGAGATTACTCGATGCGACTGACCAACGGCGCATGAGCCAGAGATTGATGAAAGAAATGCTTGAGCGCTCGCCCTCAGATGAGTTTCGCCTGGTGATGGAAGCCTATTGGCAGGTCTGGCAAACGCTGGAGGAACAAATCAAGAAATTAGATAAGGAGCTAGAGCGGTATCGTCAACTTAAGTAGGGCTGGTCGAAATTGAGTTCTATTTTCCCGAGATAAGTCCGACGTACTAACTTATACAGCCATTTTTGGACTCGTCACTTCCTGCCAGCTCTCAAATCGCTGGCTCATCATCTCTCGATATTCAGTTGCTATGAGTTTGTGTTGGTGGGGATGAAAGTGTCCTCGTATCGGTTCAAAAGCTGACAGAAATCGTTGAGTCTGACCTGGGGATTTGAATCGCCCCATTCGCCTCTCCCTGACTCTTGTCGGTCTATGTGAGTTTTCCGCTCGATTGTTCAATCCCTTATGCTGTCTATGATCTACCCCCTTAAGGATCTTCTTCATGGCGGCGCTATAGCTTCTAAGTTTGTCAGTGATGACTACCCTAGGAGCAAAACCTTGGGGCTTCAACAGTTTGCGGAAAAACTTGTTGGCTGCTTTTTCATTCCGACGGCTTTGCATTAATACATCGAGCACTTGACCATTCTTATCGACGGCTCGTCACAGATAGTACTGCTTACCGTTTATCTTGATCACCACTTCATCCAGATGCCATTTATCAGTAGGCTTGGGGCGACGGCGACGGAGCTGATTGGCATAGGCTTGAGCAAATTTGAGACACCATTTACGGATCGCTTCATAGGTTACGCTGATGCCGCGATAGAGCATCATCTTCTCGATATCCCGGAAGCTCAGAGGAAAGGTGTAATACAGCCAGACGCAGTAGGAGATGATCTCCCTGGGGAAGCGATGTCGCTTGTAACTAATGCTCATGCCCTAAGCCTTGCATAGCATCGGTCTTGGCGCCAGAGCAGTTAAGTTGACGATACCCTATCAACTCTTAGTCACGTGAGCATGGATTCTGATTTCGTTTGACTACTCTTTGCGTGGATATCGGCATGGGGCCGTAAAGCTGTCATTCTCCAGCCATCCGTTGTGCATTTCTCAAGAGAGACTGGCTCATTCTGAATTCTGAATTCTGCAACTCGATTAGCAGTGGGTTGACCAACTGGTTGCGGGTTTCGTTCGCGTGTGAATATGTCTGAAAGCCTGTGCCACTCTGCAACTCCATCAACTCATCCTAATGCGGCTAAAGTCCTTTAGGTTGACGGTTGATAGGAGTGATGATGGCTCAATCGCAGATGTGG
>JBCCWF010000724.1:0-1791 GCA_039194035.1 Cyanobacteria bacterium P01_E01_bin.6 | reverse complement strand
TGCCGGATTCGTGGCTACCTGTCAACATTACGAAAACAGGGACGAAATATCATGGGTGCTCTGATTGACCTTTTTTCTGGCAATCCTCAATCTCCGCTTCCTCAGCCTGAGTAGTTACCAATAAATTAAGCATTTTCTAAGTTGGGAGTTGTATTTTTCCCGCAAGAAAACGATAGCTCCCAATATCATTTGGGCTCATCTCAATTTGCAACTGACTAAATATATCTAAAATACGGAAGAGTTATCTAATCATAGCCTCAAATTCGTATTTCAATTCATGGATTCTTCGCTAAATTACCTAAACTGCATTGATTGAAAGCTAAAGCTGTTCGATGCACTCAGACCATAACGAACCCCACCAACCAGAACGGACAATAACGATGACAATGCCTTCAAGCCAGTAGTTAGTTCGGACGCCATAGAATTGATCCTAAAACATTTTTTGTAAACTATTTTAATGTTTTGTTGTTGACCTCAAAGAAATTACAATATTCGAAATCACGAGTGGTTTCATTTTTGATTAAGTTGCTTCAAATTATTTTTCTCGCATGATTTTTGGCAGCAATATTGTGAGATTAGAAGAGACTTAACTGTGCAGATTTGTTGCTTTGGGAGTGGTTACGCAAGGTCTTCAGGATTGGTCAGCAAGACACGGTTCAATCGTGGCTGTGACAGCTTTTCCTAATGAGTCATGGTCGTATCCTCCTTCCAGACCAAACAGAATAGAAGGAGTTACTTGTAGGCAATAGGAAGCAAGCTGGCTAAAATCTTCAGGTTGAAGTGCGACGCTGGCTAATGGATCTGCTTTCACGGCGTCATAGCCAGCACTAACAATAAGTAAATCTGGCTCAAATATGAAAAGTGCTGGAAGGATATGGTTTTCAAAGATAGGTTGATAATCGGTTAGCTGACTGCCTGCTGCCATTGGGTAATTAAAAACGTTGTTGTATGCACCTGTTTCTGATGAACGTCCTGTTCCTGGATAGTGAGGAAATTGGTGAAGTGAGCAGTAGACGATATTTTCATTTGTTTCGACAATGGCCTGTGTGCCATTGCCATGGTGAACATCCCAGTCGAGAATGGCTACTCGATTAATCGTTGGTTTGTTCAATGCATAAAGAGCTGCGATCGCCGCATTTGAAAAGATGCAAAAGCCCATGCCCCTTTGTGAGATAGCGTGATGCCCTGGAGGTCTGACGAGTGCAAAACCAGGAGATCGGGTTTTGATGACGTGATCCACTCCATCGAGCCAAGCACTTACTGCGAGGAGTGCTACTGCATAAGTCTGAGATGAAACAATGGTGTCTGGATCAAGTTGTCCTCCGCCATTTTCAGAGAGAGTACGCACAGCCTCAACATATTTTTTGGGATGTACGGCATGTACAGAATTGAAAAGACGATTTTCTTGACTGTCCAAAGGAGTGGGCGATCGCCACTCGATGTGTTCAGCAAGAGGAGACTCTTGTAGGGCACGGACGATAGATGTTAATCGGCCTGGATTCTCTGGGTGATAAGGCCCGGTATGATGCTCCAAGAAGCGATCTGAATAGAAAATAGGGAACATTGATGGCAGCACGATTAAGTAGTTTGGCTAGAAAAAGTAGGCAAGACTGTCAGACTGATTGGGTGATTGGCGACTCATTGTGTTGTGTGTTGCTACAGTGCAGCTCAACGTTAATGATCGAGGGTCATCATTATCGGCGAAGCAACCTCATTTATAATCCAGGATCTATTTAGGATAGTAAGTAGATAAGTACCTGGACGTCATTAAAACCAAAACCCCAAATACTG
>JBCCWF010000723.1:0-1813 GCA_039194035.1 Cyanobacteria bacterium P01_E01_bin.6 | reverse complement strand
TGCTACCCCCGGCTAAACCAGCCTATTGTTTCCACCACATCACAATCTTGGGGGATATTGATTGTCACTTGGCAACTGCCAACCCTCCCACAGCAGATGAGCCTTGGGCTGTCTTGAGTGACCAAGCGCCGTCCTTACAAACCTTTGCCCTCTATGGTCAACGCTTTGGCGGCATTGAGCCTCATTTCAAGGACTACAAGTCGGCGGCTTTCGGAGTGGAAGCCTCTCATCTACGCGATGCTAGAGCCCTCACTTGCCTGGTCATGCTTCTCGACTGTGCCTATTTGATTGCCGTCATTCTCGGGGTTATGCTCGTTCAGTTTGGACAGCGGCTACGCCTCGATTGGCACGGACATCGGGGATTGAGTTTCTTGCAATTAGGACTTCGGGAACTGCACAGACTTTGCTATTGTCGGTTGCCTTTGCCCACCCTATTGCCCTTACCTCTTGGCTATCCGCCTCCCGCTTGTGCGTCACTGCGCAAACGAGAACAGCTTGAATACAGCATTGAGTTTGCTCGCGTCACTTCCTTCCGATTTCGCACCACCTCTGGGGTGTAATTCTTTCACTACTTTTCTGCACCACTAAGGTTCGCCACCCTGCCATGAACCTCGCCCTATAACGAAAGGTGCCAGTCTCCAGCCAGAGAACAGTCTTTAGCTTCTGATGGCATTCCTAGCCGGTAGCCTTGCCCATAATCGCAGCCCAACTCTTTTAGGATGTTGAGCTGCTCAAGATTTTCAATACCCTCAGCAGTAACCGTCATATTGAGAGAATGCGCCAAGTTAATGACTGCATCCAGAATTTCAGTATTCTCACCATCCTTATTGATGTTTTGGATGAAAGAGCGATCAATTTTTAATCCATCAAATGGAAGTTTCTGTAGATAGCTTAGAGAAGAGTAGCCTGTCCCAAAATCATCAATACTGACAGTCATTCCTAGATTATGTAGACGGTCGATAACATTCGATGCCAGATATATATGCTCCATTAATACAGACTCTGTAACTTCAAATTTCAACTGCTCAGGAATAATCTCATATTTGTCGAGACATGCTTGTATGTCGTCCAGCAAACTATCATGAGCAATCTGTCGGGCAGATAGATTGATGGAAATAGAAAAGTGTTGGTACCCAAGCTGTGCCCACTGCTGCATTTGGGCACAGGCTAAGTCGAGCACCTTTGTGCCGAGAGAGACAATTGAGCCAGTTGTCTCCATATGCGGAATAAATAGGTTGGGGTAAGCTAGCTCTGTTCCGGGTGGCTGCCAGCGAACCAGAGACTCAAAAGCAACGAGTTGGCGGCTTGCTAGATCGTAAATTGGCTGGTAGTGATTCAAAAACTCGTCATGCTCTAGAGCTTCACACAGACGAGTCTCTAGATCGAGTTGCTCGACAACATGGCGATACGAGCTAGGTGAAAAAACATGGGAAGACGCTCCTTCTGTATTGAGAGCGTGTTGAGCAGCAATATGGCTATCCCGAATAATGTGGGAAATTTCACTATAATGCGAGATACCATCAACGATCCCAACACTTGGAGCCAGCAGGACTTGGTTACGATCGAATTTCAAAACTGACTTAAACGTATCTAGGATCGACCGAACAAGAGATTGAACGGAGCTAGTATCGGAGCGAGTTACTAAGACAGAGAACGTATCGTCGCAAGTTTTCGCCAATATATCAGTAGAATTCAATGACTGCTGAATTCGTGCGATTGTGCTTGAAAATAGTTTTTTGCTAAATTCTTCTCCCAACGAAATACTGAGGCTAAACATTTGGGGCAATTTTAGAGCAATGAGGGATAAGTGCTC
>JBCCWF010000722.1:0-1877 GCA_039194035.1 Cyanobacteria bacterium P01_E01_bin.6 | reverse complement strand
GAAAAATATAGAAGCGATGTAGTGCCTTGGCAATGATGTTAAGTGCCTGTGACTTGGCATCATTGCGTGATTTCTTTTGTCATCGGGTCTGACCTCGGTCGGCATTTGTGACCTATGTTGTGAACTTGAAGCTCGTCATTGTGCAGGCCGCGGCACATAGGAATGCGATGGCTCCAAGATATGCTCCTGATGTACTCGATAGTTCAATGCCGTTGCTCAGCATCATGCCATAGGCACTTGAGGCAACGGCTCCACCGCTAAAATACATACCAGTTCCCAATCCGGACTTGTGGTCAGGAACCATTGATAAGGCGAAAGGGAGTGTTGTGTTAGACACCAGGCTCAAACATATTCCAAGGGCGATCGCCACTCCAAATACGGTGACGTTGCTTTTGCCTATCAATACAAGCAACGTTAGCATCGACATCATGCCGAGTCCTGTGATCATTGCTAAGCGCATGCCCATATAGGCAGCTAGCTTTCCTGCAGGGATGGCTGTGAGTGCAAGAGAAACAAAAATAGCGCCTAAAACAAAGCGACTATTAATATCTGGAACCTGCTCTGATAGAACCTTTGGAAAAATTTGCATGACGAGGCGAAATCCTAGGGCAACGCCCATGCCCGCACCAAATACGAGCGCTAATTTAGAAAATGCCATCGGCATCGACACAGACGGATTGCCCATTGGTGTAATGGTCTCTGCGTTGTCATCCTCAATTGAGTGACGAGTAGATTCGGCAGTAAGGTTTTCGGCTGAGTCGATCACTCGTTGATTTGGCCCAACTGCCCGTAATGCAACGGCTGCTCCTAGTAGGGACAACGAGCCAATGAAAAACGTAAATAATGGCCCCATGCGCAAGATGAAATTGCCTGCAAGGGGAGCCAGTGCTCCTGTAACGCCTCCCACCAATGTCAGAATGCTGGCTGCTTGGGGAAGTTGGGTGCGAAATGCGTACCGCCCCAGGAGGGACAGTGCAGGGCTGCGGAAGAGCGTCATGGCGATCGCCCAGGCCACTAACATGATTGGGAGAAGCCATCGAATCATGCCGGATGGCCCTGTGAAAACCAGAACAGCTGGAATTCCTAAAAAGCAAGCAGAGGCAATAATCATGCCTAGTGCGATAAAGGGAAAGCGGGTCCCCATCTTGTGCTGTAAGCCATCTGAAAAGTTACCCATCAGAGGTTCAATGACCGCTGCCAGAATATTTTCGATGACCACGAGGATGGTTGCCAGGGATGCCGAAAACCCGAACTGGGTTAACAGTTCCACTAGGTACAAGTTGTAGATCACCCATGTGAGGGCGATCGCTCCTTGGACGAGCGCTAATCCCCATACTTGAACCCACAACACTTTTGGAGCAGGAGTTGCTAACACCATAAACTAATCATCAATTTCAACACGTTTGAGTCTAGATGAACCGCCAGTTTTGATGGCGATGCGAGACGCTGGTAAACCATACTGGTTCGACAGAAGCTTGATGAGTTCGGCATTGGCCTTGCCATCGATGGGCTGTGATTTCAGGCGAACCACCAAACTACCATCAGCTGCTGTTTGAATATCTTGATGCTTTGAGTGCGGTTTCACGCGAATCGTCAGAATTTTCATGTCAGCAGGTTGGCGATCGCTTCTGCGCAATAAGTCGCTATCCATCATTAAACGTAACCTTCCAAATCCTGTGTCGCCCGCGCAGCGGGCGGCACAGGATTTGGGATTTTGGTTTTAATTATGTCCAGGTACTGATCTGTTGAATGCAATAGGACTGAATGCAATAAGGCACGCTGGCTTCGCCTTTCAGAACAGGATCAGAAGTGGGCAAAGCAACATCTCTCGTATCATCTACACACGACTTGGCAACGTTTACAGAGGAACCAGGGTT
>JBCCWF010000721.1:0-1940 GCA_039194035.1 Cyanobacteria bacterium P01_E01_bin.6 | reverse complement strand
TTATTTTTTCGTTGCAATTTTGAGAAGTTTGCCAAGTCACATCATCTACACAACATGCCGATTAATTCAGACAATGACTGTAGCCATTGTCTGAATTAATCGGTGCCGCTATTTGTGGTCAACACGTTCAAGCTCTTCTGATAGAGTTTTCACCCATATCTAAACTATGAAGCATCCTCCCATTCTGGGGTGAGGCGACGATAGTTGAAATCAGGTGCACCAGGGTGACAGCTTACACAGCTTGTGAGGCGAACCTGTTCACTGAAGTCCACCTTGGGGTGCAATATCCGAAAGAAACGAGAGTTTCGAATTCGGTAGGGAGTTCGCTCGTCTTCTCGGCGTGGTCGTGAAAATTGCTCCAGATATTGCCAAATAATCAGCCTTCCTGGGTCAACGATTGGGGGAATGACTACGCCATAGTGCTGAGTATCGTCCAACAGGTCAACCCAAGTTTGGCTAGGCATTACCTCAGGCGGAACTCCAACATGGCAAGATGCACAATTTTCTAAATAAAGTTGCTGTCCAAATTCAAAGCGAGAGGGAACCTCATCAACGGTACCTTCGATTTTGGGAATCGCTTTAGATGTCAGGCTAGTTAGTGTTCCGGTTGCCAGCGATTCTGTTGCTGAAACAGGAGTCAGACCTCGGCTAGCAATCACGCCAATAAGCATGCACAATCCCACAATGATGAGATGAGAAGGAAATCGGTTACGTGTCTGCTGATTTACCACGCGCTTATTCGGGATCTTTCCTGCGACGACTGTGATGAGATGTCGAATCAATCGGTTGAAATCAGCCATAGGTAATCAATTGCCGAAAATTGTCGGGTACTACTCAAATCCCTGCCGAATCTTAGCGTATCCGGACAAGACGCACATGACGGATGGGGACAGTTTTTTTAAGAAGCATTGTGGGACAACAGTTCATTGAAGGATGGGATGAGTGTTTTAAACAACATTCATCTCATCCTTCGTGTAGGACTGCTGTAGAGATATCAGGAGTATATAGCGGTTTTCAACTGCGCCAAGTAAAAACGTTGATGTGTGGCGCACAGCGCCACACATCAACGTGCTTAACCAAAACGCACAGCGCTATAGATATCAGGAATTTTGATATTTTCTATCAACAAATTAAGATGACGCACTCTTTTCCTGTTGCTTACAATGCAAAAGAAAATGGGATGGAGATACCTGACGATGGATTACAGTCATGTTCAATTTCATATCCACGATTCCCAAGAGATAAAAAATCTGGCTCATACAGCTGGCACTGCATTACATCGTGATGGGCGATCGCTCGATTATGACCAATTGCTGAATCTATTTCGTGTGGCTGCATTTTGGGCGCGAGAGCGCTCCATCGACGATCTCAAAATGGCTGTTGCCAATAGCCGCCCAGTGGTGACTCTATGGGATGGCGATCGCCTCATCGGGTTTTCTCGTGCCACTTCTGATGGTATTTTTCGTGCCACGATTTGGGATGTCGTTGTTCATCCGGATTATCAAGGGGCAGGCCTCGGACGAAAGCTAGTACAGACAGTATTAATGCATCCCCACGTCAATCAGGCAGAACGAGTCTATTTAATGACCACTCATCAACAAGAATTCTACAAGCGTATTGGATTTCAAGAAAATTCAACTACCACAATGGTTCTTTTTAATCAGGTTGAGGAGTCTCTTCCTATGCTTGTTCAGCACATTGCAGAAGACGCCTAGGTCAAGCAAGCGAATCAAGAACTAAATGCACGAACTCCAAAATTTAAGATGGCGTTGTAGCAATGGTAAGCATATAAATTTTGTTTGTTACTGCTCAGGCTTAAGAAAATCCCTATTTTTATCGGCAGTCATCCACATGGTGTCAGTCTGGAGTAGCTCAATATATTGTTGAATCCCTTTGAGCAAGAAAGATTCACCTCCAAAGCTAAGTGAAGCTGACATCCG
>JBCCWF010000720.1:0-2082 GCA_039194035.1 Cyanobacteria bacterium P01_E01_bin.6 | reverse complement strand
GAGTAGTTACCTTCAAACAACATAAGAGCTAAAGTCTATTTATACCCATGTTAAGATCATTCAACTAAATAAGTTCTAGCTTGTTTTAAGTGCTTGGACGTCATTAAAACCAAAAAACCAAACCCTGTACCGCCTGCGCAGCGGGCGGTACAGGGTTTGGAAGAATACGTTTAATTATGGCCATCTACTTATTATCCTATTGAACGGAGAAAAAATTTCTTACTCTCTATGAAAAATATGTCTAATGCTATTTCTAAAGATATTGCTCAGGTAAAATTGCCAATTTGAAAAAATGGGCGTGAAAAATGGGCTGATGATTTCGTCGATCGCTTCTAATCCCCCAAAGAGTTCTACCAAGCTAAAGCCGCTTCTAGATCACAATCAAGCTCACAAGAAGATTATCTGACCTTATCTCGGTGGAGGCATGATTGAGGGGCACTCTGCGCCAGTCAATCATGCTGTATTCTCCTCTCACTGAGTGATCAGCTGATTTTCTTTGTGTGGAAGCTAGGGATGAATCTTTATTGATGACTGTAGTTGGAGCAACTATCGGAGTTAAGGAAGTTGCTCCAAGATATCTGGAGGAATTAGAACCTCATCGATGACATGAATGACTCCATTAGAGGCTTCGATGTCTTCGTCAATAACACGAACTCCTTCGACATAAATACTGCTGCCTCGGGGGCGGATTTCGATGGAACTTCGTTCTAGAGTCCGGTGAGTTAGCGTTCTTGTGATGTCAGTTGAATATATCGGAGTCCCGGAAGCAATGACATGATAAGACAACACTTTTGATAAAAGTTCGCGATCGCCTAAAAGAGCCTCTAGAACCTCTGGCTCCAAAGCTTCAAAGGCTGCATCGACAGGTGCAAAAACCGTAAATCGGCCATATCCTCTCAGGTCTTCTTGCATACCAAGTTCTTCAAACAAACTCAGAAATGTGTCGAAATCCCCCTCAATTGTCGCGACATCCACAATGTCGAACTCAGCTTGAGCGAGTCTGACAGCGTCAGGTGCTATCAATACATTTTCCATGGGATCAGGTGCTGCGGTGACGTCAAAACTTTGCAATGGTTGTGACGATGCCGGTAGACCAGACAGGGATGTTATTCCAAGTATTGTCCATGATCCGATAATCGCAAAATTAAGCGTCATACCTATTTCCTGAGAGTCTTTGCGTGAACTATCTCAATCATAGATGCCCTTTACAGAATCTTCTAAAAATTTACGCTTGAATCATGTTTTTTGCGTGAATCTGACGTTAGGTTGGATGATATTGACTAAATGTGATGCTTCAGAGAATTTTCTCTGCGATCGCTCGTGACGCTGCAACCGCTTTCAACTCCCCTAAGCTGCTTATTTTTGACTTCTTCTAGTCAGTACACTGCTTGCCAGATTAACGTTCCCGATCTTAAGTGTTCTCTTGCTGCGATTGCTGTTGAGGGACAATACTATAGTTTTTTCCGCTTGGTTCAGGACAGTGATTGTGTGCTCTCGATGATCATCCGCCTGAGCTATTCTGGCGATCGCGTTGCTGTCACGCAAAAGCCAAACGGTTATGGCATCTGGGTCAATGAGCCTGAGGCGACTCCGCGATCTGCTAAAGCGATCAGGGTTTCAGATTTCTCCGAAGGATGCGCGAATGCTGATGGGAATAACCGTGTTCGGTGTCCGGCTCCGTCAAAAATATTAAAGTCTACTGATCACTGTAAGCAGCTCCAGATTCAGGTGCCTGATCTGGATCAACCCGTCAAGGCGATCGCCCATGAGGGACAACACTATAGCTTTTTCCGCATGGAGCCAGATCCAGAACGCGTCATCACAATTTTGACAAAAACAGCTTGTCGAGGCGATGAAACCATTGCCATCAAGACAGCTAATGGGTATGCCATTTGCGTGATAGAACCTGATGCTGCGCCACTGTAAACAGCTCAGTCATCCGATGCTTTATTAAACGGTCATCACACATGTCTTGGCAAACTTCTCAAAATCGTAACGAAAAAATGAGAGGTTTTGGCACGCAACGCGCGCCCAAACCACTAATGTCGCTGTCAATGTTGCCAAGTCGTGTGTGAAATCCGG
>JBCCWF010000719.1:0-2181 GCA_039194035.1 Cyanobacteria bacterium P01_E01_bin.6 | reverse complement strand
TTTTTAGACCGTCCGATTCCATCACTTCCCTTTCCTCATAAGAATAAGCGAACTGATTCTTATCCTAATCCGAAATGACTATTGCACTACAATCTCAACTAAATAACCGATCTGAATCTCACGAAAGCTCAATACCTTGCGACAAATCAGGCTCAATACCTAACAGTTATGCATTTGTATTTGTTTGTCAGCAAGGTGAGCTAGAAGGACTTTCCTTACTTCTTTCAGCATCGCTGAAGCGCTTTTTAACATGTTCATATGAATTGATTGCAGCTGTCCCTAAACCTGTTGAAAAGTGGGGACAGCTCAGTCAGAATACATATGATTTACTCGCCCAAATGGATGTACGGATTGAGTACTTTGAGAACCCTCTCGCAGGGGATCAGTTAGGAGATGCATTAACCAATAAAATCTATTGTTTCAATGTGCCCACAACAATGGACAAATTGGTGTTTTTGGATTCTGATTTATTATGCCTAAGACCATTTGGTGGGAATGATCGGTTCGCCACGTCATTTAATGCCGCTCCTACTTTCTTGGCCACTGGACGAAATTGGGAATCCATCTATCAAGCAGTAGGGCTTCAGCTCCCTGAAGAGAGAATGCATCCCCTCTTCTCGACGGACTTGCAGCCGCCATATTTTAATTCTGGATTTGTTGCCATTACGCAATCCTTGGCAACAGAGCTAGCTGCCGTATGGATAGATTGTTTTACCACAATTACGGCATCTGGCGTCATGAGTGACAATCTCTATTTTCGAGAACAAGTGAGTTTATCGTTAGCGCTTTCTAAAATGGGTTTGAAATCTGATGTTTTGGATAAATCCTATAATTTTTGGGTGAAAGCTTCTCCCTTAAACACAAGTGATCTGCCCTATTTTTTACACCATACCTGGCCGAATCCTCCTATCTATCACCAACCCTTCCTGATTGATTTAGTGCGATCGCTCGTGCGTGACTATCCCAAAATGGAATCCCTTGTTGCAAAAACTCGCTGGAAATATTATTTACGCCCAAATTGGCTGACTGCAATCAACTGTCAGGCCTTTAATCACCGAGCAAGGCTAAAGAAAATATTTGGCAAAACGTGGGCTCAAGCGATTATTAAGGCGTAACACACATCAGAGAGTTTAGTTCTTCTTTTTCTCTAACATTGGGAAAGGTCATGGATTGCAGTGGATAGCCTAAGAATGAGCATAATTTTTCCCATCCTTGGCCTCCACAGATATCCATAATAAGCAAATCGTTTGGACGACCTTCGAAGTAATCTTTAACATTTCTGTAGTGAAGATCATAGACATAATCCGCGCGATCGCGACTAAACGTGTAGCACCCAAAAACTGCTGCATAGAGTAGTTGGCGAACCAATAAACGTGTTTTATTTTCAGGTGTATTGGGTATTGATTCATCAAAACATGGGTGGTTATTCCAATGTTTTTCTAATGAATCTAACCAGTCTTCTTTATCTCGTATGGTTAGAATAAATTTGCTTCCGGGGTAGATTTTATCAAGATGAGGATAAAACAGAGACACCGTGACGTCGGTTATCCCATCTAGGGTATTAAGTAACGAGAACTCATAGTTTCCCTGGGATAGTGCTCGATAGGTATCCGCATCTTCTGGATAATGCACAACATGGATTCCCATATAGTTCAAGGCACACGTTAAACTCTTCGTTCCTGTCCGCCCCAATCCAATGCCAAATACTTTAGAAGAGGTAGACCAAGACCCATAACTCTGATTCATGTAAAGCCACTATTGTCGGTATTCATTCACAATCTTAGGATTGTCCCATTGAAATACGGGTGTACGAGCATCACCCGTATATCAGTTCGCAGCTAGCCATCATTAAACGTATCCTTTCAAATCCTATGCTGCCCACGGAGCAGGTGGCACAGGATTTGAGGGTTTGGATTTAATGACGTCCAGATGCTTAGCAGGAAATTGTCTGCACAAGGGCAGGACAGTCCCTATCGAAGAAAATATACCCAAGATCTACCGTGTGTGCACAATCCATGTGAACATTCCATCAGTTCCGAATCTACTGTCGGTTCGAGGAAATTGGCCAAGTAATGTAAAGTCTTGTCGAGTCAGTTAAATCCATAGATGCTTTGCGGCACATTCATCAATGCCAAAACTTTTTGTTGCAGAGCATTAAGAGGAGTGATTTGTGTAGAGCCA
>JBCCWF010000718.1:0-2193 GCA_039194035.1 Cyanobacteria bacterium P01_E01_bin.6 | reverse complement strand
CGCCCCTCTATTGGTACTTTATTTGCTAGCAAGTCCCTTAGTTCAATAACGCCAAGCGACTTAGTGCAGTAAATGAATGCAAAACGGGGAAGCATGGCGGTAGGGGGTCATCGTTTCTATCGGCACCTCCTATGAACTTCTTACGTATTGATTTGTTTTGGTTTAACCTGCTGCGTCGATTCCGTATCGTGATTATTTTTGTTCTTGCGGTTATGGTGTCACTTGGCTTGTGGGCGGTGAGTTATGCTTCTAGTCCAAGAGCATGGGGTGATTTCCGAGAAGATGTAAGGACTGAAATGGAGTTTGCTGTTGCGGATAGAATTCAGAATTACCATCTTGAAGTCGATCCCTACGGGACAGAGTCCTATGGGATTGCCGTTGCGACCGGACAATCACTGTTGATGAAACACAGGTGCTAATGGTGGGGATTTATAACAAACATTCTCAGGTTTTAGAGGTGTCTGAATTTTCAACAGCTGAACTAGGACTCTGAAGCGTCTGACAGTTAATTCTCTATGACTGTTCACTGGCTTTAATCCGTTATCCCATTTCTTCTTCAAATCCTCTGAGGACACTTACGACGTTGATTCCAATATCATCGACAGCGTAGCCACCTTCCATAATGAAAAGCGTGGGTCGATGAAGTCGGGCGATCGCCCGACCAATTTTTGGGAAATCTTCTAGGGTCAAACGAAATCGAGAAATGGGGTCATGCTCATAAGTGTCTACGCCCAATGACACCACCACCACATCAGGCTTGAACAATTGAATTCGGTGTATGGCCTGTGCCAAGGCATCTTCATAGGCATCCCAGTCACTTTCCCATCGCAATGGATAATTCTGATTGAATCCGATGCCGCTATCAGAACCTATTTCATCGTCATATCCTGAAAAATAGGGATATTCTTGGGCCGGATGACCATGAATCGACAGAAACATGACGTCTGCACGGTCATAGAAAATGGCTTGGGTTCCATTGCCATGGTGATAGTCGACATCGAGGATCGCAACACGCTCGGCTCCATTGTCTCGAAACGCTTGGGCAGCGATCGCCGCATTGTTGAAATAACAGTACCCTCCTAAGAGATCCTTTGCGGCGTGATGTCCTGGTGGACGACAGAGAGCAAAGGCCGCTCGTGTGCCCTGGATGATTTGCTGTTGTCCGGTTAGTGCCACATTAACGGCTGTGGTAATAGCATGCCACGTGCCTTCGGTGATGGGGGTTCCAGCATCAAACGAGTAGTAGCTTAGTTTGCCATCGATGACTTCGGGGATGCGATCGCTTCGGAGCGATCGCACAGGCCAATTAAGAGGCAGCGCGTCGAAATTGCCATGTTCTGCAACCCAGGCATCCCAAGCATTTTGCAAGAAACGAACGTAATCTGCATCATGGACTCGTAAAATCGGTTCGAGGCCAAAATCATTGGGTTCTACAATCGAGCCAAGGTTGTTCTGTTTGATTCGAGATAGCACCATCTCGGCCCGTTTAGGCATTTCAAACGGGGGAAGCATTTTGCCATCAATGAGTTCTGCAGTGGCGTGATGCAAATGATGAGCATCGCTATAGATTGTAATCATTTCGGTTTATTTTCATTCCTAAAATCCTATGGGCAATATCTCAAAAGTTCGCGTAGGATTTTGTGCAGTCAAGTTCTAACGTATGTGATTTACGTCTGATGAGCTTAGTCACCCTATAACGCGTACACTCACAACTTGGCCCTGCTCAATCAGCGTCTGCGGCGTTCGGTTCATCCGAGCAATCAGCAGCACGTCGTTGCTCACCGCTCCGAGAATCCCCGCGTCCGCCAGCTCCAATACCGGCGGCGTGTCAATGATCACGTGGTCGAATCGCGCCCGCAGCGTCTCGAGCAGTTGAGTCATCCGGGGCCCGCTGAGCAGCTGCACCGCTTCGTTCGAGGCACGCCCCACCGCGGGGATGATGTTCAGCCCGTCTTCGCCGATGGTCCGGATGATCTCGTCCGGCGCCGCCTCGCCACGCAGGTAGTTGATCAGCCCCGGCTGACCGCCCAGTGGCATCAGCTTCTCAAACGTCGGCAAGCGTAGGTCCGCCTCGATCACCACGGTCTTGCGTGCCCTGATCTCGGCGAAGCTCAGCCCGAGGTTCAGGCTCGTGATGGTTTTGCCTTCCTGGGGCGTTGCGCTTGTGATGGTATGAACCAGATGCGATTCGTG
>JBCCWF010000717.1:0-2241 GCA_039194035.1 Cyanobacteria bacterium P01_E01_bin.6 | reverse complement strand
GCGTTGCGCGCCCACAACCCTCATTCCTTCGTGAACTTTGCCAAGTCGTGGTTATTGGTCACTGAATCTTCGGCTGATGATGATGAGCTAGAGGGGGTTAAGTATCCTCTAGGAGTTATCAGCCAGTTGTGATATTGCTGGGTACTAGAGTTTCCAATGAGAATGATGGTTAGCATGTCGATGGATATCTCTAGGAAGTGTTCTAGAGTGGAAATCGTAATCTGTTCGTCTGGACGATGTGCAGAACGGACGATTGCAACTGGGGTCTGAGGTGACTTGTGAGTTAGAAAAATAGATCGGGCGATCGCAATATTTTCGGTTCGTTTTTTTGATTTTGGATTGTAGAGAGCAACAACAAAATCCGCCTGGGCAGCAGCCTTTAATCGTTTTTCAATGACTTCCCATGGAGTCATCAAATCGCTAAGACTAATTGCGCAAAAGTCATGCATAAATGGAGTTCCTGTTCGGGATGCAGCGGCTTGGAGAGCAGAAACTCCTGGAAAAATTTCAATTTCAGGCATCTGACCATTCCAATGGAGCTGACTTAGTGACTCCATGACTAGACCTGCCATCCCATATATGCCAGCATCACCTGATGAGATAACGGCAACAGTTAAACCCCAGTCAGAAAGATGAATGGCTCTATCCGCTCGTTGACGCTCCTGTGTAATAGGAAACCTCTCAACAATCTGCCCCGGTCTCAATAGGGGTGTGACCAAATCAATGTAGAGGCTATATCCAATGATTACATCTGCCTGGACGATCGCTTCTTGCGCGGCAGAGGTCATTTGATGAATTGCGCCAGGCCCTGTTCCGACAAGCCACAGACGTCCAGGTCGCCCAATGTATTCTTGAGTTGCTTGTGTAATCGCAATTGTTACGGCACCTGGGTACCCCTCTAATCGAAAAATTCGCTTAGTCATTTGGAGTTGCGTTGCCTGTTGACTATCATCATCAAATGAGCAGTAACACATCTCTTCAAATGCTGATACTGGATTTATCGCAGCAATTAAGGCTGCAGCTTCTGCTACGCTGGGAGTCCCAACCTCCTCATTGACAATAGAAGAAGGGGTCGGTACCTCAACTTTACGCAAAAGATCCGCAGGAAAACACCGTAGCGGCCATTCGCGATCGCGACAAAGTTCAACAAGCCCTGTTTCATCAGCTTTGAGATCAATCGTCGCAAGTCCGGCGATCGCCCCTTCTGCAAAATGAGTAGACTGACAGGCTTGCTGAATTCCATATTCAATGACCTCACGAGGAGTGCCTCGTTCGCATCCAACTCCAATCCACAGCACACGAGGGTGCCACTGTGCCTTTGGTATACCCTCTGTTTCTGCAAACCGTCGCTGAATAGGACTAATCCATAGTCGTGCCGTAGGAGTTTGATCCAATGGCTGTTCATGAGTCTTCTGAAGAGCAGTATTTGGCCAGCCCAATTGGAATGGATGTGGCTTGGGCAAGTGAGTTTGCCACAATTGATTCCCCGCTTCTTGAATAACCTGGACTACTTCTTGGCGGGCGATCGCTCCACTCACTCCTGTCCAATCACCACGACCCCGAGTCCATCCGAATGGAGTTCCTAATACATCTACTCCAGGCAACCCCAGACCATTAGAACCTCCTGTGAGAACAGCGTTCCCATTCAGGTGCAAAGCAATGGATTGGGCAAGTTTATCGGCTCCTCTCTGATGTCCACCACATAGGCTAATGACATGCTTCCCATGATCATCCATAACTAGAATGGCTGGATCTGTTTCTTTGTTGCGAAGGAGAGGGGCAATTAATCGAACCACCGCTCCTGTTGATAAAACAAAAATGATGGCATCATGAGCTGCCCATGAACGGGTAATTTGATCCTTTAGAGACGTGTGATAGACATTCACCTTATCTTTCTGGGGTGCTATTAAAGGTGCCAACTTAGATGGCACCCAGAGTGTTATAGATGGATAGGCTGGCAGCCGTTGAAGAGTTCGAAACCCATTGGGTGTAAGGGCGATCGCTGCAATAGCTTGCACATCAGAAAAGATCAAAGCATTGACCCAAATAACAGTTAACTGATCATCGAGCCTAATTCAGATTGAGGAATTCTAGCAACCACAGCAACATTAATGGATCGAGAGCGCAGTAAAGATATTAGGACTTACGCAGCAGCCATGGACAGAGAAGGCTGTTTGAGTTGCTGACAGAGATAGTGGTCGAGCAGCCCATGCTTGAGTTGGTAAATGGTTTGCCCCATCT
>JBCCWF010000716.1:0-2307 GCA_039194035.1 Cyanobacteria bacterium P01_E01_bin.6 | reverse complement strand
CTTTGAATATCAAGTAATTGATGAATTAGCTCGATTCTTCCATGCCCGTAAGCCAAGTTTATCAATCACAAAATGTGAACGTATGGCCATGGTCGTTACCAAGACAATTACTGAACTTTCATGGTTTTCCTCATTTAAGTAGTGTTGAAGATAATTCAGCGTAAGAAGCTTAGTTTCTGTCACAAGTTCTTGTCGAAATCCCAGATCCCCACTAAGGGAAAGCCATAAAAGTTCAGTAATTGTCTTGGTAACGACCATGGCCATACGTTCACATTTTGTGATTGATAAACTTGGCTTACGGGCATGGAAGAATCGAGCTAATTCATCAATTACTTGATATTCAAAGTCATCGATTTTTTCAATTGCAGACCATGTGATGGTATCGAGTAGCTTGTCAAAAATGGCACGTGAACCAGGGTAGTCTGTATAGAACTGGTCAAACACATCAATCATCTGATCAACATAATTGCCTAACGGAAGAATGACTGCTTCCGGAGTGTGCAGATCGAGAAACCTCTGATATTGCTTCTGCATATAGCGAATTGCCAGTGCCTTGAGAATCGCTTCTTTGTCGGGGAAGAACTGGTAAAGTGACCCAACCGAAACTCCCGCATGTGACGCGATCGCTCGGGTCGTTGTTGATTCATACCCAATTTCCAGAAAGAGTTGCTCTGCAACGTCAAGAACTTGCTTGACTCGCTCCTGGCTGCGAGCTTGTTGAGGCTGCCGCCGCATCTTATTGAATTTTGGTGAACTAGAGGAATCCGGTTGGGACATCGATTTCTGCCGTTACTGATTTAGAGGATGAATCGATCGGGTAATGAGGCACCTGTCTATTCACGATGAAATCATAGTTTGGATCAGCAGCTCTGATTTTTTGTAGGTTGACAAAACATGAACAATGTTCGTATTTTAAAAAACGTGAACACTGTTCAGATTGTACCGTCTCTTTGAAGGTGCTGTTTCCTATGCGAACCATCAATCGACGTTTATGGGTGTCCTTGCTTTCTGTACTTCCTTTTCTGGTCAGGACACGCAAACCTATAGCTGCTAACGCTTTGCCAGATCAAACCCACTACGACACAATCGTGATTGGTGCAGGGGCCGCAGGGTTAGCAGCGGCCCGAACCCTCCAGGATGCCAACCGCTCTGTGCTCCTACTGGAGGCTCGCGATCGCCTCGGCGGTAGAGTCAACACGAATTACAACTTTGCGCCGCATCCCGTTGAATGTGGCGCGGAATACATTCAGGGTGAAAACACCCTGACCTGGAACTGGGTTCGTCGCTATCGACTAGCGACACTCCCTGTATTTGACAAATATCGACACCAGTTCATGTATGTCAATCAAACGCTGCTCCCATTCAGACGTTGGTCGACAATCCCTGGAATGGAAGTCCTCGATTTGATGGATGACTCTCCAATTGATGGGTTGATAACCGAATGGATTGATAATGGAAAACCTGACGTCAGCCTGGCGCAGTTTCTCTCGATCCATCAAGTCGAGTTGTCGCCAGATGTTCGTCGCATCGTAGACCATTTTCTTAGCGGTAGCTATGGGGCAAATCTCGATCAGCTAGGAGTGTATGGGTTAGCGGAGTTGACCTATGCAGACGATGGCGATCGCTATTCTCGGCTTCAAAAGGGCTACTCTCACCTATTGGAGCAATTTGCAGCAGGACTAACTATTCAGTATGCAACGACCGTCGCACGAATTTGCTGGAATTCATCGGGAATACAGATTCAAACAGAAACCAACAAGACCTACACCGCACAACAAGTTGTGATCACACTCCCCCTTGCCTTGCTGCAAGAGAATGCGGTGGAGTTTGCTCCCAAGCTTCCAGATGCTAAACTCAATGCCATTTATGGTCTCGGCGCAGGACACATCACAAAGTTAATTCTGAAATTTGATCAGCCCTTCTGGTCTAAAAAATTGGAGTCTTGCCTCACCACCCTAGACACGCAATTATGGTGGCGACCCGGTTGGAGACGCAACAATGAGGCACCTGTGTTAACAGCATACACAGGCGCGACGGGAGCCGATAAGCTAGGGGCGCTTGGGCAAGAAGGCGCTATTAGCACAGGCTTACAGAATTTAGAACAGATATTTGAGATGCGGTTAACAGATCGCTTGATTGATGCGCTTTTTGTCGATTGGCAGACAGATCACGACTTGGCAAAGTTCGGGGAATCGGGTAAACGGGATAGTCACAGACGATTGAAATGCGGGATGATTCTCACAGCAGAGTCATATAGCCGGACAACCATGCTTCCATTTGTTGGCATACCCCCTACGATTCAAGCCG
>JBCCWF010000715.1:0-2311 GCA_039194035.1 Cyanobacteria bacterium P01_E01_bin.6 | reverse complement strand
ACTAATTTCACGAAAAGTTATAAAGCTCGGAACATTCATTCTTGCGTGGAATATTGATTTTCTTTTTCGAGAGTATTAAAGTCGGCAGTTCTTAGGTGGAACGACTTCACATTGGCCGCATAAAACCCTCGAACCGACAGTGCGAATGGGCGGTGGCGGGCTCGAACCGTCGACATCCTGCTTGTAAGGTTGGATATCTGTTGTCTGAAACGCTTGCCAGATATAGAAAATTGATTTCAAGGAAAAGCTTTTCACTAATTCTTCACTTAATAACATTAGCTTCAACCCTTCTTGATTACCCATTGAGGCAACCCTAATGCGTAGTTCCTGATTCGCGTAGTAGCCGCATCTCAGGAACCCTCAGACTTGATCACTCATTTGGTTGCCTTGGTTCCATACCTTCAGATTCTGGACGTTCACCCGTCCTACCTCGTCATCCTCAAGGGGTATGACGATTGTGACGGCTCAGGACGAATACTTTACTGCAATAGTCCTGTTGCAGACTTTATGGGGCGATCGCCAGAGGAGCTGATCGGCCAATGCTCGTCTGCGTTTTGGACAAAGGACGAGTGCGCGAAATATTCTGAGGACGATCGTCGGGTAATAGCAAACCAGGAACAAGAGGGGCCAATCTTTGAAAGTTTCGTCGGTGCCAACGGTGAAGAAGTTTTTTTAAAGACTTGGGCTTACCCGTACGGAAAGAATTCGGTTCTGAAAATCACCCTTGATATTACTGATCAGGAAAAAGCAGAGCGGGCGTTGAGGGAACTTGCAGAGCAACACCGGGTTGCAAGTATCACCGACCCTCTAACTAAGCTCTATAACAGGGCTTATCTAGATCAGGTTGTTCGGCAAGAATTGACGAGGCGCGATCGCCAATTCGCTATTCTGTTCATTGACCTGGACCGATTCAAGCAAATCAACGACGAACTGGGGCACAAAATTGGCGATTCTGTGCTTATTGAGGTAGCTGGCAAGATCAGCTCATGTCTGCGTTATGAGGATCTGCTTTTTCGCCTGGGCGGAGATGAATTTGTGGTGCTGCTTCGCATGGACCACGAAATGGTTCCCATGGTTGCAGATCGAATATCTAGGGCGATCGCTCAACCGCTTCTCGCTGCAAACAACAGAACCTTGTCTGGGTCAATCGGCATCGCGATCGCCGATGTGGACAGCACCTTTGACTCGCTGATGCAATTTGCAGATGATGCCATGTATCGGTGTAAAGGAATTGAGAAGCCGTTTTGCTTTAGCAGTCCTGAAATGCAGTCTGAGGCTTTGTTGGCGGTTGAGTATAGCGATGCTTTGCAACGGGCATTTGAGCGCGAAGAGTTTGAACTGTACTACCAGGAAATTATTAGTGCCGATACTCTAAAAGTTTCCAGTCTAGAGGCGTTGGTTCGCTGGAATCACCCGGAAAAAGGGTTGATTATGCCAGGCTTGTTCCTGCCGCATATTACCAAAAATGGATTGATGGGACGGCTCACTCAATGGGTGTCTCACCAAGCTGCTCAGGACGTGCGATCGCTGCCTGATGGCATCACCATCTCTATTAATGTCTCGCCGCATCTTGATGCTGGTGTGATGCGTGATGTTCTGCTGGGGCTTCCTTGTGGCGTTGGGGCCGAAGTGACTGAAGATTGTCTACTCAGTGAGAGGGCGATCGCGGCCTTAGCCGAATTCCGCACCATTGGCGGGAAACTCAGCCTTGATGACATTGGCACGGGATGTAGCAGCCTTGCAGAGATGTTGAATGACCGATGGAGTTGGATCAAAATTGATCGGTCATTCCTGAGTTACGCAAAACTCATTCCTGGACTAGTGTCGATGATTCTCGCTTCCGGTTCTGAGGCGGTGTTAGAAGGGGTGGAAGATCTGCCGGGGTTGTCTGCGCAAGAGATTATTGCGATCGCCCGTCGAGAGGGCATCAAGTATCTCCAGGGCTATCATTTTGGAATGCCCAGGCCGCTAATGAAGTTTAGGTTTTAATTAATTTGATGGCCGTGCCACTTGCGGTAATGGAGTCCAGGCGATTACAGATGAGCTTGGCGCGATCGCCCATTCAAACCTATCAGCAGTGGCGCGCCTGAACACCTTCCAGTGATACATGTGGCTTTCGTCTCGTTCAATCCTTGCGACATAATAGTCGGGTTCGATGCGCCAGCATGAACCGCTTTGGGTATATCCAAATTTACTATGGTTGAGGTAGCGGCCTTCGACTGCTGGGTGTTCGTTTTCTACCCAACACGGCATTGTGCGGATGGGCAATGGGTATATGCTGTGATAGCGTCCTGCGCCCTGCCCATCTCTT
>JBCCWF010000714.1:0-2312 GCA_039194035.1 Cyanobacteria bacterium P01_E01_bin.6 | reverse complement strand
CCATTTCTTCGTTGCAATGTTGAGAAGCTTGCCAAGTCATGAAGGGACACATAACCGTGTTGACCATAGAAATGGCTGTCATATCTTGTGTCCAACGGTTGGCTCCCAACACAATATCTCGGGCTCTATTCACTCTATGACGAAGGTGTGTTAGCCGCCCTTCGACCTTATGTCATCCTCCAAATTTCACCTTTATTTCAGAGGATTTATTGCAGGGGAATCATTGTGCGTTGTGGAGGCTTTGGATCTGAGATGAGCTTGTAGGCCTGCTGGAGTGCATCCAGACGATTCATCACTAGATGATGAGGAGGAATGCGATCGAACACTTGGAGTCGATGGAGTCGATCTTTTACTTCCCCTTTGGCTCCGACAATATACACATCGTGATAGTTGTTCTGGGCTTCTTTCACCATATTTTCAATGGCAAGAGAAGCGGTGACACCTAATTGAGGAACTTCTCCCAAGTCCAAAATGAGTACCTCATAAACTCTGACGAGAGAGAGCTGTTGGGAAATGGCTTTTGCCGAGCCAAAACTCATGGGGCCACTGAGATGAAACAACAGAATTTTCCCCTTTGAATGGTTCAGCAGATAGCGTTCTTCGTCATTCAACAGGCGATCGTTGCTTCCATCTGAAATGGCTTTGATGCTATCGATTTGGAAGTCAGTGAGGCGTTGGATGGTGAGTATGTTGGCAACGAAAACACCCGCTGCGACGGCTGTAATCAAATCCACAAACACCGTGAGGAACACAACGCCATACATGATGCCCGCTGCTTTAATCGAAACGCGATGGGCACGCCCCAAAAAGCTCCAGTCAATAATATCAATACCGACTTTGATGAGGATACCGGCCAAGACAGCGTGGGGAATTGCTTCGGTGAGTTTACCTGCACCAAACACAATGAGCAGGAGAACAAGTGCATGAATGATCCCAGATAATGGAGTGCGGCCTCCTGCTTTGACGTTGATCACTGTTCGCATGGTTGCACCGGCACCGGGAAGACCACCACACAAACCCGAAACCATATTGCCGATGCCCTGACCGATGAGTTCTCGATCAGAGTCATGTTGTGTTTGGGTGATGTTGTCAGCAACAAGGGAGGTGAGGAGTGAATCAATTGATCCCAAGATACTCAGCATGAGGCTATAGCCCAAGATGGTTTTGAGTTGTGAAACCTCAAATACAGGGATGTGCAAGGAGGGTAGCCCGGTTGGGATATCGCCAATTCTGGGCACAACAACCTCTGTCAGTCCAATAACAGAAACAAGGGTGCCAACGATAAGAGCGAGTAGCGGTGACGGAATAATTTGATTGAGGCGGCGCGGCATTCCAAAAACAATGGCAAGGGTTAGAATCCCTAGTCCCACGGCTTGCGGATTTAGATGTTGGACATAGTCGGGAAGAAGGCGCAGCGACTCGATTACACTAGATGAACTTGGGTGCCCCAAAAAAGGCCCCAATTCAACCAAAATAATAATGATCCCCACACCTGACATAAAGCCAGAAATGACGGTATACGGCATGAGGGTGATGTATTTACCCAACCGCAAAATGCCAAACAAAACCTGGAACAACCCACCGAGCATCACGATGGTGAATGCCATAGCAAGGCCATTTTCTGGATTGCTGGCGGTGATTGCGACGAAAACAGTGCCCATGACAACGGTCATGGGACCAGTGGGGCCAGAAATCTGAGAGGGGGTTCCACCAAACAGGGCGGCAAAGAAACCAACGGCGATCGCCCCATAGAGTCCGGCGATCGCCCCAGCTCCAGATGACACGCCGAATGCTAAGGCGAGAGGAAGAGCGACAATCGCCGCCGTGATGCCGCCGAAGCAATCTCCTCGAATATTACGAAAATGAAGTCCGTGAACGAGTTGTTGAGCGAAACGTTGAGCGAAATACGCCATTGCCCTAGGTCCAAATACGATTAATGAGGGCGAGATAAATAGGGATTCTAATGATGATGTTAAATAGGAATGTTAAAGCTAATGCCATGGAGATATAGAGGCTTGGATTTGCCTCAGGGACAGTGAGCCGCATGGTAGCCGGAACGGCAATACAGGAAGCACTAGCAGCGAGTACAGAAAATAAACATGCATTGCCTGCCGACATGCCAATGAATGAGGCGATCGCAATTCCTAATAATGCATTAAAAACAGGCATGAACACGGAAAAAACAATTAAAAATGATCCGCTTTTCCTTAAATCACCTAACTGTCGCGCTGCAATTCTAATAGAAAAAATGTCAAGACGCCATAGAAAATATTACCCGTAAATGTTTCAAGGCTTTCCCAACCTTTTTGACT
>JBCCWF010000713.1:0-2317 GCA_039194035.1 Cyanobacteria bacterium P01_E01_bin.6 | reverse complement strand
CCGTCACCGCCAACACCATGCCTTTACGGAAGATGTCGATAAAGATCCCTATTCAGCCAAGCGAGGGTTTTGGTGGAGCCACATGCTCTGGATGCTCTATCCTAAGTCCACAACTTATTCACAGAAGATGTCCAGCCGGTTTGCGGCTGACCTAAGCCGTGATCGCTATTACCGCTGGTTAGATCACAACTTCCTTCTATTGCAACTACCACTTGCAGCCCTACTCTACGGTCTAGGTGGATGGCCATTCGTGATTTACGGCATTTTCTTGCGCTCCGTCCTGCTCTGGCATTCCACTTGGTTGATTAATTCGGCCACACACGTTTGGGGCAATCGCGAGCACGAGGTGAGTGACAATTCAGGCAATCTCTGGTGGGCGGCGCTATTGACCTATGGGGAAGGCTGGCACAACAACCATCATGCTTTCCCCCGTGTAGCTCCTGCTGGTTGGAAATGGTGGCAGATTGACTCTACCTGGTGGGTGATTCGTTGCTTGCAGTCTGTTGGACTAGCCCAAAAAGTTGTCATGCCTCCCCAGTAATCAGTCTGTTGTTGCTCTAATTGCAATCCGAAGTGGCCAGACAGTGGCAACCACTTTCAACCATCAGCTTCTTGGGCTTGGCAGAGGAGTAATAGGATGTCACCTTACTCAAGCCAAACAGGGGGACACCAGCCATGCAAAGAACTTTACGATGAAAATCGACTAATGGAGTATGGCAAGTTGGCCGCCGACATCACAAACGATGCCAACGAGCTTGCCAAGTGGAAACAGAGCGCACAACCCCTTGCCTCTATCTCCAGAGAGCGATCGACACCGGAAGACAGAGATGAAATTAAATTCAATCTGGATTATCCTCGTCTTTTCAGGCGTTGGGAATCAATGTGGGTTCAAGTAGCAGCAATTTGGTGGTGTTAAAGCTACTTTCGAGCCTGTAGGGAGAGGTTAGCCAAACGTCAAACACAAACTCAAGGTTCTTCAAAATGCAAGCACGGTGTCGCCTCGGGACATCATGTATCCAATCCTCTGAACAAGAAACCATCGTGAAATCATTGATTGTAAAGATCATGTCCACATCTAGGAACTGGTTACCAATGACTAGTTGGGCCATTGACTCATCCAATCGCCCGACAAACGTAACAGTGTATATTTCATCGAGAATCTTGAACCTGTGAAAGTAGAGCGGAGGCGACTCGGGTGATGTATGCATAATGTCTCATCACTGAATACTTTTTAATAAACGAATGGCTCTTCAATGATTAGCCCGCCTTGTGGACAAACTTTTCGTAATTCATATATTGGATCTAGATTCTGTACAGTTTCTACTCAATTCGCTAAGGGTGCGTAAAGAAATAATCTGAACAAGACACTCCATTTCAGAAGAAGATGAGAAATTCAAGAATCAGCATGCTAATTCGAAACTGTCAGAGCTCGTAGACTAGTGATTTGTCAGGCTTGCTATGAGGGATGTCATTGAGCTACGAATGCACTGCAACAAGCCCGATGGAGAGTGCTAGTCCCTCACTTCTACGTTGACAGGACACTAGAGTGATCGCAGAAGAATTGGGGCAGGAGGTCAAATATGAGTGCCAAGGCTTTCAAGGCAATCCTTTAGACCTGAGCCATCGAGCGGTCGTCAATAACAGATACTATCCCACACTAGGGTTTTGAGCCTTTGAGTCAGCTAAGAGATTCTGCATAGTCGTCGACGAATTGAGTCAGTACTTCTGGCCCCGTCGGCGAATGAGAGAATTCGTGTGTGTCTGTCCGAGCGTCGACTCACTTCATATCGACAAGCTGAAAAACTCACAGCATTGTTCATAACAGCTTGAGTTTGTTCAGTATGAGAAAGAATGTGCTTTACTATTTTGACTATCCTAGTTCTACCGGATTCGACTTACCATACAACCCCTGTTACACCGAGCAGGGACAATATCCCTTGCCCTGTCAGTAACTCGGCTACCACAGCAATCGTAAATCCAATCATTGCAAGGCGACTATTGAGAGTTTCCGCATATTCAGTGAACCCAAATTTTGACGGTGCTAAACCTTGAGCAGCATCGCGATCTTTTTTCTCCTGGAGTGCTGCCTTCAACTTGAGGGCTGAACTATCGGACTCCTCCTCAATATACATATCTGGCTCGATAGCATAGTTGTTAAGCAATCCCTCAGTGTCGAAGGTATAACCTGAGCTAGTATCACTGTCTCCAGAATCGTTGGGAAGTGTCTTGTAGATTTCACCCTCTCGCTTTTTACGAGCGGCAGTTTCTGCGGGAATTATCCCTCGGTCGAATCCATCTACCTGCATATCGTTAGGTT
>JBCCWF010000712.1:0-2325 GCA_039194035.1 Cyanobacteria bacterium P01_E01_bin.6 | reverse complement strand
GTATGCCAACAAATGGAAGCATGGTTGTCCGGCTATATGACTCTGCTGTGAGAATCATCCCGCATTTCAATCGTCTGTGACTATCCCGTTTACCCGATTCCCCGAACTTTGCCAAGTCGTGAATAAACTCACTTTAAAAACATGAGGAGCGCCCCTCATGTTTTTGTTTTTTAGTTTAATAACGCCAAGCGACTTAGATAGTGAGTCTGTGAATCGAATCATTCGGACGTCATCATCAGTCCGGTTCATGCCATTGTTGGGAGGTATTCAGCCACAACCTTTGCGATAAATGGAATGAGTGTGGTGTTGTCACCATGTCCTTCTGTGAAGACCACCAAGAGATATGGACACTGACCCGGAATCTCAATATATGCAGCATCGTGGCGAGTTCTGCTTGTCCATCCGGCTTTTGACCAGAGCTTGCTATCCAGCGGTATGCCTTCTCCCAAAAAACCAATAACCTGGTTCTCTGGATCTGTCGCTAACGTCGATCGATCAAGTGTTCGACTCAACAGCGACATCATTGATTGCGATCGCTCTCCGGTAACGGCAACCCCGCCAATAATGCTGTGAAGCAGCCGCGCTACAGCATCCGTGGTAAGGGCATTTCGATTATCCAACTGTTCCCCCAAAAATAGACGCTCACGGCCATAGGGGCCATCTCCCCATGTCTTTTGGTTGACATTAATCGATTCGAGTTCCGGCCATTTGAGGGACTGAAAATAACGATTCACAATGTTTCGCTGGTATTTCCACGTTTCAAATGGCCCATCAGGAAGTGCAGGGCCACTGGTTGTTCCACTCAGGACATCCATCACCAAACTCGTAGCATCGTTACTAGAATCGACAATCATGTCATGAACAGCTCGATCAAGTTCAGTATCGAGAGGAATCATCCCCTGTTCTAACCACTCGTGAACAGCAACGAGGTAAAACAACTTGACTACACTGGCCGGATAAATGCGTTCTACGCCTCGATAGGAAAATCCACGAATCGGGTAGTTCCAGAAATCATCAACGCTGATAGCTCCACCCGTATTCACAGGACTCGGATCATCGTAAACAATCCAAGTGATGGCAAGCTGATTCCGAGCGAGGCTAGGAAATTCTGACCACACAGCAGACAACAGGCGATCGCCCGCCTGTTGCAGTGAATCATCTGATTTGAAAAAAAGCATACTTTCTCACATCTTCAAGTTGCAAGCTCTCAACGAGATAAGAGCCATGCACTAGTAAATACCCAATGCGTTACCAAGTAAACCAAGTGTGGAATAAGCCATCACACATTCACAGTCTTTAGGAGGCTAGAACAGACCTTGTGGAGAGAAGACACGGGTAGCCTAATCGCCTCTGAGCCGATAGTCATGACTGCCTCATTGCTTTATAGTTTTATGTCACAAGCAAAATAGATGATTTCAGCATGGTTGCACTACTAGAACTGAACAACCTGATCTCGACCAACCCTGACTGTGAATTTAGCTGCTGCGCCAATATTAATCTCTATGAGTCACCGATGCTGGATCGCTTGGCAACCCAGGCTGTCGCTGGGCGACAGTTACGGATTTTATCATCACCACCATCAAACTCAAGTTTAGATGAGGCTATTCAGGTGTGTCTCTGCGAGGATGATTACCCTGGATGGGTAGCCGTTGAAGATATTGACCTGCTGGCAAAAGCCGAAACATCCTACAAGCCCATTTCAATGAGTGACGTAGAGATTTGCGATCGCCTTCCCAGCGTAATTCGATATGCCCACAGCGCAATGAAGCAACCAAACTATTACCTGTGGGGAGGCACAGTTGGCCCTAACTATGATTGCTCGGGACTAATGCAAGCTGCGTTTCTTTCTGTCGGTGTATGGATTCCGCGTGATGCCTATCAGCAAAAAGCATTTACCCAGATTATTGATCTAGACGATGCGGCACCAGGAGATCTCGTCTTTTTTGGAAACGATCAGCGCATTACCCATGTTGGGATGTATCTGGGCGATCGCCGCTATATCCACAGTTCAGGAAAAGAAATTGGACGCAATGGTATTGGCATGGATGAATTATCGAATACAGCAAATGATGTGAGTCGAGCTTATTTCAAGCAATTTAAGGGTGTCGGGCGAGTCGTTAGCACTTATCCAAGATGACGACTGCTCGAGCTATTAACACCCATTGCAGAAAAATCAATAGAGCCTAAAACTAAGCTCTATTGATTTTTTAGTTAGTCTTTCATTTAACCTGAGGTCTCAAATTGCGCCAGTCATCTATCAGCTAAGGGACTTGCTAGCAAATAAAGTACCAATAGAGGGACGGCGGGCGTATCCCCCCGGCCCGC
>JBCCWF010000711.1:0-2351 GCA_039194035.1 Cyanobacteria bacterium P01_E01_bin.6 | reverse complement strand
GATTGATCTGGTCATGGGAAAATCGTTCGCAATGGTCGGCATAGTTGGTCAGGGTATAGTTGATTTGACTGACCAGAAGATATTGACAATAGTCCAGGCGGCTTACAGAGTCGTTCATTGATTGACTCTAGCGAATGATTACCGGTTTGTGGCTCTACTACACCTATCGCTCTGCGTAAGTCCTAAGTCTTTTAATTTTCATTCCTCAAAAACGGATGATTCGAGGGAAATGAGGAGTCAGGAATCGTTAGGGTCACTGTTTGTTCGTGATGTATGTCAAAGAGGTCATGAACTCTTCAACTATTGTCACTGGAGCGGGAATAGCCAGGATTTATAATCTCCAAAGAGCCTTAATTTGTGTGGAATTTTAAGGTTCGTGAGTATTCGTGATTCAAATGAGGAATGATTATGGCGATCGCCACCCCGAGCCGCATTGAAAAAGATTCTATGGGAGAAAGACAGATCCCGAATCATGCTTACTATGGCATTCAAACGCTACGAGCCGTGGAAAACTTTCCCATTAGTGGCATTCGTCCTCTCTCCACCTATGTGGATGCCTGTGTGCTGATAAAAAAGGCAACGGCGATCGCCAATGGTGAGCTCTTTTGTATTCCTCAAGACATTAGCGACGCCATTGTCCAAGCAGCTGACGAAATCCTGAACGGGCAGTTTCGCGATCAGTTCGTCGTCGATGTGTATCAGGCGGGAGCTGGCACCTCTCATCATATGAATGTCAACGAAGTACTGGCCAATCGGGCATTAGAGGTGTTGGGTGATGAGAAAGGCAACTATCAGCGGGTCAGCCCCAACGACCATGTGAATTATGGTCAATCGACTAACGATGTCATTCCCACCGCCATTCGCATTGGGGGATTACTGGCATTGGAGCATACGCTATTCCCCGCAATCGACCGGGCGATCGCCGCTCTCCAGGAGAAAGCCGTTGAATTTCAAGATGTCGTGAAATCTGGACGTACCCACCTACAAGATGCTGTTCCCGTGCGGGTCGGAGAAGGCTTTCAAGCGTGGGCACAGATTTTCCGCGATCATCATCGCCGCATTCAACTGGCCTCAGACGACTTGATGCACTTAGGACTAGGAGGCAGCGCCGCCGGAACGGGACTCAACACCCATCCCCACTATCGAACGCGAGTGGCTGAAATTTTGGGAGAGCTGATCCAAAAGCCGTTGCAACCGGCTCCCCATCCCATGGCTGCGATGCAAAGTATGGCTGCGTTTGTAAACGTCTCTGGTTCCTTGCGCAACCTAGCCCAAGACTGCGCCAAAATTTCTCACGACCTTCGCCTTATGGACTCCGGGCCTAAAACAGGGCTTAAGGAAATCCAGCTTCCTCCTGTGCAACCCGGTTCCTCCATCATGCCTGGGAAATATAATCCTGTGATGGCCGAAATGACGTCCATGGTGTGCTTTCAGGTGATGGGCTACGACAGTGCGATCGCCCTTGCGGCCCAAGCCGGTCAACTAGAACTCAACGTAATGATGCCCCTCATCGCCTACAACCTGATTCACAGTATTGAGATTCTTGGTCATACCATCAGTGTCCTCACCGAACGATGCATCACTGGCATCACCGTCAACAAAGACCGCTGTCTTGCCTATGCCGAAGGCAGCCTTGCCCTTGTCACCGCCCTCAATACCCATATTGGATATCTCAATGCAGCGGCGATCGCCAAAGAGTCTCTCGAAACTGGAAAATCCCTCCGCCAGCTTGTGCTGGAAAAAGACTTGATGGACGAAGCAACGCTTCAGACCGTACTCGACCTCGACAAGATGAGTCAGATTCAAGGACTGTAATCTTCACTCAATTCAGGCAAGCGTGTGCAAGGCAATCGTATACCTTTGCTCTCTCAGGGATCCTGAGTGTGGTTGATTTCTCGATTTGGGCGTTAAATGAAACTGTTCCCCCCTTCACCGATTGAATAGGAGATTGAGGCGATGCAGAGTGAATTACCTAACAATGACCCCGTTTATAGCGAACTGACCTTCTATTACATGGATGGTCGGAATGAAACCTTTACTGTGAATAGCTCCATGGCAACCAATGATTCCACTAGCCAAGGGTTTCAGGTACAAGTGCGTCACATGTTGAAAAAGGAATGGTGGATTCTCCATTTGCCGGAGCAGAGCGTTTTCATTAACGTAGATAATGTGATTAAGGTGGAGATGAAACCACCCATCGCACAACTCCACGGAGAAGACGTCTTCATGGATGCTGACCGTGTCACGGCTCTGAGCCGTGCCCGCTAACAGGAGTCGACGTATCGATGAGGGTAGGAGCGCATGATTTGCGCCCCTACCCATATTCAGATTCAACACTGTTAAGTCGATAG
>JBCCWF010000710.1:0-2354 GCA_039194035.1 Cyanobacteria bacterium P01_E01_bin.6 | reverse complement strand
GGAGAGCGGTTACTAAGTAGCCCATCAGTTCAGCTTCGATATGTAGACCAAGAGTTATTTTGTTCAGCTTGGAAACTATTCAAACAGCGCTCTGACAAACGTTTTTCACTAACCGACTGTGTATCTTTTATAGTCATGGAGGAGCAGAATCTAAAAGTGGCTCTAACCTTTGATCGACATTTTGTTCAGGCAGGATTCCAAAAAATACCTTGATAAACCGATTGTAAGACTAATTCGACGGAGAATTGCCTCTCAGTTTTAATGATAATACTTGAGTGAAGTATTATGCTTCACTAAGTTCAAATCCAAACAGATAATTGCCTGCAATGAATGAGGTGATCGCCGTTTGTTCACGTCCTTGCCGAGACTTTGTAAGAGTTGAGTTTCAGCTGTGCACAACTATACACAGTTAAAACAGATGATATTGACGGGGTTGAGCATACCTCAGTTGGAGTCCAACGACTCAAACGACCGACTACCGGTAGATTCGCCAAATTCAAGACGATCCACCCGTCTCCATATCCAATTTATCCACTAAATTTAACTGTCCCGTTTCCCTGTTCCTGGTTGCGACTGGCATCGACCACAATAAGGAAGGGGTCTACTGGTGACAGATCGATATGGTTGACAGTGCTCATCAAGACATTTTTCTGGCTGCACTCCACCTATAAAAGATGGTTGCGTGATTTACAGGACAAATTCTCTCCACTTGGTATGAAAGCATTTTAGTGGACTGATTCACCTGCGACGCCATGACCCTCTCAGATATCGTTGATAGATGCTCAAGCAACCAAACAGAAGATCGAGTCTTTGTGATTGAAGCGATCGGTCTGCGGTCGCTTATTGGGCCTGCCAATCCGAAAACCCCGATACGTCAAAGTTGTCGAATGAAATTTAGAGTCCCCTATGCTCGTTTGAGCCAAGAGATTCGGAGAATAGCTCTGCAGGGGGGAAAGATTGTTAGCATTCTTCCTTTGAGTGCTGGCGGTGGAGGAGATGTCTCATCTCAGACAGAAGATGATTGGTGGGTTGAAGTTTCTACGCAACAACCGAAGAATCAATTTTATTTCGGCCCATTCGGCACGTCGTCTGAAGCTGAATCCCAGCTGCCTGGCTATGTAGAAGATTTAAGCGAAGAAGGCGCTGAGGAAATCACCTATAAACTGCTGCAGGGTCATCCAGAGCAGTTAACGATTGCCCATGCAGCCTAACAGATGGTGTTTTTGTCAGGATTATTGCGAACAGACTGACTACGAGATTAGCCTGCCTCTACTTGAAAGGGCAGGCTATTCCTCAGGAGCATCGTGCTAGAAAGCCCATAAACCCGATATTGCCCCCTTAAAGTCGAACAATATGCCGCCGCCCCGGTCTCTATATCCGTTTTAATCCACTAAAGATAACTGTGCGTTTATGAACCACGCCGAAAAAGACTCAAAAGATTACAGCTTTAACGGTAGTTGCCAACACATCTCTAACCACTGCTCTATCTCTGGCCGATTATTGGAAAAGCGCAGTTCGGCGTGAGTGATTGCGAGGCGATCGAGTGCTCCCTGCCGCCCAAGGCGAATAATGGCAGTTAACAATCCATCCGTCTGAAGCCGCAATGACAACCCCATGCCCACCAAGAGATCTGCAACTTCCTGAGTTGCCTCTGGAGGCACTTGCACTTGCTGCTGTTCGTAGGGAATGGAGAAGTTCATAAGACCTTACATCGGCTTAATATTATTTTAAGGTTCGAATACTAAAAAAAGACTGCTAGATCGGGCAGTTGGGCGAGCTATGTACTGGACAGGCATATAAAAACGACCCCTGAAGGGGTGGTCATGAGCTGGGTTCAAGCATTCCAAAATTCAGGCAGCTGTAAGTTGGGGATGAGCAATTCTGCATAGTAGGGGAGGAGGATCGGTAGTTCAAAAGCTACATAAGTCTGTAGCTCAAGTCGTTCTTCCAACTCTCTCAAAGGCAAGCAGCGTAGCTATCCCTGAATAATTTATAGATTGTATCTTGACGAGTTTTAGGATGTAAGGTGACTGACGACAGAGAGGACTGACTCCATTCCGATCGATTGCAAACGGACTCCCTGATGAACGAGTATCCGGACTCAGTTTCGACTACGCTCAAAATTTACGGAAGGATTGCTGATCTGCTTGAAACAGCCGAGATCTGAATCCTGACAGTTGCCCCATTTACTCCTTGCAAGGGGTTGCTGCTGACAGATCCACATTGCTACAGCAGCATAGATGTCTGAACATACCAAAACAGCAGCACTGAAATGCTTCTACTGAGAACTTTTCCTCACTTAGAATAATCCTATTAGAGTCATCGCGAGCTAATATCTCGGCAAATAAACTCTC
>JBCCWF010000709.1:0-2373 GCA_039194035.1 Cyanobacteria bacterium P01_E01_bin.6 | reverse complement strand
ATTGGTACTTTATTTTCTAGCAAGGCCCTAAGTTGAACCTAGCAGAAAACAGGTCATTTCTTGATGCTGCGAGGTGGAATGTGATGAGACATCCATGACTGAAGCAGGGTAACGGACTATTTTTAGACCAAGAAAACGCATCACGTTGAGTGTTGCTGTTTCTTGAATGGTGGTATTCAGACATTTGTGTCAATAATCAGAATGAAACTGAACAACTCGTTTAGAATTTGAGTCAGTTCCAACAGCGATCGCCAATTGCTGTTGTTATCATGGTTTCTTGTTGTTTCGCATGCGCTTATGGATCGTTCTCCCCCCCCACTATCTGATGATTTGAATCAGCCACCATTAGGTGACTCTCATGAGACACCACCATCAGACGAGGTAGAAGCGCAGCCTCTTGATGCAACACATACAGCCTCTAATGAGGGTGAAACCACGTTAGGAAAACCCTCATCAGCCGTTCATCACGATGATGTAGAGAAAGAAACCCAATCATCTCATCAGATCATGGCTTCGCAATCGTTGGAGGAGCAAGCGCAGCCTCCGGCCGAAAACTTTTGGATCGAGCTTCGCAACATCTTGATCCTCTCGATTGTGTTGGCATTTGGGATTCGGCATTTTATTGCAGAAGCACGTTACATTCCTTCTGAATCAATGTTGCCAACGCTTGAAGTCAATGACCGCCTTATTGTTGAAAAAATCAGCTATCGTTTTCGGGAACCTCAACGAGGTGATGTCGTGGTGTTTCGTCCGACAGCTGCAATCAAAAAAGCAGACCCTGATTTCCATGACGCCCTAATCAAACGCATTGTGGGATTACCTGGTGATACCGTCGAAGTTCGTGATGGGCAAGTTTACATCAATGATCAATTGCTAGTTGAAAGCTATACTTTTGAGTCCGTAGAAGGGGACTGGGGGCCGGAGATCGTTTCAGAGAACTCGTATCTTGTCTTTGGAGACAATCGCAACAACAGCTACGATAGTCGCTTTTGGGGAGGAGTTCCCCAAGAAGATTTGATTGGTCGTGCAGCTGTTCGTGTCTGGCCCCCTAATCGCGTCGGCGCATTAAATGACGAACCTCTCTTCTATTTTGAAGACCTGCCGTCATCAGACTGAGAACAATAGGAATAATGCCTATCTACTCAGACCAAATTAGGTGATTCTTTCCTTGAGAAATGGGTTTTACGCAGATAAGTTCCTGGACGCCATTAAATCTAAAACCCCAAACCATGTGCCGCTCGCTGCGCGGGCGGCACATGGTTTGGAAGGTTACGTTTAAGTATGGCTAGCTACCTATCGCAGTGCTGTTCAGCGAGATGTTACGTTATCAGCCAGTGAGACAAGTCACGTTGAATCAAGGCTTCTAGCTTCTGTATATCGTCACGATAGAGGTTGGATAATAAGGCCCGTTCTTCCAATGAGAGAGCCACGGAATCTTTGGGCTGAGAGTTCATGGCGATCAGCATTGTTCGAATGCGTTGACGTACGGACTCAGGAAAGAACATTTTCAATGCTGAGGCAATGCTGGAACGAAATGGATTTTGTGTTCTCAAAAGTGCATTGACAGTATTCGATTTGGGTATTTGTGCAACTTGAGATTTCTGTGAGACGTCGGGCACAAATGTATCGCTTACTCCGATAAACCGATATATTTCCTGCATCATTTTGACAGGATTCTGACACAAATCATCATAGAGAAATATCCTAATGGATTCTTCTCCGAATGTGTCGATGAAAAACTTGAGTGGCTCGTAGTAGAACCCTTTCCTGATTGTGAATGATTGGTCTGCTTTGTATCGAGCCTGGTCTGCAAGGGTGCTGTTTTGACCTCTATTAATTACATCTCGAAGATGCATAAGATAGTCTGAGAAGGCGCGCTCTACAGGGTCGCGTAATATTGCAATCATTTTCGCATTCGGCACATATTGCTGAATACGTTTAGAAGATGATTGATAGTGAAAAAGATAATTTGGTGAAATCTCTCCTACGGCTTTAGCTGCCCCAGCATTTTTAAATAAATTATTGTACTTTTCAAAGGTGTCAATTCTTTTGTGACTAGCACGGTGAGATTGAATGACTCCATTCCCCCAATCCTGTTCCAGGAAGTTAGTTTCTTTGATCGGACTCATAAAGACATCCGGATGTTGCTTGAGATAATGATAAACAGACGTTGTTCCAGACTTCTCAACCCCAATTCCTAAAAATGTTGGCAGCATCATGCTCTTTTCAGCCTTAATTTGAGTACTTCATAGATTGGGGACTTGTCAGCGATAACGTTATCGGTTGGCAACCTAAGCAGTTCGGCGTTATTAAACTGAACACCTAAAAACCTGGGGAGCGCGCCCACCCGGGGGGCCCCCACTATTTTAAATT
>JBCCWF010000708.1:0-2380 GCA_039194035.1 Cyanobacteria bacterium P01_E01_bin.6 | reverse complement strand
GCTCCCTAGGTTTTTAAAGTGAGTTTATTGATGCCTATCTAATTAGTTGACACTGTACTCGTTGACGCTGTACTCAGTTACCCAATCGCCAATAGAAGACTGGAACTACACACCGAGCTGAATTCATCCAACGGCATCTCGTCTATTGAGCGTATTGTTCGACAGCCTCCACCAGGTAGTCTGTCCAATGGTTTACCAATTCGTCGCTAGATGCCTCAACCATGACCCGAATGACAGGCTCAGTTCCTGATGCCCGAATTAATACCCGGCCTTGATCGCCCATATCTTTTTCTGCCAAGGCGATCGCCTGCTGCAATTCGGCTGATTCTGTCCAGGTACAGCGACGATCAGCGTCCTCAACTCGGACGTTTTTCAGCACCTGGGGATACGTCTGAAAACTATCGTCCACGAGGTCTGCAAGAGAATGATCAGACTGTTCTACCAGGCTCGCGATGTGCAGAGCCGTAAGCGTACCATCGCCCGATACGCTGTAGTGGGGACACAAAATATGTCCAGATTGTTCGCCACCGAGAGCGGCTTGCCGATTGACCATTTCAGCATGAACATACTGATCACCTACAGCCGTTCGCACGAGGGTTCCCCCTTGACGATTCCAGGCTCGCTCAAACCCTAAGTTCGACATCACAGTAGCCACAATCGTGTTGTCTGGCAGTTGCTTGGCTTGCTTGAGGGCACAACCCCACAGGTAAAGAATATAGTCGCCATCAACGACTCGCCCTTTGCCATCGACGGCAATGACTCTGTCAGCATCTCCGTCAAAGGCAAACCCCATGTCTGCAGTGTGATTATGAACGGCAGCCTTTAACGAATCGAGGTGGGTCGAGCCGCAGTTGACATTGATGCGATCGCCATTGGGCTGATCATGTAGACAGATGACCTCCGCACCTAGTTCCTCAAATGCCATTGGGGCAAGGTTAACCGCAGCTCCCCAGGCTAAATCCAGCACAATCTTAAGTCCCTGAAGACTAATCGTCGACATGAGTGGACGATGGAGGGCATGGAGATAATCCATCAAGCGCTCTGAACAAAGCGTATAGCGGTTCCATTGAGGAGACGGATCAAGGGTTTGAAATGTATGAGTTGTGCCTTGTCGGAGTGCTTGCTCAATCTGGGATTGAATGGCTGTAGAGAGTTTGTTGCCGTGTTCCCCAAAAAACTTGATGCCATTGTCTTCGGGAGGATTGTGGCTAGCAGAAATCATCACTCCGCCCATGGCCTCAGAGGTTGCTGTCAGGTGAGCAACCGCAGGGGTTGGACACAATCCTAAATGCCACACCTCCAACCCTGAAGCGGTGAGTCCAGCCGCGAGGGCGATCGCCAGATAATCACTTGATGTCCGTGAGTCTTGACCGACAACAACTGGACTTTTTTTTCCAGCAACCTCGCTCAATACTTGTCCTGCACAATACCCGACTTGAGCCGCGAGGGCTGGGGTCAGAATATCTTGTGCGCACCCGCGAATTCCATCGGTTCCAAACAAACGGCAGGATGGAAGATCAAGGGGACTCCAGAGCATGGACGAATGACTAATACTTGCAGCATTCAAAACACGTTCGGGAGACCATGCCGCTGCTGGACGTGCCCCGCGATTAGGAACCGACGATAAAACCATGTTGAACCACTCAATTCACACACACACAGAGGAGCATATCACCTCCATGAAGAAGTCTAAAGTTTTTTGACATTATCTCTTCAACGTGACATGCCATCACGTAGCCATGATTCTAAGAGGCATTTTGAAAAACCGCTCTCAAATTCACAAACCAAAATCATGTCCGCATAAGACTCTCAACACCTACGCACTACAAATGTGCACCGGACAGAACCGGAAAAATTTACCAGAACAATTCAGGGGCATGATTCGATCGCGAGGAAAACGTCTGTTTACTGTGGCTTGCTGACGAATGACGATGAAATAGAACCGGGGGGTTTTAATGTTCATTCCTAAACACCCACGCGTGTCAGCAACGGTTCGATTGTTTCAGCCGATAATCCAGGTTGAAGATACTTCGGCTGGTCAGGTGTATATGGACCTTGAAGTTGATCGATGGAGATAATTTCAGCCTGATCATGAAGCACCGGGACGTCTGGGTCAAAGGCGGTAGGACGCATCAGAGAACTAGAAAATCCACGGAAAATAACCACTTGATCCTCTTCGCCGTCAATTATTGCCGTCACAAGAAGAACCTCCGTCGGACACTTGAGGGTGTATTGTTCGAGTCGCTGAACAAGGCGATGAGGTTTCATGATGCATCCTAAAATGATGGGCTGGCTGATTGAATGAGCATTGCAAAGACTCTGAGATATTTGAGTGGTGGTGGTGGGACGTCAACCAAAACCACACCAATAATATGAGGAT
>JBCCWF010000707.1:0-2395 GCA_039194035.1 Cyanobacteria bacterium P01_E01_bin.6 | reverse complement strand
CTGCATGATGAAAATCAAGCAAACGGGGAAACACAAACACCCCAACACAGAAATCCTCTCGCTCTGAACAAAGGAGTTTGAATCATGAAACGCATCATCACTGCTACTATCGCTACCGCTGCACTTGCTGGTTTCGCGTCTCCTGCTTCGGCTCTCTCAGGACGCCATGCAGAAGAATTCCGCAGTGGCTTGGGCAACAAGCTCTCTGAGCGCACTGAGCAAGAGTTTTTCTCTGGATTAGGCAACAAGTTGTCCGATCGTCATGCTGACGAGTTCCGTAGCGGTCTAGGCAATAAGCTCAATAATCGCTTCTCTCAAGAGTTCCACAATGGGCTAGGCAATAAATAAGTCTTGCCGCGGGCATCGCCACCTATCGTTTCGGTTTCGTTCTGAAGACTCTCTCCTCACGTATATAAAGTTGACTCCTAGATGAAAAAAACTGGCCTATAGGCCAGTTTTTTCTTTGGCGAAAGGCATTTTGACGTTTCCATGAAAATTATATCGAGATAGCCAATATTCTCATGAGCTTCCGGAGGAGTCCCAATCTCACACGTCTAACTCAGAAAGCCCCTCTCCCTGGATAATAAAATATGGCAAGCTCGCGCGACATAAGAGATTGGTATCAAAAGAAGCGTTGGATTTTTCTTTGGCTCGTATTCTTTCCTCCTCTGGGACTCATTATTCTTTGGCTGAAACGATGGCCTATTTGGGCAAAAATAGCTGGCACATCGATACCGGCGATTCTCTTGATAATGAGTTCAGGAGGAACCGAAGGAGAGCAAGTCCAAGTTAGTACTTCATTGATAGCACCTGAATCTGTTGTTCCTATCCAAACCTCTGAAGCTAATTCGTCCACTTCTATTTCCGAGACTGAAATTGAACCTACACCAGCATCTTTTCAAAATGCTGTTAAGCATGCCACAGAAGCCGTCAGTCTTGGACGGGATGCCGCCACTATTGCAGAGTGGGAATCTGCTGCACAACAATGGGGAAGAGCTATTGAGTCGTTAGAACAAGTGCCTGAGAGCAGCAACTATTTTCAAACAGCTCAAAACAAGATTGAAGAGTACAGCGCTAATTCTGAATATACTCAACAACGCATCGAAGGCATTAGACAAGATGCACTTGTCTCTGAACGTCAGCGTCAACAACAACAAGCTGCAGCCTCGGTTCCACAACCAGGTTCTCCCATTAGATCATCAGTCTCAGGCAGTTGTGATTGCCCCTACGATCGCGACTCTGCGGGGCGCAGCTGCGGAGGACGCTCCGCTTACTCTCGTCCAGGAGGAGCATCTTCTATTTGTTATGTAGGTGAGTGATTGTATGAGCGATCGCCTGAATGCCTTAAATTCGCAGGGAAAATGGCGATCGCCCACAGATGCAGCCAATGTATCCAAGGGAATATACAGAAACCGATCTAACCTGATGCTGATCTAGAGGACAGCACTTGCATCGCGCCCGTTATAAAGACTCATGGCTTTTGAAAATCCTTCCTTATAGGTCAATTCCATCGCACTCAAAACCCAATACAGAACCTCGTCAACAGACTTAGTTTCAGCGGGTGAAAACTTACCCAATACATGAGACACAACCGGATCAGAAGCAGCCGACGTTGGTCTGCCTACTCCAATGCGGATACGAGGAAACCCCTGGGTGCCCATGTGGGCGATCGCCGATTTCATTCCATTATGCCCGCCCGCAGATCCCGAAAGCCTGAGTCGAACACGGCCTGTCGGTAAATCCATGTCGTCATAAATAATCACAACCGCTGCTGCCGGAACCTTATACCAATCCATCACCGCACGAATGGATTGACCAGAGCGATTCATATAGGTCAGTGGTTTTAGCAAACGGACTTTTTCTCCCACAGGGGGAAGCCCTTCCCCGAACTCTCCAGTGAAGCGCTTATTTTCAGTCAGAGGAATTCGCCAGGCTTTAGACATCATATCGACTGCATCAAAGCCGACATTGTGCCGAGTTTTGTTGTATTTACTCCCAGGATTTCCCAACCCAACAATCAGGGTCGGTTTTACTAACTCAAGAGACTCATTGGATGCTGTCATAGCGGCAAGCAGACTGGGCGAGTAAAGGAATCTAACATCACGAATGACGTTTCTAATTTTAATCAGGGATTGTGGGGCGCTCAACGCCCCACAATCTCGCTAAGTTTTCTTCGGCCTACGTTATCAGGCGTTGCAATTATTCCGAAACAACAAACAAATGTGTGGAGTCGTCGAGCGACCCCACACATTTGTATTATAGCAATGAAAGAGTTTATTAGGACATTAATTTACGCATCTGAAGGCGTTATCGATCGCCTCAGATAATGACATATCGGTTCTCATCTGTTTACGAACATAATGCTTCAAGCGAGCCCAAAATTTCTCAATTTTGT
>JBCCWF010000706.1:0-2448 GCA_039194035.1 Cyanobacteria bacterium P01_E01_bin.6 | reverse complement strand
GACTGAATCGTCGCACCCATTATTCCACCCTCCAGAAGACATATTGCTTCTCTCTAGCCTAAATGGAGAGACAACCGAGGCTTTAACGTCTTAGTTCGAACCGCTTCATATTGGCTGCAAAAAATCCTCGAACCGACAGTTATTAAACTGAAAACCAATAAGGGATCTGCAAATAATAAAGTACCTAAACTAGGAAGCGCCCCTCTGGGGCGCTTCCTAGTTTGTTTAAAGTGAGCTTATTGATGCGAGACATCTTAGACTTAGGGTCAGCAAGTTGCTAGATGAACCCGTTTCCCTTGGTAACATGACACGCATCCTGTCCGTCAGAACCCTGGACAGACATCTTGCAAGCATTAATGTCGCTTCAACCAAATCGCCCGCAAACCAACAGTTTTGGCGCCTTCGTAGTCTTCTTTATAGCTATCTCCAATATGCCATGCTGCATGGGGAGGACAGCTGTGCTTTTTGAGCGCTAACTCAAAAATTTTGAAATCGGGTTTTGCGGCTCCAGCTTCCGTTGAAATCGTTATAGACGAAAAGAAGTCCGATAATCCAAGAGCATCTAATACTCGATGAATTCTAGAATCAAAGTTGGAAACGATGCCCAATTCAACGCCTTTATTCCGCCAATATTTGAGGGTGTTGATGGTTTCAGAATAGAGATACCAAGGTGCCTCTGTTGAAAAATGTGAGTAGAGTTCATCAAAGAACTCATCAAAGTTTCTGAATTGGTCTAACGTTCCAACTTGCTCAAACGTCTGAAGGGCGATCGCCCGCCACCAGTTAAATTCTCGATTGGGAATAGAGGTGATCTCTACCCCTGGAAACGCCATCGGGGGAGCTTTTCGAAAACTCTGGAAAAAGGATTGGTTGAGCAACGCTGCATCAGACTCTACCCCATATTTCTCAGCCAGTTGACTGTAAATTTCCCCAACACTTCCATTGACCCCAAATAACGTACCAACAGCATCAAAAAAAATAACGTTTGGTGGATTTTGATAAGACGACATAACACAGAATAAGAACAGATAATTCAACTAGAGAGGCAAGAGATCACGCAATGGCTTAAGCGCCCAATTGATACCGACTTTAATTTGGTGATCGAGCGTTGGCATCCGATACAAATAGGCCAGTCGCCGAGCAATGTGAGCCATCGGCCCATCTAACGTAATACCAAGCCCTGCTAACGTAGCTGTCCCAGAACCCAGCGTCATCATTTCTCCTAGGTTTTGATATCGGAAGGGCAGAAGAGACCGATCGGTGACTGACGCCCATATATTCCAAGCCGCAAATTGTGCTTCTTGAAAGGCAGCTTGAGCAGTTGATGGAATACTTAGCCCGTCAGCATCTTGACATGCTGCGAGATCGCCCAATGCAAAAATTTCCGGATGGTCAATCGCCTGTAGTGTTGACGTCACCACAATCTGCTGCCGTTCAGTTTTTTGCAGCGGTAATGCAGCAATGGTGTCTGAAACTTTATTCCCCACGGTCCACATCACAATATCCACCGGAATCGTATCCGTTTGTTCCTTATATTCTAAGGTGATGGATGATTCTTGAATGTCGGTGATGGTGGTGTCCACGTCAATCCAAACATGGTTCTCGCTGAGCACCTGTAACGCAGCTTTTCGGTTAAATTCAGGCGATGTACGCAAAATCTGATCGCTCTTCTCGATAATCCGCACTCGACCGCGATCGCCCAACCGTTCAGCCAGCTTGCATGCCAACTCAACACCGCTATACCCCCCTCCGGCGATCGCCACACGAATTTTGTCTGCATCAGACTGTTCTAGAATACGCAACTTCTCTTCTAGTCGATAAGCATCAGAAATAGTGCGAAAGGGAATTGCATAGTGCTCTGCACCTGGAACAATCGTCAGGGGCGTCTCACCTCCTAACGCCAGCACCACATAGTCGTAAGAGATGGGTGTTGTTTCATCATGCAGATGGACAAGCTTGGCATCAATATCAATCGAAGACACTGCTGCTTGCTTAAACTGAATATCTGTATTAGCTAATAATTCAGCATAGGGAGGCGCAATTTCCCAGGTTTGCAGTTCCCCAGTCAATAACTCATAGAGCAGTGGAGCAAAGACAAAGCGATCGCGCTGATCAATCAGGGTAATGTGGGGCTTCTGAGAAGCATCCCATGAAAACGAAGGCAGGTTTAGAGCTGTGTAGAGACCACCAAAACCACCACCAACAATACAGATTCGAGGATTTGAATTCACGGATGCCTGTGTCATAGATGTGACAGAAACGATAAACGTCGCTGCCTATCAGCATAGACCAAGTAACTTAGATTCGGGTCGACGCTAAGCTCGACTTTAATCTAGAGATTTGGAACCATTCAGCAATCCACAAAAAATGTCGGAATGTAGGCTTTAATCATATCGATCTAAATAGATTTAGGGACTTGCTAGAAAATAAAGATACCCAAGAGAGGGG
>JBCCWF010000705.1:0-2462 GCA_039194035.1 Cyanobacteria bacterium P01_E01_bin.6 | reverse complement strand
GAAAAAGACCCGCGCCTTGTCATACACTAATCATGCCAAAATGATCGTTAAAATAAATTGAAAGCGTTGATTCAAAGCCGTGAAACAGTGTTTGTCGTGAGATATGAGTATAATCAACACAAAAACACTCTAGTAAAAGGCTATTTCATGTATGGTAAAGCCTACACCACTAGCTCTTTGAATTCAGACCTCCCTGAATTACATAATGAGCCAAGAGCTAAACCCAATCTACAGTTCCAAACCCTCCTTTCTCTGTAAACGTTGCCATTTTGAAACGTTTGCCAAGTCGTTAAGCCTAGGCGAGTGTCAGCTATTAACCATCGCGTTGGTATCCCAAGGATTCTGAAAGCGGCGCAACTATTTTTTCTAGTTGTTTGACGGAATGAATTGGCGGAGATTTTTTATTTTTAGAGGATCCAATTCTAGACTTTAGGATTGTTTGGTCGATATCGGCTTCCAAGTAGGAAGAGAGTTTAGCAACTGCATCGTCTTCATTGCAAAGCTCTTCGTACTTAATGAGGTGGCCGTCAACTTTTTGATAGTCTGTCAAAAATCCCGTCACCTGGGTAACCCAGTATTGCCCGAAAATTGTTGGACTGAAAACACCCTCATCGGGCCACTGCCAATATAGATTTCTCCAGTCATAGCATGAACGGTATGCATGATAAGGATTTCGATAGAGGAATAAAAATTTAGCTTTGGGAAATAACCATTTAAGATATATCGCGTGCTCAATGCCGAGGCGTACTTCCTTGAATCCCCATCGGCTACAATTCTGCTCTCTTGCAGGCGCTGCATACAGTGTCTCAAAAAAGGCTCGATGAGATTGATGCAAGCACTCGAAGCTGGGATACAAATTAGCGGTCCATCGCTTCCAAAGCGGACTGCTGTCCATTGTGAAATTATCAGACTGGAGGAAATTAGAGTCAGGAGGATAGTTGGTCTGAAATGGTTTAAGCGAATTCGCCATGGTCTGAACCAAGTTACTATCGGGAAATGGTTCCCCCCAAAGCATGATGCGATTATCCGAGTTGACAAGGCGTTGAAGCAACGTGGAACCAGAGCGCCAACCGGACGCAAAGATGAAAATCGGTTCTTCTTTATCGTCGTCAATCTCGATATTCCAGCGGGATTGAATGCTTGCAATGGCCTGTTCAATCGACTGCACTGATTGGTATTTGTAGTCATACCATCGACGCATAGAACGCTGCTCCAAAAGAGCATTCACCGGAGTTGCTCGCAGGGCCGTTCTCAATTGTTCCTTAAGCCACGCCAATCCATTACCAGGTTTTCTCTGTATCTCTTCAACTGACTTTTTTTCGAGAGAAGCTGGATGGTTATTAAGAGGTGTCATGTGATGGAATTCTCAGGACATTGCATAACCCCAAAACGCAGAGCCGTTCCTGTGGTTATGGTGTAGAGTTCCCTGTTATAGCTATGGCGATAACAGGCCAGTCAGCAACAGATGTTTCCGTTAGAAAAGTCCGCGCACATACTCTCGACGCATGTTGGCGATCGCCTCGATGGATATGCCTTTGGGACAAACCGCTTCACATTCACCATGATTTGAACAATCACCAAATCCTTCCGTAGCCATTTGTTCAGTCATCGCCATCACTCGATGCTTGCGCTCCGGATCCCCTTGAGGAAGCAGCGCCAAGTGAGATATTTTGGCCGCCGTGAAGAGAGATGCAGATGCATTCGGACATGCTGCGACACATGCTCCACAGGCGATACAGGCTGCATAGTCAAACGCTTGATCAGCGATATTCTTGTGGATGGGAATGGTATTTGCATCGGGTGCTGCTCCCGTATTCACAGAAACATATCCCCCCGCTTCGATGATGCGATCGAGTGCCGATCGATCAACGACCAAGTCTTTGATAATTGGAAATGCGGCTGCCCGCCACGGCTCAACGGTGATGGTATCCCCAGAGCTGAAGTGTCTGAGATAGAGTTGGCAGGTGGCTGTTTTTTGCTGTGGGCCGTGGGCTTGACCATTGATCATCAGATTACACGAACCGCAAATTCCTTCCCGGCAATCGTGATCAAATTCGACTGGTTCTTCTCCGTTATGAATCAGTTGCTCGTTTAAGACATCCAGCAACTCTAAAAAGGACATGTCTTCTTCTGCATTCGAAACGGTATAGGTCTTAAATGCCCCTGACGAGGTTGGGTTCGATTGTCGCCAGATTTTTAGATGAAGCTCCATCATGGGTTAAGTTCAGCGAGGAATGGACACATTGCGTTTCGGTGAGATCGAGTTGTTGAGGTCGAGCTGGTGAGATTGAGCTAAGTGCCTGGACGTCATTAAAACCAAAACCCCAAGTCCTGTGGCGACCGCAGGGCGGGCGGGCCAGGCCGTTGGAGAAGAAGGTTAAAGATGGGCCACAACATAATTTTAAAGAACGATTTATAAAAAACGTTTGTTTAAGCAAACCACAAAAATAAAACAGATTATT
>JBCCWF010000704.1:0-2473 GCA_039194035.1 Cyanobacteria bacterium P01_E01_bin.6 | reverse complement strand
TGAAAAAACAATACGCCCTGAATTTGTCAAAACCTGAACTTATTGAGTTCAGGACTAAGTAGCTGGTCATAATTAAATGTACTCTTCCAAACCCCATGTCGCCCGCTCAGCAGGCGACATGGGGTTTGCGGTTTTGGTTTTAGTAACATCCAAGTACTTACCAAAAAAACGCTCTCTGAATATGTATCTTTGAGGATCTTGAATGTCAATTATCTAAGAGCCTCAAAAATACATATTCAACTCGTTCTAGAATCCAAAGGATTCCGTTACGTTCAGGATAGGTCTTAACCAAATAATGATTTGCCCTTTCTCCACACCAACATCTTCAGCTGAGTTCCACTGGAAATCCAAAAGCTAACAACAAAGAAAACAACTACTTCGATAGCAAATAACTGGGCATTTGATCATGACGGATAAGGTCACAATACGTTTCCCGTCGAATAATGACACTAGCATCTCCATCTGCAACTAAAACGGCTGCTGGACGAGGGATGCGATTGTAGTTGGATGCCATGCTGTAATTGTACGCGCCAGTCCCCAGAACAGTCACAATGTCTCCTGATGTTGTTTCAGGCAGGTGGGCATCTCTAATCACAATATCTCCTGATTCGCAATGTTTTCCTGCCAGGGTCACGGGCTGCTCTTGAATCGGTTGAGACATTTTATTAGCAATTAACGCGCGATACATAGATTGATAGGTGATTGGACGAGGATTGTCTGACATTCCTCCATCAACAGTAATGTAAGTGCGCATATCGGGAATAACCTTTTGACTACCAACGGTATAAGCAGTGATACAGGTTGGGCCTATAACAGATCGTCCAGGTTCTGCTAGCAGCTTAGGTAATGGCAAGTTATGTGTTTTACAAGCAGTTAGAACTGCTTCACAAACTTGCTTGACCCACTCATCAATGCTTGGTGGATCATCCTGTTCAGTGTACTTCATGCCTAATCCACCACCGATATCGAGTTCACAGATGGGTAATCCATACTCTTTTGCTTTGATTAACCAGCGAACCATCACATCAGCTAAATCATAATGGGGTTGAAGCTCAAAAATTTGTGATCCAATGTGTGCATGAAGACCCACACAGGTCAGGACTGATGATTGTTTAACCGTTGCGAAAACTTGCTCAAGCTGATCGGGATCAAATCCAAACTTACTGTCTAAATGACCGGTTTGAATATACTCGTGAGTGTGGCATTCGATTCCTGGAGTTATCCGTAACATAATCCGGATCGGCGTCGTATTTCCTTCTGCTAATTGGGACAGTAGGCGGAGTTCGTGCCAGTTATCTACAACAATAGTTATGTCAGCACTTGTGTCGATAGCGAGCTTGAGTTCCTCAACGGATTTGTTATTCCCATGAAAATAGATAGTTTTTGGGTCAACTTGAGCCTCTAATGCAGTGAATAGTTCTCCCCCAGAGACAATGTCAATTCCAAGCCCCTCGCTGTCAACGATCGCACAAATGGCTAAACAATTCCATGCTTTTGATGCGTACAACACAAGAGATTCGCCAGGGTAGTATTGCTCAAATGCTTGCCGATACTGTTGACATCCAGCCCGTAGTGTTGCCTCATCAACCACATACAATGGAGAACCAAATTGCTCAACGAGTTCAACGACATCACATTCGCCAACCTCAAGATGATCCTGCTCGTTGACCCGAGCAGTGAGGGGTAGAAGGCATTGATTTGGGGATGGCGTACTAGACATCGAAGGAATTAAGTACTGCTGTCCAGTTTTTTGTGTTGCAATAGAAACCATTGATGAAATAATCCTTGATTCAGTTGAAGTCGCTTGAATTGAGAGTTGTGACCTAGAAGAGATTAGTTGAATAATCTTTGAGGGAGATCATTCAGTTTCAACCCCAAGGATGAGGCCAAAGTATTGCCTAGCTCTCATCTTAATTTGGGTAATGTTACATCGCTGTGCTACTTATTCAAAAACCAATCTTGAATAAGTAGCTTTTAATCTCAATGTACCGTTCCTTATTTTTCATAAGGCCACCTTATCGCCAGTTCGCCAGTTAAAGATTATACGCATTATGTGAGTTATTTAAAGTTCTTGTATATCAAGGGTTTTGATTAGCCTCCAAATCAGGAACTTAAGTGATTTCGACGTATCTACGTCATTCCAGCGATCAACTCACATAAGCCGTATTATATAGAATCTATCCTGGCTCACTAATTTGTCTCCGATGTTGAGCAGATAATTTTAGTCTAGGGCATTCTCACAGCCACGTTGAAACCTTGGTGAGAATCTCGTGCGTCATGAACATTTTGGACGATCGCCATATTCTGGCTTGTATCGCTACATGAATTGATCAGTACCTGGACGTCATTAAAACCAAAAACTCAAATCCTGTGCCGCCCGCACAGCGGGCGGCACAGGATTTGGGAGGTTACGTTTAATTATGGCTAGTACTCTCTGGCGTGAATATACCAACCATTACTCAGATCTTCAATG
>JBCCWF010000703.1:0-2483 GCA_039194035.1 Cyanobacteria bacterium P01_E01_bin.6 | reverse complement strand
TTTTGCTTAATGTTTTTGTGGCTTGTGCGGTTTATAGCGTTGGGGGTTTTGATAACGTAGGGTGTTGTGGGGGGGGGGGCGCCCCAAATCACCGCTTTTGTACTTGACGCGGTTGCATACTGATATAAGTACTTGGACGTCATTAAAGCCAAAAACCCAAATCCTGTGCCGCGTATCAGCGAACCGCAGAAAGAATAACACAGAAAATTCGTCCTAAAAACACAACAATGCCTAAATCAATAACAAGTTAAGGCAGGGACACACAAACGTATCCCTGCCTTAACTTTGACGATAGATGGATATTAAACCTCGTCTAGGTTAGACGAGGTTTAAAGAATGGGGTGCAGCCGCTAGATGGGGCGCAAGCGTGTAACCTTCAGGTTAAATTGCCCCGTTCCTTGACCAGCATACGGTGTCACCCGAAGGATGTATTCTCCGCTATCAGAGATACGAGCAAACAGCATCGAGTTCGTTGTTCCATCGGGGCCATCATCATTCTCTCCAAAGGTAGAGCCATCGGGAGCAAGCATGGTGATGATGGTGTCGAACTCGTCAGAGACTAGGTCGACCACCAAATAGTCACCTTCTTCTAACGTGACGGTATAGTCCCGTGCAAATCCTCCGAAGCCAGTCGGGATATCCTTGTCGGTTAGCGTATCGGTGATTTCGTCGCTCTCAGGCAATTGAATTGGGTTGTAAATCGGTGTGACTTGTGCAAAAGCAGCCACAGTTCCAATGCCCAAGCTAAACAACGCTGCCGACATAGCAATAGGGAACTTCAATAATGCAGAAGGCAATTGAATGCCCATAGGGATGCTCTTCATAGAGTGACGCTCGCAAACCAATAATTTTTTCTTTACTTAGACGGCTACATTATGAATCAATCTCTCGGACGAACTAGGAAATGTTTGCGATGATTACAGAATGGCCATAAATCTAAACTAACACCCATATCTAAATTAAACCCACATATTAGAAGCAACACAGCGATGCATAGCTTAGCAAAACCGCAGACTCCTGCTTTTATTCAGCGTCTTCAGTGGATTCTTGATCCGGTCGACTATCTAGAAGGAACTCATACCGCATTTCCAGACATCTTTGTGGGTACCGGAATTGGATTTGGCGATCGCATCATCATCACAAGTCATCCAGAAGCCATCCAACACTTGCTGACGAATGACCGCAAACAATTTTCTGCACCTGGTGATTTAAACCTGATTTTAGAACCATTGATTGGTGATTCGTCATTAGTCACCATTGACGGCGATCGCCACAAAAAGCGTCGTCAGCTCATCATGCCCTCCTTTCATGGAGAGAGGCTGGGCACCTACGGCGCAACAATTTGCACCATCACTCAACAGGCAATGTCGACCGTATCGGTGGGGACTCCGTTCACAGCCCGCAGCATCACTCAAAAAATTTCTCTCCACGTCATCTGTGATGTGGTCTTTGGGCTATCAGATGGCGAACGGGCACAACAAATCCGAACTCTGCTGACCGAAACAGCCGATCGGTTCAGTTCCCCACTCACGTCAGCAATGCTCTTCTTCAAGCAACTACAACAGGATTGGGGGGCATGGAGTCCATGGGGTTATTTTCTCCGCCTGCGAGCTAAGCTTGATGACCTGATTTATGCTGAACTGCGCGATCGCCGTGCACACTCCGATCCAAGTCGAACCGATATTTTGTCTCTGCTCATGGCAGCTCGCTACGAAGACGGCACACCCATGACTGACAAAGAACTCCGAGACGAGCTCATGCTGATGCTGTTTGCAGGTCATGAAACCACGGCAACAGCGATGGCGTGGGGACTCTACTGGCTGCATCGATGCCCTGAGGTAAAGACTCGACTGTTGGCAGAACTCAACACCTTAGGCAACAATCCAAATCCAATGGCGATCGCCCAACTGCCCTATCTCACAGCCGTCTGTCATGAAACACTACGGCGATCGCCTGTTGCCATGTTGACGTTTCCTCGCGTGGCCCAAGAACCTGTAGAAATCCTCGGAAATCAGTTTCCTATAGATACCGTCTTCATGGGCTGTATGTATCTAACCCATCAACGGGAAGACCTATACCCGAATCCGAGAGAATTTCGACCCGAACGGTTCCTCGAACGCAAATATTCACCCTATGAATTTATTCCCTTTGGGAATGGGACCCGACGCTGTGTCGGAGATGCACTAGCATTATTTGAAATGAAGCTAGCCTTATCAACCATCCTCTCTCAACATTCCTTACAGTTGGCAGACAATCGCCCCGAGATTCCTCGACGAAGAGGAGTTACCTTGGCTCCTGCACGGGGAGTGAAGCTTGTGCGGTTGGGCGATCGCCGTCAACCGTCAGCTACATCGTCACCGGATGTCACACACGACTTGGCAACATTGACAGAGACATGAGAGGTTTTGGCGCGCGTTTCGTGCCCAAACCACTCATTTTTTAGTTTCGATTTTGAGAAGTTTGCCAAGAAATGTGTGTTGTAC
>JBCCWF010000702.1:0-2486 GCA_039194035.1 Cyanobacteria bacterium P01_E01_bin.6 | reverse complement strand
GTGAGTTGATCGCTGGAATGACGTAGATACGTCGAAATCACTTAAGTTCCTGATTTGGAGGCTAATCAAAACCCTTGATATACAAGAACTTTAAATAACTCACATAATGCGTCTTGTTGAAGTTTAATGGGAAACTCTTTCTCGCGTGCTTCTGGACTTACTTCAGATTTTGAGATGAGAGAGTCATCCCCCTTTGTTTCTTCTCGTTTGCCACGGACAAAAACCGACACAAGCCCAGCAACGCCACCAGTACCAATCACTGCCCCAGCTATCTGTTTGCCAGAATAAGCCACTAAAGAGCCTGCCAAAATTGAGACTATACCGATTGTCAATCCAAAAATCTGACCTAGCTTCTTTTCTTGTCTGCCGTCCTCAATATCTTTTGCATGTATGGTCAGCATTTGCTTTTGCATGCTGTGTCGATGGCTTTGCTCTTTTTCAGCCATTTTGAGAATCCTATTGGCAGCACCGGGCTCAACCCGGTCGTAACCGTAAAGAGTCTCAGGAGAGGGAATTGGCCCACTAAATGCAGACGCAGTAATTTCAACTCTCGTGTCCGGAGATTCCGGTAAGCTCGCTAAATTGTCTCTTAGGTTCTCTTCATCAGGGCTTTTTGTGTCTCTCATCAGGGCTTTTGGGGTTTTGGTCAATAGTTCTTATAGCTTCAAATATGCCATTGATGTCTGCCCCAATTCCCTCCCAGTCTGAAGATAGATTTTCCCAGTCAGAAATTTCATTATAAAAGTCATTCATACAAAATGAGCTTAAATGCTCATCGTCGCTAAAAACGTCCATTACAGAACTAATTCCTGAAACAAAGTTAGTGCTTCTATTGGGTGTGAATTTTTTGTCTTTAGATTTCAGCACTGCATCAGAAGAAATTTTTGGTGGATCGACTTGTTCGATGAAAGACAAGTAGTACTTTCTCATATCAACAGAGGAAATTCTTCTATTAGATTTTTGATTGGGGGATAGCCCTCTTCTTGCTTTTATCCATGGAAACTCACTATGAGTTAATTCTTCAAGGTACCTCGGTGAAAGGTGCCCATATAAATCGCATACCAATTGAACGATATAGAATTCTGAAGCTGTCAAATGTGTCTGGTGCCTACTTTGAGATATGTTGAAGTATCCATATTCTTTATAGAAGTGATACACCTTAGGGATAACAGGCCCATGAATCCAAGCTTCAATATCCTCATCAAAGATTTTTTTGTCAACAAATACTAAGCTCCAAGCCTGAACATAATAAAGGAGTTTTTGCAACTTGAGATGAGTAATGGTGTCAATTCCATTACTCATAAGTATTTCAAGTATTCTGTTTGCCACTCCGAGCGAAGTCTTCATTAGTTACAAGCTATGGCACATACTCATATTATCTTTCATTAAACACGATCTGTATCATAGTTTAAGTGTACTACTGCGTTTGAGGCTAGCGATCGCACAGCTTTCCACGGCAACAGCGATCGCCTTTCTGTTTGTATATTAATCGATGGCTCTCAGGGCAAGAAAGTCTTTGATCCACTCCCACGCGCTTCATCCGTCAAACACCCGTCATCACAGCCCAAAACTCCGTGATGCGATACCCCTAGAACGTGAAGGGCGATCTACTGAAATGGCGATCGCCTCCTCAGTCCACTCATTCACTCGAATAAAGTTCTGAGAAACGAGATTTATGGACTCATTGAGGGAAGCATAGCAACAAGAATTCTTCTCAAAACTAGGTCGAAAGAATTGCTCTAGTAAACCCACAATATAAAGTATTATGTCCCGAGCCCTACAGAACAACCCTGCTTTTACTCGACTATGTAAGCAGCTACCTCCCGATATTTTTGCGACTTTCAGCATAGACCAACTCACTGCTCTTGAAGACGCTATTACTCAAACATGGCGAAATCATCCTATTGATGTTCGGCTGACGATTCCGTTACTGTGGCAAAAGTTTTACGTAGTGGTGGTGGCCGGTCCAGAGCGACGCTCCAAAGAACGCCTGAAAGAAGAACGCGATACTCACCCGATTTGGAAGCCATCAAATCTCATATTCATAATACTGATCATAAGTCTCGCTATCGGTTTAATTGTTGGAGTCATGCAACTCAATCAGTTAAATCAGAACTTCTCCAATCAAGCTGATTTTCCGACGTCTGTACCGTTTAAGGAAAATAAGCAGGAATGCGAAAACAGTGGTCGTACTTGGCAAAATAATCAGTGTATTGATTACGAGCACGATTCATCTTTTTAAGTGATTGCACCTCTTGCAATATTCGATTCACGATATGTTACGAGCGATGTTGAAACGGCGATCGCCCTCCTCATCTTCATGCCCAAGTATTTAGATTTAGAATAGAGGTGCGATTCAGCGGCATGAGGTGAATGATGAATCTACAAACTCTTCCTCAATCGAAACCACTCTTGCTCCAGCTTCCGAGTGATCTTGTGCTTCAGGTGACTCCAGAGCAGTTTGCTGAACTAGCTGCTGCGAATCG
>JBCCWF010000701.1:0-2498 GCA_039194035.1 Cyanobacteria bacterium P01_E01_bin.6 | reverse complement strand
CGATAAAAATAGGGATTTTCTTAAGCCTGAGCAGTAACATTTATTGCTTTATCTCGAATTTGACTTAAATAATCTGAGTTCAGAGTGACGCGTTCATTAGATTAAAATGACGATCGGTCAATCATTCACTTTTCAATCCATCGGTATTATTCCAAGCATTTTCTTCAGCTACATAGCGTTTCAGGAGATGATTTAGATGGATGCGATGGATTCCTCCCCTATTCTGAAGCCAGCACCAGAACATATGGCACTTCACTCTTCAGTCGTATCTCCTGACTTTGATGCACTGCTCTCATCAAACGAGCTTCTTTTAGGGCATGTTCAGCGAGGTAGAGTCGCCATTTTTATTGATGGATCAAACTTGTTTTATTCAGCATTAAACTTGGGCATTGAGATTGATTACCTAAGGCTGCTGAAATGCCTCACTGCGGGCGATCGCCTGTTGCGCCCCTATTTCTACACTGGGGTAGATCCTACCAATGAAAAACAGCAAAACTTTTTGCTATGGATGCGACATCATGGATATCGTGTCATTTCAAAAGAGCTTGTCCAATTTGCCAGTGGCGCAAAAAAAGCGGATCTTGATGTCGAAATTGCTGTCGATATGATGCGGTTAGTCGGGTATTACGACACTGCCGTTCTTGTGAGTGGGGACGGCAACTTATCCTACGCAGTCAACTCCATTAGCTACAGCGGCGCGCGCATCGAAGTTGTTAGCCTCCGTTCAATGACAAGCGATAGCCTCATCAGTGTTGCGGATCATTACATTGACCTGGAACAAATTAAAGACAACATCAAGAAAGAAGATAGAGAAGTCTAAATCTATCGAAGATAACAAGCGTATTAGAGCAAGCCTAAACTCTACGTAAGGGCAGAACATACGATCCAAAGTGAAACATGTATTCTCTATTCAGGCAGCATGCAGTCTCGATGAATAGCTAGCCAGTTTGTAACCAAACAACACATGAACGTAGAGACACTTTTTAGGTTCACTATCTATTTCTTCCCGTTAAGGAAATTAGAGAGTTCAGCATGCATGTAGGCGATCGCCGGATCTCTTTGAATTGCTTGGCAATATCTTTGTTCTTGTAAACTGCCTGTCTCATTGGCCGAAAGTAATGCATTTGCCTCTGAAAGCAAGGCAGTAGCTTGATCCAGCGTCATCGTTTCCTTATCGCTGAGTGCTTCATCAATTTGGACGATGAACTGAGAATAAACCCTTAACCAGCTAAACCAACCATCACCGATTACAAGTTGAAAAAATTCACCCTTAGACTTGATACGACCATGATTTCGTTCATAAACAATGCGCTCTGAATCAAGGAGCGCTTTGTGTAATCGTAGAAGTCGTGTTCGGAGATCCCGTAATCGATGGAATGGAGAATCGAGAGGTGGCTGAGTCGTCATTCGAACTAAAAATCACTGTCTTTCCATCTTGTCATAAGACAGGTTACTCGTAATCAGCAGGATGAGGGATTGCTGCTATGGCAATTACACTTGATGCACACAGTTCGTAAATCAACCCATTAACATCCCGGCTTCTAATTTCTGAAGAGTCCTACGTTCAATTCTTCTCGGCTTAAATGATATCCAGTGTAGGAAGCATATGCTCTCAATCGCTTTCCTGCGAAATTCGACATAGCCCCATCTTAGCCAGCCTGCTCTTTGCCATAGGCATTCCAGGCTAACTCTACTAACCCTTCAACAATGGAAGAAGCAACCACAGCACTTCCTTTCCGTCCGTCAATTCGGATGTGGGGAACGAGTGAATTTTGCAGCCTCTCCTTGATCGTTTCCATGCCAAAGAAACCAGCTGGCGTTCCAATCACAAGAGCAGGTCGAATCTCTTCTGCTTCAATCAGATCGACTAGAGCTGTCAGTGCTGTTTGTGCTTGACCAACAACAAAGATTGCTTCTGGATAGCGTTTAGCTAACGTCTCAATTCCCCAAGCAGCTAGCGTCTTCTCCCGCTGTGGTCGAGTAATTGTATCCATGCTGCAATACACAGGATTGGCAAACGTGTCCTGAATGATCGGAGCAATACCGACCTGAACCATTGGGACATCAACAATAATCGTACTGCGTGCTGCAAAAGCAGCAGCCCCTGATTGGAGCGCTTGATCAGAAAAACGAATTAAATCTTTATAGTCAAAATCTGCCGATGCATAAATGACACGACGAACGATCTCATACTCAGACGGTGAAAATGAATGAGAACCAATCTCGCGGTCAATAATGCGCAAGCTTTGAGCGTCAGATACGTGCCATTCCATCGCAGACTTTAAACCACTCTATAGAGACTCAACCCTATCGGATTTCTGGCCGTGGAACAAGGACTCTTAACTCGCTCACTATCAGACCCAATTGCTAAAAGTGTACCAAAGCGAAGTTTGCTTAGATACATACATAAGTAGTAAGTAGATGGCCATAATTAAACGTATTCGTAACTACTCAGGCTGAGGAAGCGGAGATTGAGGATTGCCAGAAAAAAGGTCAAT
>JBCCWF010000700.1:0-2527 GCA_039194035.1 Cyanobacteria bacterium P01_E01_bin.6 | reverse complement strand
GCCCCAGAATCCTGCCTTAAAATACAAGCCCATCTAAAATATTTAAAAAGTAAGAAGCATGACGATCAATCGCGATCAGGCTAGTTACGATAATCTGTTTGAGCGATTTATCATGCCGGTATTTGGTAATTTGCTTCTCGACCAAGAGGCGTTGATGCGCTATCGAAACAGTATTGATTGGGATACTGCGTGCGATCGCTTTCAGTTAGATTCTGTTGATTACCCCGATTACTATAAAAACCAAAATTTTCATGGGGTTCAGAACGGATATCTGAGCATTAACGCCGCCGTCACCTATGACCCAATCACCCGCTATGCCGTACCACCCCATGAAGAATGGGTGAGGCAGGGTGTTATTGACCATGTTAAGGGGCATCCTCGACGCATCCTTGACTTAGGCTGTGGCACAGGTTCCACCACACTGCTATTGAAAAAGGCATATCCGAACGCCGAGGTCATTGGCCTCGATCTTTCGCCTTTCATGTTGGTTATTGCAGACCAAAAAGCACAGCAGGCCAATCTTTCAGTTGAGTTTTGTCAAGGCAATGCTGAAGCAACTGGATTTTCTGATGAGTCCTTTGACTTAGTCACAGCATCTCTGTTGTTTCATGAGACGCCTCCGGCGATCGCCCAAAATATTTTGTACGACTGTTTTCGTCTGCTAAAACCGGGCGGCGAAGTCATCATTCTTGATGGTGATCAGTCGGTGTTGCGTCAAACTGCTTGGTTAACAGAAATCTTTGAAGAGCCATATATCAAAGCCTATGCCTCTGGCAGTACAGATGCCTGGATGGGACGAGCCGGGTTTGATGCAATCCGAACTGAAAACTGGTGGGGAGTTCACCAAATTACAACAGCCATTAAACCGCTCAGGATCAATGCACCTACCCGAGTGACTTTTGACAGCCCAACTCCTGATTCGGATGGAGAACAGTGGGTAATGGGGTAGCCGTATTACACACCTGTTTTCTGTGCTTGCCAGTCTGCATAAGCCGCATAGACGCCCTGAACGTTGTACCAATTGAGAAAAACCCGAGCCAATTCTAAGGCCAGTTGGGGCTTTCCTTGGTTAATCAACCACTGTAAGACGGGTGCAATTGTTCTCTCATTCAATCGCCCACCCAGCGACAAAAGACCCCACAGGACTCGATGCAACCATGTCATCTGAATCATCATCCGAACATTCCAAGTGGGATGTTTTTGATAGAACAACACACCCATGCGACCACGCTGAATTTCTTTGTCAATCAGATTCGGAATGTCTTCCAACGAGAAGGGCGGATGCCAATGATAGCCAACCGCGTCTGGACATTTGACCAATTTCAAACCTAAGTTTTTGAGCCGGACACCGAGTTCCAAATCTTCCCATCCATAAAGCTGAAATCCAGCGTCAAACAAACCAGCCTCAATCAGCCAGTGGCGGGCGATCGCCACATTTCCTGTTGCAAAGAAGGCGGCTGAATAGTCGGTGACCTTGAAGGGTTCTGATGTAGGGTCGTCAAAATTGCATGTATTGATGACGCGACCATAGGTGAAGAGGCGATCGCTCTCTAACTGCTGCATGCCCTGTGTTAGAGCGTTTGCATGAGCTTTCAAAAAAACATCAGTGACGACTAAATCACTGTCAATGAAGATGATGATGTCTCCACGTGCTTGATCGACTCCCAAATTACGAGCTGCTGCCGGGCCTTGATGATTTTGTTCAAACAACTTTACGTGAGGATAGTCTGTCGAACTTGACTGAATCCAGTCAACCGTTTCATCGGTTGAACCGTCATCAACGACAACGACCTCATAGCCATCAATTGCATCGACATCCTCATAGGCTTGTTGCTCTAGGGCACGCAAGCATTTTTCCAAGATGGGCTTTCGGTTATAGGTTGGAATGACAACACTAAAAAACACAGACAGCAAAGAGAACAACGTCACGTATTCTAGACTAAACCAAAATCACAATGAGAAAGGCAGATTCCCGGATAGAGAATCTACCTTTCTCTGGCGACAGATCGTTTGGCATTAAGGTGATGTGGCGAGGGTTCACTGTAAAATTAAATCAGATAACGGTGCTAAACGAGTGTGTCGTGCCTATGTCATCTGATGCATTTCACGTTCTAACTGTGCAATGAGTCCCTGATTTCCATGCGCCCGTGCAACAGTCAACCGATGTTGCAGCCGATGCTGAATATTGACTCGATGTTGGTTGGCTACCTCACGCAGCATAATTTGTTTGTGCTGCCTCATTGATATTGATTTCAGAGAAGAATGCGTGTGTGACGAAGTTTTTTCTGCTGTTGGGATTTGCGGCTGGATCAGCCCAGATGTTTCAGTGAGATAAGCGATGCCGCGACGCTGTAGATCGTTCGTCGATTGAACAATTGGCACATGTCGAGGGTAAGCAAAATTAAGGTTTCGTCTTAGATAATTTCGATTCAGCTGGGCCTCGACGTTATCTAGTGAAGGAGGCTCGTAGTCGTATGGCAGACCACAATAGGAAAGTCTCATGAGTTATGCCCTGAATAAAGTCGAG
>JBCCWF010000699.1:0-2556 GCA_039194035.1 Cyanobacteria bacterium P01_E01_bin.6 | reverse complement strand
GATAGATTTTTTGGTCATGTCAAAAGCAGGCATATTGCACACCCGCTTGATTAACCAATTATTTCGATGCAGCGATCGCAACTCTGATTCACTCAATAAATACCCACCACCAACACGGGTATGCATCCTGGAACTGCTAGAGGTTCCCATGCCCGTTTGACGGTTGTACATCAACCCACCGCTGATGAGGTTGGTCATCGCCCCATCGTTGCGGAGGTCCATGGACGCATCAGAAATCAAATCTAGATCGTTGTTCATTGCTTGAGCGATCGCTACAGTTCAAGGATTCCTTAGCTCAGTATTGATAGCCTATTGGCTGCAAGGTTGAGACTCAATGCTGCGTCTCTCCAGGCCCAAGCAGCAGCAAACGCCATCACTTCATCGTCATGACCTGATATGGCCTCCCTGCCTTTCAGGGCAAACTTCTTCATCTCTCGAATACCTTCCCAGTCTGGCGGGTAGATGACCTCGCCCTGCTCGATGGCGATCGCCACTCTATCGGTATTGACAACCTTGCTCTGTCTGGATGTGTTGACACCTTCAAAATGAATCATCGGGCGCAACTTAATTAGCCGTTCTAAAATCACCTTACCTCCACTGTTTGACTCAACAGCTACCAACGAAGGTGAGTATTTGTCAATTAACTCTCCTACCCGTGATTGACTATATTCAGTTGACCGCCCGGACTCTCGATACTCAGCAACCAACCGTGCCGGGGTCTTACTAACCTCCCATACTTGGCAGACAAAGAAGTCGTCACCGCCAAAGTTTGGATCAATACCCATCAAGTAACAGCATCCAATTTCTGAGTCTGTCCACTCCCCAATCGCTTGAGCATCTATTGCTGCCGAGTTGAACAGAGTTCCACCAGTAGAGTCATCAAAGCTGATATTGTACTCACGCTGAACTTGCGCCCAGGTGATGCGCTGTTTCTCTGCGACATCCTGTAAATATCGATCATTTTTTCCGTGAATTGGGTGCGATCGCCAATGAATGATGCACTTACCCCAATTGTTTTCATCCACCCATTCCTGGTATGGATCAATTTCTTCATCGCGCATCTGCTGGCAGATTTCAAGAGCATCGCGATCGCCATTGTGAGAAGTAAATGTATCGAAATAAAGCCCCTCTTTGGCATTGGGAGTACTTAGTAATATTGTTCTTGCTCTACCCTGTTGCTCAGGCACCGACTGAGATGGTGTTGCCGCACCATAGAGTTGCTCAATAGCCTGCACAAAAGCGCACTCGTCATAGAGGATGTCCCAAACGGATTCAAGTCCACGGCCTGAGTTAGGGGTTGCAGTCTTAAATACAATTCGCCCGCCGCCACTTACCTCAATATCTTTGACGTTGTTCGAGGAAAGTTCGATGTTGGCACTCGCTGCCATCAATCGAACTCGCTTGGCAATATTGGCTGTATCGTCCTGGCCTTTGCTGAACACGGCAGCAAAATAAGTTGGATACAGGCAAGCCTTGTGTAAAAATTTGTTAGCCACCATTTCGGTTAACCCGTGCTGGCGCGGCTTGACAATGACTGTCCCACGACACCGATCAATTGTGTCGCTTATCCGTAACTGGAATGAGTACGGATTGAATGAGAGCATCTCAGTACCCGATCGGATCTTCGTAATCCGTGCAAAGTCCTCCCATCGCTCAGGGATATGCGCTAGGTGGTCAGGGCGATCGCCTTTAACTCCTTTCAGTTCATCGAGAATAGGGCTATACAATTCATCGACGATACTATCTAGATATTTCCCCATTCATCCGCTCTAATGCTTGATCGATCTTGATAGCTTGCCCCCAATCTTCTAATCCAGATTGGATAAGGCGATCGCCAATTGCGATCAACGACGATACATCACTCGGTTTGATTGACTCTTCTGGTAAATCATCAAAACGTTTCCCAGCCTTGTTCATTAGCTTCAAGCCACGATCAAGCCGTTGGCGATACGCACTAATCAATGTGCGGTGATATCGCAGCATCTCTTCTCTATAGTCTTTAATGACGACATCCTGAACCTGATCCGCTGCCGTCTGTCGAGCTTCCTTTTCTCTTGATGCTCGACGCTTTATTTCGGCATCCAATTCAGCAGCAAAATCATTATTCTTGTTACACCATCTTGAAATTGTTTCTCGTGTGACATTAAGTGACTTTGCAATATCGCCCTGTGACATTCCATCAGCCAATAATGCGATCGCCTTATGGTGTTTATCAGTCAGTGTAGGCATTTCAGCAATGTGTCATCCTGTGTCAACTATGTGACATTAGGGTTCCTAAGGTTCCTTGCTCACTGGAATCTTTAAGGTGATGCTTGCTGGGAATCCTATGGGCTTTTTCAATTTGATCAGGAAATTAGGTAGGCCAATACTCAGGTCAACCATTGATGGATACGTAGATCGAAAGATCAGAGAACGACTGAGCATTGTTGACGACAAAACAAACGAGTTAACCAATCAATTTATTGAGGTTCAGAACAATACCAATCTGGCTACAAGAATTGCCGTAGAAGCTAGGGGTGCAGTGACAGAAAAAGTCGTCGGTGAATTAGTTGATCG
>JBCCWF010000698.1:0-2570 GCA_039194035.1 Cyanobacteria bacterium P01_E01_bin.6 | reverse complement strand
TCAAGTCGAAATTGAAACTGACTTGGACCTTGAGTCGATAGGGTATTGTGCTCCAGGTCGAACACAATTGTGTGAGACGAAATACGATCTGCTCCCCGACACAAGGCATCCCTCTCTCTAATGTCCGGTAGATTGCTATCTTCAGGGGCTTGAGACGAGCTGGCCACGCTAACTCGTTCACAGAGCAGTGCAGGTTCAGACTCCCCAATGAGTTCTAATGATTGCGAGCTGTCTCGATAAATTCCTTCACTACCTTGAGCCGAGCGTTGAGCTTGAATGACTAGTACGCGATCGTAAAAGTGGACATCGTTGGTCTGCCGATCGATTTCGACCCTTTCGGCATAGATGCGAGTGGGGAGTTGCAATGCGTCTTGCACTTCAGAATTACTAGCTCTACGAGCAAGCCAGTCTCCAGATTCCTGATCCATCTGTACATCACCACTCAAGACAATAGTCGAAGGCTCTACCGTTGCCTCTGTTGAGCGGGCTTGTCGACCATCTTGAATGAGTTCTACAGAATCTTTAAAGTTGGCAGTCTCTGTCCGCGAGTTGTAAGTTAACGACGTTGCTCTAACTTCTGTGTGCGATCGCTCTACTTCTTCAATGACAGATTCCTCATCAGTTGGAGGAGATTCTTCAACTTGAGTGAACACAACATTTTCTTCAAACTGAAAAACTTTCTCCTGATGATCCCCGCGCATTCGTTCTGAAGATAAGACTCGCGATGGCTCCTCTAGCACAACACCGCCAACTAGCTGACTGGCAGAGGTCTGGTTTCGATAAACTCCCCTCGGTGCGCGAACTGTGGTGTCCCCTTGAAAAATGACTAAATTTCCTTCTGCCCTCGCTGTTTCAGTATCTCGGTTATAGTCAACACGATCCGCCTCAATCGTTATTGTCTCCACATCGGTCTGGACGTCGTTGCTGGACGGGCTAGAAGAGCCACTTGAGACTAGTACTTTTCCTTGCCAAGCGGAAAGTTCCGAAAGGTTAAAGTCAAACGTTCCCGTTCGACCGCTCAGAGCTACGTCTGGTGACTCCAATACAAACGCTGCTAGCGCTTCAATACGATGGTCAGCATGTACTTCAAGAGTTTCTGTCTTGAGTAACGTGCCTTGTGAATCGTGGACTCTGACATTTTGACTCAGATCGAGGCGATTGAGATTCGTGTGGTAGACAGCAGATTCGGCCTGCCACCAGACATCTTCTCGTTCATCAAAAAATAAAGGAGCCTCTGAAGTTCGTCCAGGCGGGGATGAATCTCCAAATAGCCATCCACGTGCGCCTTGTTCAAATAGCTGTAATTCACCTTGTAGAAGCATTTCATCAGCGATTAACCGCCACCGACGAGCCCCTGCATGCATGCCAATGAAATCAACGTCGAGTTCAACAGTTGAGGGTTGTCTTGGAGAGGTTTCTATCGAAATTTCTTCCACAGGCCAGAGAATCCCCCATGCAATCAATCCCACTAAACTAATAGTTCCTAAAAGTGGTAAGCCTACTCCTGATAGCGATTCCTTCATGGATGATTTCAATGGGTGGCTAGTTATGGATTAGGGTATATCAGTTATCTGCAAGACGGAAAGAGCTTAGACGTCTCTAGCTGGTGCGAGACAGGAAAATGGACTTGAAGTGCCTGACTAATGCCATGCATGCGTTTACACCGTTGAGCACCTGAATTCATTCCGGATCGGGTTATACGAAATATCCTTAGCGAAATTGACGTGTTTAATACTATCGATTGATTCTGTAAAGAACCTCCAGGTACGTCCTCTTTCTGGGTCAGTATAGCTGAATTACCTCATACTGAATTGGACTGCCAACCTAGCTCTATTGCAATGACATAGTGCGATTCTTAAAGCAAACCAGTAATTTCCAATGGAAACATATTTAGATTGAGCTTGTCGTGGACCGACAGTTTAGGGATAGAAAATGGGTGCGCATCATAACACGCAAATATCAGCCTACAGACTCTTACTAAAATTAAGCAGAGTTATTGCCCTCGGTGTGTTCTTTTGGGGTGGGTGGAGTACTAGTGTCGCTGCGCGGCCCATCTTAACTATTGAGATGAGAGTCGGTCGAACTATACATCCTGACTATTGGTATGTCGTTGCATTAGGCAACAGTAGCAACATCCCGGAAGTGAATCTTCTCGATCCCAATCAAGCACTCAATCCCGGAGATGTAACATTTGTTGAGAACTGGGACTATCTTATCCGAGTCAAACCATTGAATACCGTCGGACTGATTGAAAGCTCAATCCAGGCGGAGACCGAGGCTGAGCGTGAATTTGCTACTGGTTTTAATAATGTAAGTGTGGTGGACGGCGAACGTCCGGCAGATTCTCTCAGATTCGAGATCGATTTGTCTTCACTCGATCGCCTCGATCCTATCAATCAAGATATTCATGTAAGTTTGTTCACGATTCCTAACCCGTTTGAACAAGATCCGGAGTTTATCTTGCTGGCAATTGATGCAACTAGAGGAGAAATTCCTCACGCTTACTCACTTAGTCTTACGGATCGCCGACGAGTTCTAGTAGATAATCCTCAGCGCCAAGAGACTGTTCG
>JBCCWF010000697.1:0-2594 GCA_039194035.1 Cyanobacteria bacterium P01_E01_bin.6 | reverse complement strand
CTCTATTGGTACTTTATTTGCAGATCCCTTAACGAACGGTGGCTTGCTGGCTGACGGCCATGGCTCGAATCACCCAAGCCGGGTCAACCCAATTTCCTTCATACTTCAACCCCCAATGAAGATGAGGGCCTGTTGTTCGGCCTGTCATCCCGACTCGACCAATGCGATCGCCAGCGACAATTTCTTGCCCCTCCCAAATTTGTAAGCCTGCTGTCCGATCAATTAAATAGCGCCGACCACCATTCGTTTCAGTGCGACCCTGCATGTGACAGTAGATATGAACCCACGACCCAGACTGAATGATGATCGACGTGCCACAGTTTGTATTATCAGTCACTTCAACGACACGCCCAGACCACCAACTGCGAATATAGCTTCCTTGAGGTGCAGCAATATCGAGGCCGTAGTGAAATTCTCGACGGTAGCTACCATCTGGGGCTTGTCGATACCCAAATGGAGACGTATACGCCTGGAAATTTTCAACCGGGAATGATGCCCCAGCCCAGGCCGCAATGGCCAATGACTCCGAAGACATCGTGCTGACGGTTGAACGAACAGCAGCACTATTGCTAGGCGTACTCTTCATCGCCAGATGTGTTGATGCTTCAGCTGGATTATCCGTCGCAGCGACGGCTGGTGTGGTGAGGGAATCGGTTAAGGGAGCATTCGAGATGATGGCTTCTTCTGGTGGCGTTGGCAGATCAATACCCAGTAATTGTTGGTGCACAGGCTGCTGCTGAAGACTATCGGGGCGATCGCCTGCAATCCGTTCCTGCGCTCCAAACGCAGCTGTTCCGATTTCGACGACCGCAAGAGCTGTTAACACCAGCCCCACAAAAAGAAGCGCTTTTCTCCATCTTTTCACGGCTTTACCTGTCATACCCTTCATAGTCAGCAATTGTCTTCGATAGTGCCCTAACGGATGCAGCGTTGGGAGAGATGAACATCGACACTAGAATAATCGATGTCTGATCATCCAGCGACTCGTTGCAACGATCAGCATTGTTTCCTGCTGGGAATTCTACACAACTTTAGGTAGAAATTGGGTTGATTTCAGCTAAGACATTATATTTGCGTTGATCAAAGCAGGATGAATTCACAACGACGCAATCGTCAGATCGATGACTGCACAAGCGTTGCAATGTCATGATCCTCCAAAAATCATGCCTCACATGAGAAACGCCGAAACATATAAATCCCTCGGCAGGATTGAGGGATTTTATAAGTACCTGGACGTAAGTAAAGCCAAAACCCTCAATCCTGTGCCGCCCGCTGCGCAGGCGGCACAGGATTTGGAAGGATACGTTTAATTATGTCTATAGCGCTCCGCGCTTAAGTTGAACCAATATTTTTGTGGAAAGCCCCGCGGAGCGCGGCTTTCCACAAAATATATGTCCTAACCTACGTGCGGACTGCTATAAATTCTCAATCGGGCTTGGGCGATCGCTCTCACGGTGTTTTGCTCGATGATGACTATACACGAGTTGGCAAAATCGCAACGAAGAAATGAGCGAAGTCACACACTGAGTCTGCTCATTATCTTGTTGTTTATTTTTTGATGACGCTTGCCAAAATTGTTCGATGTCTTGGGTCTGTGGCCGTTGTGGTGATGTTTTCAAATCCGCATGATTTCAATACATCGACGACATCGGTCGTGTAATATTCGTCGCTCCATGGTTCAGTACTTTTCATCAGTGTGAATAGCGCTGGCGGGAGTCCTTGAATGATGGGCGATTGAGGATCATTATCTAGGATGAGCAGGAGTCCTCCGGGACGCAGAATGCGATAGATTTCGCGCAGAATGCTTTGAGTTGCCTGTCGAGGCAGCTCATGCAGCACGAATTGTAGGCTGACCAAATCAAATGATGCATCAGAAAAGCCTGTATGTTCAGCTGCGGCATGAACCCAGAGAGAAATGAGTTGTTGCGCATCTCGGAAGCGAGCAACCGAAAGCATCTGTGGTGACAGATCGAGACCGATCGTGTGAACCGGTTGAGTCTGCTGTTCTTGCAGAAACTGATGTAAATATTGACTGGAGATGCCAACAGAACAGCCAATATCAAGGACATCGTTGACCGGCCAAGAGAGCCTCTCGCGCATCGTGTGATAGCAGGCTGAACGCAACCGCTGTTGAGCCGTTTGCCAGGTTAGAGATTCATAGGGCCATATTCGAAGCGCCATTGAATAGGTGGCGGATTCTGCTTCAAATGCGGCTAACCAGCATAGGTTGCCATCATCGTAAGCATGAAACGGGACACGGTAATAATCTGGATAGCTGACACGCGTGTCTTCAATGTCTGACAGTTGTTGTTTGACGTCTGAAGCTTCTAATGATTGACATGATTGGCGCCAAGGAATTCCATTCTTTTCAGCTGTTTGAATCAGCACTCTGCGCGCTTGACGCTTCATGACTGCGTAGAACGGTTTGACTCGAATGAGGATGTTGACAACATGTGAGAGCAGATCATCGCCTGCCCAATCTGGCTTAGTTTTCGTTGCTGTCATACACACCAATGCTCATATGAGGCTAATCAAACAGGCTTAGGAGTGAAAATTTAAAAACTCCGAAGAATTGTGTTGGGGTGGTGGCTTAG
>JBCCWF010000696.1:0-2600 GCA_039194035.1 Cyanobacteria bacterium P01_E01_bin.6 | reverse complement strand
TGCAACGTTTACAGAGGAACCAGGGTTTGGGGCGCGCCCCAAACCCGGGTTACTCTGTAAAAGTTGGGAAGTTGTGTGCGCTCCTACACTTTCTGTGGTGACGGTCGCTATAGCTGCCGCCTGTTGGTTAAGACACGATTTGGCAAGAAACTATGTGGAGTGGCTTGACGAGGCTGCAATAGAATCATTGCAAGCAACAGCGTCAGGAACTTGAGTTTGAATCTCTAGTTCCTGATAGCCTACTGTATTGAGTAAGCGTGTTAAGGCAACTTCGGCCCGTTCGTTTGCATCTGTTAGCAAACCACTATCACAGGCGATTGTCACCATGCGAGTAAGCGTCTCTTTTTGAGCAACATCTTGAAGTTCGGGAGCGGAATCGGGTCCCAGGCCCAGAAAACCACGGTCGTAATCATACACGCGCGATCGCATTACATCAATTTTGCTATCTAAGATTTCTGGTGGTGGAAGTCGAAGCTGAAGGCGATCGCCCACAATCGTGACATCCTCTACATTGATTTCGCTCAAATCGACGCCAGCACGTACTTCTCCATAGGCAATGTATAGAAGAGTCGTTTTGCCAATGACATAGTTGCCCAGAGTGCGATCGCGACTAGCAGGTACAACCGACTCCATCGCAAACACAGCCGTCGTCAATTCATTAACACCTTGAACTTGTTGTACAACAAGTGTTCTCGGATCCACCTCAGGTTCACTCACTGATGGTAGAAAAAATGCTTTGATTACCTGAGTCAAACGTGAGCTAGACCGAACTGCATTGAAGAGAAGAAGTAATGCGACGAGAACGATACTACCCCGAAGCAGAAGCATGAGACTTTTCATGAGTATCATCATCTAACTATTCTCTAAAGTTTGACATTCTCAAACGGATGTACTCAACCTTGATACACCTGTCCATGATGACATTTAAACTTGATTCCATGGCTTTTTGCTGTGCATGAACATCGGAAACACCGATCTGTGCCCAAACTGTGGGTATCTCAAGGGCGATCGCCTCATCCACAATATCCAAAAGGTATTGCGAACGGCGAAATACGTTCACAATATCAATTGACAGTGGAATATCCTCTAATTTGGAGTAACAAGCCGTTCCTTCAATAGATGAGATCATTGGGTTTACAGGCACCACGATGTATCCAACACTGCGTAAGAATTTTGCAATCTGATAGCTAGCTCTAGTTGGTTTATTGGAATGTCCTACCACCGCAATAGTCCGACTTTCTTGTAGAACATTACGCATGTCGTCATCAGAAGGGTTTTGCAGCATCTTTGCCTTAATCTGCACATGACATTAAATCTTGCCAAATCCTAAAAAAGAGACGCACAGCAGTGCTGCACGCCTCTTTGCTAGGATCAATATTGATTCCATCACTAAAGCTAATTCCATCACCAAAGTTAAGAACTGACAGTTTACGAGTAGCCACTTTGTCTAGACAGCCTTACTACTTGCTGATGCTAAACATCATCTCCATCATGGCCTTCAGGTAACTCATCGCTGCCTTGAATTTCATCTTTAAACCCCCGAAGAGTTTTGCCGATGGCTCCTCCCAGTTCTGGAATCTTTTTTGGCCCAAAAATGAGAAGAGCCACAATCATGATAATGACAACTTCCGGCCACCCTAATCCAAACATTGGAAATCGTCTCCTATTCGCAAGATCCCGACCAACCTAACTATATAGCAATCCCTAAGTGTGGTCACAATTAACTATAAAACCCATAAAACCCTGGGTTTTATGGGTTTTAATTGTTTCGAGGTACTTAGCCTCAGTTATTCCTAATGTTGTCTAAGCACAGTGGGAAACACGGTCTATCGTGTCACGTGAAATCCTTTTAGCTTTTCAGGCTCCATATATTCCACGACAACTTCTCGTACGGTTGCTGTCGGCGGACCTTGGTGACACCATCGAATCATTTCTGCAACGCGATTATGCGGCCCTTGAAACACTGCTTCAACACGGCCATCGCGCAGATTACGAACCCAGCCATCTAATTTGAGCAGCATTGCTGTATCAGAGGTCGATGCCCGATATCCCACGCCTTGAACATTACCTGAAACATACACATGTGCGCAGGTCGTTTCAACATTGATATTTGATGAGGTGGAGGTTGCTGAAGTCAATATGTCTCGATTTGTCATAGCAAACTGATAAAAGGAGTGCTAACTCAGAACTGAGAACCCAATAAAATCTTCTACTCAGAAGAATTAGAACTTCTATCCTGCTCAAATAATTGCGACTAAGTACCTAGACATCATTAAAACCAAAACCCCAACCCCTGTGCCGACCGCTGTGCGGGCAGCACAGGATTTGAGAGAATAGGTCTACTATTATGGCTGTCTACTTAAAGATGACATGATCCTACGAGGTTCTTATGCTTTGTAAATGCATTAGGTCATGACATGATACAGCGATCACCCGTTATCATCTGCTACCTTTCAATACAATCTTCAACAAAAATCAATCCTAATTCATTAACTTGTGGTGGAATTAGGATTGATTTTTCTTAAAAAATAAGTCGCAACATACAGCCCAAACCCAGTAAGTACCTGGACGCCATTAAAACCAAAACCCTAACTCCTGTG
>JBCCWF010000695.1:0-2606 GCA_039194035.1 Cyanobacteria bacterium P01_E01_bin.6 | reverse complement strand
TCTGGTGTGGGTTCGCCTCAATGAGTTGGCCCAGCAGATGGGGCAAACCATTTACCAACTCAAGCATGGGCTGCTCGACCACTATCTCTGTCAGCAACTCAAACAGCCTTCTCTGTCCATGGCTGCTGCGTAAGTCCTAAGGTAGTGATATCCAGCGGCTTCTTCATAATCAGAATCAACCTCTCGGACATTATCCGTTCTGACTCGGCACCCCCCCGATAAAAAGAACTTGGCTGTTACTGGAAAGGTCTCTCTATGATAGTTCTCTACAGCTATCAGCTCTCTCCAGTGCACGTTCAAAATTTGGATGTGCAAGCCTCCACGTAGGTGGATGCAGCGAGTGTTTCCTTGTCCGAGCGGTCCTAGATAAATACAATTATCTTCAAACTTGGTTATTCGGGGAATCCGGCCATTCTGTTGCAGAGTTGGTACTAACGATTCCCTGATGTCGTGCTCTGTTACTTTAATTGCCATAGACAGCTAGAATTTGAGATGTCGAAATTAAGATTTATTCTCATTAGGATAGCAGGGCGTGAGAGGGCGATCTGGTGCCAACCGAGCAGTGCCCCTCACTCCAGGTGATGGCGAAGCCCACAGCGGAATGGGGCTTTTGCAAGTTCTGTCAGTCAAGTAACTGATTTTCCAGGGCATTTAGATACAGCTCAGTTCCAATGGCACCGGGCAGTCCAGCACAGAGGTAAGCCGGGATAAAATACACCTGTCCTGCTTTGCTGGCATCCAGGGACTGGGCGATCGCATTCTCTTCCCATGCCTGCTTCAATCCTGACAATTGGTGTTCTTCAAAACTGCTCGTTCCGTCAAACTCACTGAAACTAGCACCCAATAGAATAATGACATCAGCCTCATTCAGTTTCGGTAGGGTTTCTATAGACATCGGTACCCATGACTTGGGGGTCGTGGCATCAACATTGGGCGGATATACCAGCTGAAATCCAATGGCTTCAATAGGGGAACCGCACGCCTCATAATTGCTGCCCAGATAAATTTCCTGAAGTTGTGGCGTAATCAACAACAGCACGTTTGGATGATTGGCAACCACAGGCGCAAGCTGGTCACGAGCCGAGGTAAGATGTTGCTCTACTGTTGCAAAGACTTGCCCCACCTGTTCGCTCCGATCAACCGCTTGGGCGACCGTCTGCAAACTTGCCTCTGGATCAAAGCGCTCTAGCAGCACCGTCGGGGCAATGTCAGATAATGCGTCGTATATGGCAGCATTAGCAGTCGTTCCCAAAATCAAATCGGGATGGGCTTTGAGAATGGCTTCTAGCGACGGGGTTTCTGCTAAGCCAACATTGGCTAAGGGCTGGGTGATGCGGCTCCCTAACAGAGGAATTTGCTGACTGGGGTCGTCATAATCCCCTTGATGAAAGGCCGCGTAGTCACTGAACCCGATGGGCTGAACCCCCAGGGCTAGCAAATGTTCCAGGACGTAGGGGCCGAGGGCCACGATTCTCTGGGGCTGGCCGCAAACCTCGGTCGTGCCTACCTCATGCTCAACATTTCGACAATCGACAGGATCCGATGCAGTGGGCGAAGTAGACGAAACCGCCGGAGCAGCCGATTGCTCTGGACTTCTTTGGCAGGCCATGTTAGCAAAGCTAACCAAAGGTATCGCCAACACCATGAGCAAGCCTCGTTTCCTCCCCCTTCTTTGCACCATTGTCTGTCTCATCTTTATCCTGCTCCCGGATCAAAACGTATAAGAAAACGCCGCTCGTACCGTGAGCGGGTCTCCAGGGAAAATCAATCGCGTGCGATCACGTCCAACGGCCTCAATGAAATTAATATCAAAGATATTGTCAACATTGAGGCGAACTTGCCAGCTATCCTGACGATAAAAGATTGCCGCATTGGTGAGAACATAGCTATCGGCCACAAAACTATTGGCCAAATCTCCCTGGCGATCGCCAACATAGTTAAACCCGGCCCCAAATCCTAAGCCTTGCAAATCTCCAGACTGAATTTCGTAAGTGCTCCACAAACTGGCATTATGCTTGGGAATGCCAAGTAACTGGTTGCCAACAATGTCTGTATTGTCTTCGGTCACTTCGGCATCAATGTAGGCGTAGGAAGCCACAACATTCCAACCGGGTAGAATCTCGCCCGTGATATCAAAATCCACCCCTCGGCTGCGCTGTTCCCCTGTCGCGACGGAAGCAAACAGGTCATTCGGGTCAGCCGTGGCCACGTTTTGCTTGGTGATGTCGAAATAGGCAAACGTTGCCGCTAGTCGATTCTCAATAATTTCCCCACGAATGCCCACCTCAAATCCTTCGCCTTCTTCCGGTTCCAAGGCTTCACCATTCGCATCTGTGGCTAAACTGGGAGTGAACGAGCGGGAGTAATTCGCGTACAAAGAAATCGGCTCAATCGGCTGATAAACAATGCCGACTCGGGGGGTTACGGCGTCATCATATTGGTTCGTTTCTGTGTCGGCTAGGACGTTAGTGGTGTCTTGGTCAACAATGTCGTAACGCACCCCCGCCACCAGAATCAGATTGTCCAAAATATCAATTTGGTCTTGCAGATAAATTCCGAGGCGATCGGTTGTTGTGCTGGTATTGCTAAATGGATCAAGGTCATCT
>JBCCWF010000694.1:0-2608 GCA_039194035.1 Cyanobacteria bacterium P01_E01_bin.6 | reverse complement strand
TTTCTAGCAAGTCCCTATACTGACGTTTTAGTGAGCCAGAGGATCTACTCCAAGAGCCCTAAAATGAGGCCAATGATTAAGTACAACGTCGAACGGCTAGTCAGTCAATCTACCAAGTTCACCAGCTTCAACACCAAATACTGATGGGACTTGAATGGGAGGGAAATTGATGTGGAACGGATTTTCAGCAACCGTCATCAGAGCTCCCCTCGTTTCGGCAACGACTGTTTCGGTTTTGGCATCGTATGTTTGAGTTGCCAATTTAGGATAGACCCCAATCCCAACGATAGGAATAATTAAACATGCCGCAATGAATGCTTCACGAGGATTGATATCCATAAGTTTAAAAGATTGATCTTCTGAAGACTGCTCAGTTCCATAGAAAACCTGACGAAGCATTGACAGAAGATAAATTGGCGTCAAAATCACACCAACCGCAGCCAGCAAAACAATGACGCATTTGAAGGACGTGGTGTAAGCATCACTGCTTGTAAACCCAAGAAAAACAGTCAGCTCTCCGACAAACCCACTCATGCCGGGTAATGCGAGGGATGCCATTGATCCAGCTGTAAAGAAGGCAAAAACCCGTGGCATCTGTTTCCCAATGCCCGTCATCTGATCCATCGCAAGGGTATGAGTTCTGTCGTACGTCACTCCAGCCAAAAAGAAGAGTACAGATGCAATCAATCCGTGGGAAACCATTTGCAATACTGCCCCGCTTACACCCAAACTGGTGAATGAAGAAACCCCAATTAAAACAAAGCCCATGTGAGCAATAGACGAGTAGGCCATTCGCCTCTTCAAGTTGCTTTGTGCAAACGCAGTCAGAGATGCATAGATGATACTAACAACCCCCAAAATTGCAAGCACAGGGGCGAAATAAGCATGGGCATTCGGCAGCATTTCCATGTTCATTCGAATGAGACCGTATCCGGCCATTTTCAGAAGAACTCCTGCCAAAATCATCGAGACAGGTGCGGGAGCCTCACTGTGAGCATCAGGAAGCCAGGTGTGTAGAGGAAAAATAGGGAGCTTGACACCGAAGGCAACAAGCAATGCCGAATAAACTGCAATTTCTAGTGGTAGCGGATAACTCTTGATTCCTAGCTCAGATAAGTTGAAGGTGAACGTATCTCCATAGAATGCCATTGCAAAGGCGGCAATTAAGATGAAGATAGAACCAACCGCAGTATAGAGAATGAACTTTGTTGCTGCGTAAAGGCGCTTTGAGCCGCCCCAAATCGAGATTAATAAATAGACTGGAACCAGCTCAAGTTCCCACATCAAGAAAAATAATAGAAAGTCCTGTGCAACAAAGACGCCAATTTGCGCACTATACATGACTAAAAGCAGCACAAAGAAAAGCTTCGGCTTAACTTTCACATTCCAAGCTGCCAATATTGCGAGAGTCGTAATGAGTCCAGATAAGAGCACGAGTGGCAAGGAAAGGCCATCAACAGCGACAGACCAATGTAGCCCCATTTGAGGAAGCCAACTGTAGTTCTCGACCAGCTGGTAAGAAGGGTTGCTGGCGTCATAGAAGCGCCAAAAAACGTAAATGATGAATGAAAGCTCACACAGTGCAGCTGAGAGCGTGTACCAACGTACTGTTTTGCCGTACTTATCAGGAAGTATGGGGATGGGGAGAGCAGCTAACAGTGGGAATAGAATAATCGCGGTCAGCCACGGAAATTGTGTACTTATCATTTGAGCTTACTCAATATGGTTCAGAAGTGGCATCGAAGGAGCACTAAATTAGTCAGAGCTGAGACGCCTATGAACGCTGGTATATAGAATTCTTCTCAGCGCAGCGAGAAACTGAGCTATTAGAAATAACAAAATGAAACGTATATCAATGAGCGATGCATTGGAACGGAGCAGATGCTGGAATGCATTTTCACGACACGTTCATCGGTTGTTAATGAGAATTTCTACCTAGCTATGTCAATAATACCCTCGTTTATTAAGTTAATTGAACTTTTCATGCATTAATTTGACAAAAAAATGATAAATGTTTCTTTTTGGTGTTATTCATCAAAATTGACTCTGCTCACTATGCGTTGCAGCAAATGGGCGAAAAGCACCCCAAAAATGTTTACGCACTTCAATGGCTCGATGGCCGCAATAAATAGCGGCAAGCCATTTTTAATAGACTTGCCGCTATTTATGAACAGTTCACGCCAAAAGAGCGATTTCCAATGTCCTATGAATAATCTAAAGCTCACCTATTTTGCGTATTGCGTTGTTGTCCCTCGCCTCCGGCGGGGGACAACAACGCAATGTAGATTGCTAACAGGTTAACTTAAACTCCCCAGGTAGGATTCGAACCTACGACCGATCGGTTAACAGCCGATTGCTCTACCGCTGAGCTACTGAGGAACGCGTATTCCATCCTATCGATAGATAAACAGTTTTGGCAAGTCCTAGCGGACTTTTTTTAATCTCTGTTGGTTTGTTGAAGATGCACTCCACCCTATTCCGGTTTTTTTCATGAAAAAGCAGGCATTAGCAACGGTTTCTGTTAAGCCAGGTGCTTGGCGTGTTCAGTAAGTAGCTAGCCATAATTAAAACCAAAACCCCCAATACTGTGCCGCCCGCTGCGCGGGCG
>JBCCWF010000693.1:0-2612 GCA_039194035.1 Cyanobacteria bacterium P01_E01_bin.6 | reverse complement strand
CAAAGGCATTATCAACAACTGCTATGAGATATCGCGTCAGCTATTTGTGCCGGTGATTCGCCAGTTCATTTTAGAAAATCTAACGGAGACGACGCTTGCTTGACCCCATCATCACGATTTTGTCAATGCGTAACTCCTAGATTTTTGTTAAATCGAGAGATTCTCGCATTTTGGCAACGACGCCAGCAATGGCTTGTTGCTGATCGATCATGCTCGGCAGCTGCTTTACTTTTTTTTGAGCCGTTGTCAGCAATTCTGCTTGCTGTAAGGCTGAGCCTAGATGCGCCGCAACTTGTTTTACAAACTTAGTCTCAACATCTTTCCAAGGGCGTGTTGAGGAGTGTTGGTAAACGCCCAAGAGTCCCCACAAGTGGATGCCGACAAATAACGGCATCACTACAAAGGATCGTATGCCATAACTTTCGAGAACTTCAAGATGACAATCAGAGAGATTAGCCGCATAAACATCATTGACAACAACCAGGTCACGCTTACGAAAGCAGCCTCCTTGATGCTCTTGTAAATACGAATCATTCCATTCTGGGATGGTTGATAAGTTGCTCAAGGCTAATTCTGGGGAGACGCAACCAAATTCATGGATAAATTTTCCTCCCCAAACCTCATTGAACTGATAAATGCCGACTCGTTCAACGTTCAACAACTGGCGTACCTCTTGAGTTGCGGTACGAAAAATACTCGCTGTATCTGAAGCTGTTTGCAACTTACCGAGAATTGTGACGATGGCTTGTTGTTGTTTTCCCATGTAGGTTTCAACTTCAAGTTCTTGTGTCCGGGCGAAGACGTCTTGCTCAAGCTTTGTGTTTAAAACTGTGATTTCTTCATAGAGACGATATTGCTTAATCGCATTCGAGAATCTTTCTGCGATCGCCTGTCCCAGTCGCATCTCGGCATCAGTCCACTGCTGTACTTGGCTTTGTAGTATCTGTCGCCATGCTGCAAATGATTGACGAGGGGTTAACTGTCGATGGTCAGGCTCAAATTCTCCAGCCCAAACGAGTTCTTGCTCTACTGGTTCTCGAAAAACGGTCAAACATCCGATAACTTCATGGCCTAAATAGAGCGGCATGATGAGCACACCACGAATATTCGTCGAGGAAAAGGCAGAAATAAGAGACCGAAAGAGCGGTTCTTGGTAAATATCTGATGTCGCCCAGACGTGAAGCTGATGTGCGGCCGAATAGGGTGGTTTGACTAAGGCATACGCTGAACGCATCCATGGAACAGACCATTCATGGGGTACGGAAGAATAAGACTTATCTGATCTAGCGTTGTCAACGGTGTCGCTATCAATGGTGTCGCTATCAACAGTGTCGCTATCAACAGCAACACCCTGAGCATCCTCATCTGTATCTATATGGTCGGCATCCTTGGTTTGAGGAGTCACAACAGATGTTAGGTACTTTTGCCAAAGTGCATTCTCTTCAATACATCGTTGATCAGTGGAAGATAAGGATTGAGGCTGATCACCACAGGTATAGAGCTCTGCACAAGCATAGTTTTCAGACAACGTTTCTAACGTTATTGAGCTTGTTTTTGTAGACGGCTGTTTTGGCAAATAGATGCGACCACCTGACCCTTGAAATAACGTAACGGTCTTTTCTAATGCCAGTTGCAGATTCATTGGGGTTGACGTATGCAGCAAGCCCATAATCTGATTGATGTCATCTTTTTGTTGAGCTTGCTCTCGTACGTGCTGGAGAAGACCGGAATGAGTAATGGCGATCGCCATCTGATCTACGACAGCTTGGATAAACGACAATTCAGATTCTTCGATGATGCGTGGTTCTGAATGATGAGAAACGAGTAATCCCCACAAGTGTTTGTTTGGCTTGAGAGACGGAATCAGGTGTTGGGTTTTAGGAACCCCTGCAATCACAATCGGAACGACAACAGAGGACTGAACCCCCATACTTCTGAGATATTCAAGATGGCAAGGATCAACAGAACGATACTGAATCTCTTGCACAGATTCAGCCGACTGGCTATCAGGGGAAGCAAGTGAACTGAGGCCAATTCGTTCGTTCGCTAAGTCTACGATCGTCCGTTGACGAGTCTGAAGGTACAATTCTCGCGCATAGGGAGGGATGTCATCTGCAGGGAAATGGAGGCCAAGCAATGATGGAAGACGATCAGGAGCTAAGGATTCTGCAATCACCACCCCATGGTCATCAGGCTGAAACTGATAGACCTTCACACGATCAGTTCCCAGGAACGAGCGCACTTCGTTAACCGTAGGGTCTAAAATTTCTTGCAGTTCGAGGGACTGGCGAATCCGATTAGAAATTCGATTTAGCAGCTCTTGCTGGTTTTGTTCAAACATGCTTTCTGCCATTTTTCAATCCAGCTATCGATGCTGCCTGCCTATTCAGTGTGACCAATCAGCTTTCGTAAATAGCATGATATAAAATCAATTTCTTGCTTCAGGACTCAGCCATAGACTGACCCCATTTTTGGGAGAACACACGACTTGGCAAAGTTTACAGAAAAATAAGGGTTTGGGGCGCGCCACGCGGGCCCCCAACCCGTATTTGTTGGTTTTAATTTTTTGTCGTTTTGCAAGTGATATGGCCAAAATTTTTTAGGTGAAGAGT
>JBCCWF010000692.1:0-2658 GCA_039194035.1 Cyanobacteria bacterium P01_E01_bin.6 | reverse complement strand
GCTCGCGCAGCGAGCAGCACAGGATATTGAGTTTTGGGCTTAATGACGTCCAGGTACTTAAATAGAGACTAGAACACGACGTGCACGTTTTAGCAGATAGGCATACATAAAACTCACTTTAAAAACCTGGGGAGTGCCCCTGAGGGGCACTCCCCAGGTTTTTGAGTTTTCAGTTTAATAACGCCAAGCTACTTAATTCTCTTCTAATTTGGGAACTGTAGGTTTCCAAACTGATTTGGGTTTATTTGCTTTGAATTGTTTACGATGGATGCCTGTCAACATTCACGTAGGGCAAAATCGCTCATTTCTGGATGTCACGATAGTTTCATTAAGTGCCTGGACGTCATTAAACCCAAAACCCCAAATCCTGCGCCGCCCGCTGCGTGGGCAGCGCAGGATTTGGGAGGATACGTTTAATTATGGCCATCTACCTAACAGTTCTTAGATCTGAGTTCTTCTTTTTTTGAGTTCTTATTTTTTGCTGACTGCGATCGCCCTATGACCTCTGTAATTCAACCCGGAACAGACTCAACTCAGCCCCATTCATCAGACTCAACTCAGCCTTATATAGACGAACTATCCTCATTAGATGAAGCATGGCATCTGCTTGAAGAATCCGTTGTTCACTATAACGGGGAACCTGTTGGAACCGTGGGTGCCCGAGATCCAAGTGTGGAAGCGCTGAATTATGACCAATGCTTTGTTCGAGACTTTGTATCATCTGCGTTGGCATACTTGGTTGTTGGACGAACAGACATTGTTAAGAACTTTTTAATCGCAACTTTATCACTCCAAAGCAGTGATAAGCAGATGAATTACTTTAGCGCTGGACAAGGGTTGATGCCCGCCAGCTTTAAGGTTGAATCTTGGAATGAACACCAATATCTTCTTGCCGATTTTGGAGAACATGCCATCGGACGGGTCACGCCTGTGGACTCTGGGCTATGGTGGGTGATTCTGTTGCGCGCTTACGTGAGGGCAACCGGGGATTTTGATTTGGCTCATCGAGACGATTTTCAGCAGGGCATCATTCTGATTCTGAAACTGTGCCTTGCGGATCGCTTCGATATGTATCCGACGCTTTTAGTTCCCGATGGATCCTTCATGATTGATCGTCGAATGGGTGTCGCAGGTCACCCGCTTGAGATTCAGGCTTTGTTTTATGCAACGTTACGATCTGCCCGCGAACTCTTGAAACCAGGATGCTCTCGTCGGGAAATTTATGTCCAGGTCATTAATCAACGATTGATCACCCTCAATTTTCATATCCGTGAGTATTACTGGCTTGACTTACAGCGACTGAATAACATCTATCGCTTTCGGGGAGAAGAATTTGGGGCAGAGGCCACCAACAAATTCAACATTCAGCCCGAATCAATCCCTCATTGGCTAACGGATTGGATGCCAGAAGACGGGGGGTATTTAGCAGGTAATCTAGGCCCAGCCCAAATTGATTTTCGATTCTATGCACTCGGAAACCTTATGGCTGTGCTCAGTTCGCTTGCCAGTCAGAAAGAATCACAATCCATCATGGATTTGATTGAGCAGAAATGGACTGACCTGGTTGGCTACATGCCGATGAAAATCTGCTTCCCTGCAATGGAAGGAGAAGAATGGCGCATTCTTACTGGATGTGACCCCAAAAATGTAGCGTGGTCTTATCACAATGCTGGCAATTGGCCGATGTTGCTGTGGCCACTGGTGGCCGTCACCATAAAAACGGGACGACCAAAGCTCGCTGAGAGGGCGATCGCCCTTGCGGAACGACGTTTGAGCAAAGATGAATGGCCAGAATACTATGATGGTCGGAATGGGCGGTTAGTTGGCAAAGCATCGAGAAAGTATCAAACGTGGACAATCGCCGGACTCATTCTTGCAAAACAGCTCTTGGAAAACCCTCATAAAGTGAGTATCTTTAGCTTTGATGATGATCCTGAATTGCTAGAGTGGCATGCATGCCAATAGCAAGAAGGTCGCTGTAGAGCGGTTAGGATGTCGCGAGGAAACCATTGATAAGTAGCTAGCCATCATGAAACGTATCTTCCCCAATCCTGCGCTGTCCGCTGCGCGGGCGGCATAGGATTGGGGGGGGTTGGGTTTAATTACGTTCAGGTACTTAGTCATTTATACTTAACTAATGAATAAACATAAAGTTCTGTAGATACGTGCAGAAAATAACTCCATTCTTCTAGGCATTCGAGCCTTTGGATCTGCTAGTTGTTGTACGTTATCGATGAAAGATGACGGGCTTATCACTTAAGTTGGGGAAAAGTTGGCGAGGTTCTGGGGCGCAGAGCACCCTCAGAGTCTCGTATTGAAATACAAGCCGATGACGTTTGCTGGTGTGATGGTGTGAGTCGACTGTCGATGCGTTATTCATTGCCAATGTCAGTGCTTAAGCTGCGCTTATAGGCTCATCGGAACTGACGGGAATGCTTGAGATATTGGTTTGTCCACGTAATAGGCAAGGCCAAAAGTCTATCTTCTCGGACAGTAAAACTATTGAATTGATTATTTTTTGTTGATGAACCGCGTAGATATCCCCCTGCAATTGAAACCCAGACTATATTGAGAACGGTCGTTTTCTCGTAGGAAAAACGACAGTTCTAAGTATCTGGACGTCATTAAAACCAAAACCCCAAATACTGTACCGCCCGC
>JBCCWF010000691.1:0-2682 GCA_039194035.1 Cyanobacteria bacterium P01_E01_bin.6 | reverse complement strand
TGACTACCCTTACCACCCCAAATCTATACAATTGAAATAAGTCCATTGGCTTTATAAAACAAAAAAAACAAAACCCGGGGGCGCCCCCCGGCGGGGCGCTCCCCAGGTTTTTAAAGTGAGTTTATTGATGCCTATCTACTTAAAGCTGGGTTTAGCTTAAATAGGGAAAATGTATGGAATTGCCCAACAGGAAAGAGTTCTACGTCGTTATTGAACGCGATAAAGATGGTTGCGATGTGGGAGAGATCCCTCAACTGAAAGCCTGCTATAGCCAAGGTGAAACTATCGATGAACTCATGGCAAATATCCGAGAAGTGGTAGAACTATGCCTTGAGGAATTAGAAGAAGAAGAGTCGACCACAGAGTTTATTGGTGTGCAAAAACTTGTAATCTAATGGCGAAGCTGCCAAGTGTCACAGGGCAGAAATTGATTAGCGCCCTTGAGAAAATTGACTTTGTTGTTGCTCAGCAGAAGGTTAGCCATATTTGCATGAGGCATCCTGACGGTCGAGTGGTTACCATTCCTGTCCATGCTCGAAAGATAATTGGCAAAGGGCTACTTCTGAAAATTCTCAGAGATGTGGATTTGACAAAAAGCGATCTGATTGAGCTGTTGACCTAAGATCTGAATCCAACCCAACAGTTGAAGTAATGATGCATTTGCCACTGGCAGAACACTGCCGTAGATGAACTCATGGATGCAGATCCACGCCAGTGGTATAGCCAAGGGGACGTAGGCGATCGCCAGTTTTCATGGGAGGCCTGGATTCAAATCACTCGATGAGCATGCCCCAAAGAACACGAGCTGTTCCGCGACCCAACGAATTTACCGACGAATTTACCTACGCTTCTACCAACGATTGTGGGGTGATTTCACCCTCGACTTCCCAGTATTCTAAGGATGTAAAGCAAATCCCCAAGTTCTTCGACGCTCCCAAGCCCCCACGGGAGCTTTTTTTTGGAAATCCAACCCCAACCCCTCATTATCTTCGTTGCAATTTTGAGACGTTTGCCAAGTCGTGTGTGTGTGCTTACGTCCCAATAAAAAGTCGAGGTGGGGTTAGCCAAAACAAATCACTTGCTCCAATGGGCGACCCTGTAGCAGGAAGTTCAACACCAATCATGCCTGCTTTTTTCACAATGATTCGGCCAATGGGTTCGCCCCAGACCAACGTCTCAGCCCAGTTTCCTAAATCTGGCTGATGTCCAACCATCGCTAGAGTTCTTCTTCCCGACTGTTCCCAATCGTTCAGCCATTGGAGCCACCGTTTCATATCACCTCCAGGAGCCACATCAGCCGAAATTGTGATTGATTCAGCGAGGTTGGCAGATTTGAGAATCTCAGCAGTTTGACGAGCACGCACCAACGGACTCGACAGAATTAAATCAACCGTGACATCCAGCTCATGTAAGTGTTGGGCGATGCGCTGGGTCTTGCGAATGCCAGCTTCAGTTAACGGACGGTCATCATCGTTGGCATAGGTACCGCGCTCAGCTGCAATGCCGTGGCGAATGAAATAAACCGTGGTCATGGTGATCCAACCTCTTAGATTTTCGTTTGGGTACGGCGATCGCCATACTTCAGCAACAGGGCGATCGCCACACTGACCGCGAGAATGAGCACCATGCTAAGAGCAGAGCCAAAGCCCCAGTTGCGTCCGACCCCGAGAAACTGATTGTAGATCAAGCGAGGAATGGTCATGCTTGTTGTGCCTCCCAATAGTTCAGGCACAATAAAGTCCCCCATGCTGGTGATAAACACCAACAAGCATCCAGCAACGATGCCGGGTAATGTCTGCGGCACAGTGATTCGCCAGAAGGTTTGTTGTGGGGTTGCGCCTAAATCGGCAGACGCTTCTAGCAAACGGCGATCAAGTTTCTCCAAGGAGGCATAGAGAATCAGCACCATGTATGGGAGGAAGTTGTAGGTGAGACCGATGAATACAGCCGTGTGGGTATTGAGCCAGTCTTGCGTGGGCAGGTGCAAAAATGAGAGAACCGTATTCAGTACACCACTTTGGGGGCGAAGAATAGATTTCCAAGCATAGGCTCGGAGCAGAGATGACGTCCATAGCGGTAGCACAAACCCAACCAGCAGAAGATTTTGCCATCGCGTGGGTGCCATGAGCGCAATCCAATAGGCTACTGGAAACCCCAGAACCAAACACAGCACCGTGGAAACGGCGCCAAAGTAGAGCGATCGCCCAATGACGTGCAGATAAACCGGCTGCAAGATTCTCAGATAATTGCCCAGGCCATACGCTCCCGTCGGGTCATCCGGGCGCAATCCAGGGATAAGACTGATATTGAGAATCAACAGAGTAGGAATGACCAACAATAGAATGAGCCACACTCCCGCAGGCGCAAGCAATACCACAGGCTCGATGAGCTTTCTGCCCTGCTGAATCCACTGATGGGAGGCTGAGGGCGAAACGGGCGAATCGGAGGGAGTGATTGGGTCTGTCATGATATACAACTCAACGAATCAGCTCAATATGTCATTCAGCATCAAGTAGTCGTTCAACCGTCAAAGCTGGGTGAGAGAACGTTAGCGACTGAATCACCTCATCACATGTGAACACATTTTCTTCACAGAGATCATGTTCATCACACGACTTGGCAAAATTTACAGAGGAACGAGGTTTTGGGGCGCGCGGTGCGCGCGCCCAAAACACGGTTTTT
>JBCCWF010000690.1:0-2703 GCA_039194035.1 Cyanobacteria bacterium P01_E01_bin.6 | reverse complement strand
TCGATGATGAGACGATTCCACCGACCAATAATTCTAGTGAGCAAGCGTTGCGATGGAGCGTTGTCTTTCGCAAAGTGAATCATGGCTTTCGCTCCGATTGGGGCGCTGAGTTATTTGCTCATGTGAGAACGCTGGTCAATATCGCAATGCGTCAGGGGATATCCGCCTTTGATGCTATTTCTCGTGCCCTTACTTCAACTCAGTCTGATTGGCTATTCAGTTGAGCAATTACGAACTATTTATCAGACACAGACATGAAGGATTGCCCCGGAGATCTCACTCTTGGTCGGCGACTGCAACAGTTTTACTACAATCAGGACTGGTTCCAAGCTATTTTGTGTGAGGCGATTGTGGAAGTGTTTGCCTGTCATTGAGTGATGAAGCAATGAGGAAGTTGCTTAACCAATGGTGGTGATATCGAAAGCCATTGAGCTGCTCAAAGGGACAGAGGTATCCGGTCTTCTGCAGAGTCTTGCGACAGAAAGGGTGGAAATTCCATAATACCGCCATGGCTTGTCCAGCTTGGAGCGCTTCCTCCCAGGAATCATGGAAATACTGCATCGAAAACAGCGTTCGGTCGAGATAATTCATCGGCCGGTCAACGGCATGAATACTCGCTTTACTTATGCCGTCAAGTACTAGCGAGAAAAAGCACTGCGATCGCGCGGAATATCCACTGGACGTGTAATCAGCTCTACGTTCAGAGTCTCTTCGCTCATATATGCCGCGTAGGCTGCACTGAGATAGGGTTCATATAAGGGTTGATCATTCACATACATCTGCATAAATGCCACACTCAACGCCCGTGTATAGCGACTCCCTAAATCTGTATTGGGGCCAGTCAACACGGTGGTCGCCAAATTTTCTTCAAATGGTTGTGTTTGATTCGCTGAACCATGCCCACCAGAAAATAACGTCACCAAATATTTCTGCGAGGTTGTTAGCCAACTGAACGGGATCAGTTGCTCTGGAACCATCGGGGCTAGAACATCCTCACTAGCTTGCACCATCATCACGGGCACCTCAATTTGGCTCAAACTCTCAGGCCCAAGAATTGTGCTAGAAACGGGATTAAGAGCCATCACAGCAACGATGCGAGGATCCTGCACGTTTGTAGGTTCTGGGGGCAAGTCAATTGCTTGACATTGCAAAATCAAGGATAAGTTTAATGTTGGTGAATTATTAGAGCAGGTTTCGTTTTGATGGGTGTCATTAATCTGTCCTGCCGCGAGGGCGAGGGCTGTATAGCCTCCTAGAGAATGACCAATCACACCCACTTGATTGAGAGCCAGTCGATTTCTCAGGTTAGGGTCACGTTGAGAAAGGCGCTCTAGTTCATCCAAAACAAAGGAGATATCTTGCGGTCGGTCAATAAACTCAGCTGCACTTGGCTTGCCAAAAGAATTTCCTGAGCGCCTGAGCTCAGCAAGTTCTGCGTTGCTCCCGACATGTTCGGGAACAAAAACCGCAAACCCATAGGATGCGAGATGCTCTGCAAGAACACGAAACTCAGATCGCTGTGCTCCCAATCCATGAGAGATGGCAATTACTGGAGCCGGCTGAGTCGTTCGTTGAGGTAAGTAAAGATCAACGCTAAATTGTCGCTCTTCCGCGTTGAGTGGACTCGAACGAGTTGTATCCGTGACCGTCAGTACCTGTTGTTCAACCGAATATTGGCCTAAGTTCCGCAAGTCAGACGATAGCGAAAATTCAAAATCAACCCCAGACGCGGCTTCTTGCTCAGCCTGGCGGGCGATCGCCTCCAGGGCACCATCTCTTACCCTGGTCAGTGCAAAAAGTTCTTGGCCAACAGTCAATGTTTCAGCAATATCAATGCGAATCCCTTCTGTCGGGAAATAGCGCAACACATTTAGTAATGTCAGCCCGTCCGGTTCATCTGCAGCCAGGATAATTGCACTTCGCATGGCATACAGTCCATTTTGCCCTGCTTCAGTTTGAATGATGGTGCCGAGACGCCGTAGAAAGTCTTCTCCGAGTGGCGAATAGGTAAGCTGAGATGCTTCAACAACATTGGTATTAATGGGCTGCTTTAGCAACTGACGAATTTGTTCTAATACATCTGGCTCCAGCACCCGATTAAACATTTTCAGGTCATCAGGTAACTGGCCTTCTTCTACAAAGATTTCTAGAGAGTCAACGGAAATCGTGCGTTCAGCAGGACCAATATTCGCGTAAATTGTCTCTGCTGCCCGCACTTGAGTGGGAAGCATGAAAGCACCCATTAATCCAATATAAGCAGATAGAACCCCCAACCATTTCTTTGCGAAATTCTCGGAAATTAGAGGAAGAAATTCGTTGTTTTTTATGTATTTCATTTCGATGTCTTGTTGATTAAAATAAAGGCCAGTTACTCGCTTTAAAATCTCATTTTTGGCTTAACGATGATGATTCGAAATCGTCACATTTGTTCGAGTTATCTTGCTCCCAAACAATGTAATGAACAGCATCTTCAATTAATGTTGGCCGAATTTTTCCTGAGACAATTAATGCTGAGATCGATCTTCTAATCGATGGCATTGCGTGATTCAGTTTCTTTGCAAGACTAGACCTCTTGCATAATTGGTTGCACGATATGGTATTGACCCTGATATACCCTCCTATCACAACCATATCTAATGAACTACGAAGCAGCCCAAACCCTTAATAGAAAAAACTTTAAGCGATTCACAGGTGTTCATCAAC
>JBCCWF010000689.1:0-2707 GCA_039194035.1 Cyanobacteria bacterium P01_E01_bin.6 | reverse complement strand
TACTATGGCGATTGATGAGGTGCTGAAGGGCTTCTCGTTCTTGCTCGGATAGGTGTAAGGGAGCGGGAGTAAGGCGAGGCATGAGAGTGTCCTCTGGGGTACTCCTAAATGGTAGCCTGATTCGCGCCAAGCTCAACTAGCTGTCCCACCTCATCATTGCGCTCTGCCAGAATCGGCATCTCCCACTGACCTTTAGCCAGATCTTTGGCTGATTGATTCAGCTTCAAAATGGGTTGCACAATCCAGCGAGCCGTCGAGATCCCCAATAATATAGAGCCCCCTAATGCTGCCAAAGACAGGAATATCGTGCGACGAACATTTTGGTTAATTTGTCCCATGAAATCGCTTTCGGGAACGACCATGACAATTCGCCAATCTAAGCCGAATTCATCTTGCCACGGCACGATGCTGACAAAATGACGTTGATCGTCGATGACTAGTTGGAATAGTTCGGATTGGGAACCGTCTTGCCAATCCTGAATCTTATCTAGAATGGCTTGAGATGCCAGTTGAACTGTTTCATCTTGACTCTCTTCTGCCTTAATTCTGACAGTTGCTTCATCTTGAGTTAAGGCTACGGGTGTGTCCGTTGATGTTGCGATCAGATCCCCAGACTTTTCAACAATGAAGATAGACGTCGAAGGGCTGATCTCAATCGTCTCTAAAAAGTGACTAATGTCTGACAATGAGAGATCAACGGCAACTGTCCCAACGAAGTTTCCTTCCGGATCATAAACAGGACGACCTGCAGAAATCGCGACAACGTCTCGCCCTGTCCATTTATAAGGAGTTCCCCAGATTGGTCCGCCTGCCTCAATGGGTTTTGTGAACCAGGGGTAGTTATAGGCATCCCAATCGGGTAACACCCTAAATTCTTCGAGTTGTTCACCGTCTTCATTGGCGGTATAGATTTTATAGTCACCCGCTACAAATTGATCGGTGCCACCCAACAGCAGCGTACCGTCTGGCAGACGGCCGGCAGCAATCATTCCCCCCTCGGTGCTGCCCATGTACACATAACTCACAGAACCAAATACTTGTTTTTGAGTCCAAAAATGGTCGTATAAACCTTCAATATTTTGAGTACTGAGCAAGCCATCATGAAAATCGTCAAAGCGTAATTGATTGATAATATGAGGGGCTGTCAAATAGTTTTCTAATTTTTGGTCAATGTTTTTACTGGCAGTTTCTATCAGTTGGAATGCGAGATCATTGACAGACCGTCGTCCACTCTGAAAGGACAAGTATCCAACTAATCCCACGGTTGCAAATATTTGACAAACAAATGGAACAATAATGACAGTCCGTAACGGTACGCTACTTGCGAGGCGATTTAGTTTCAGGAGATTCGACCTAATCATGGAAATAGGGACTTAATTCATCAGTTGATGGCATTCATTGATGGAACAGAATGAATGACCACGTCTGCTTTACTGCATTGATAAGTAACTAGCCATAAGTCAACGTAATCTTCCCAATACTGTGCTGCCCGTTTAGCGGGCGGCACAGTATTTGGGGTTTTGGTTTTAATTATGTCCAGGTACTTAAGACAGGAAAATATTCTGTCAGAGATATCGGTCAATTGACGAACGTTCAAGCTTAGATATATAAATCAATGTGACGAAAGTTCAAGCCTTGTGTTCTCTAGTTTTTCATATCATTCACCGTGATTTTCTATGTTCGCACGGGCATTGCGGCGCAGCATGTCGGGTTTGATTCGTCGCAGTGCAGATGCTGGAAACCGACGCTCATATTCCTCATTTGAAATATTAGCTAATTCGTCTAACGTAGGCGCTATATTCCAAGAATAAGGCTGAAAGTCTTCGACATCTGTTTCTTGGGCAAATCGTTCATTCCAAGGACATACATCTTGACAAATGTCGCATCCAGCAACCCAGCCTTCCATCTGTTGGGCGATCGCCTTTGGTAGGTCGGGCTCTCGGTTTTCGATCGTGTGATATGCAATGCAGCGGTTGGCATCAACGACAAACGGTTGGGCGATCGCCCCCGTCGGGCAAGCATCAATGCAGCGTGTGCAGGAACCACAATGTTGAGTATGAGGGTGATCAGGCGTGAGGGGCAGGGTCGTCAACACATTGCCTAGAAACACCCAGGATCCGTAGTCACGAGTAATCACATTACTATTTTTTGCAATCCATCCAATACCGGCCTGCTCAGCCCAAACTTTATCTTGCATGGGTCCTGTATCGGCATAAAATTTCACCTCACATGCATGGTCTTGTTCTTTGATCCACTGGGTAAATGCCTTTAGCTTTTTGGTCATGACGCGATGATAGTCGCGGCCCCACCCGTAGCGCGAAATCTTGGCATAGTCGAGTCCATGCGGACGTTGATGTGGAGTGTAGTAGTTCAATGCGACGCAAATAACAGATTGAACCTCTGGCATAATCCGTAAAATATTCTGCCGCCGTTCATTGGACATCCAAGCCATCTGGGCATGATAACCATCGTTAATCCATTGATTAAGAGCGTCTACGGATGGCTGTATACGCTCAAGGGTCTGCTCATCGACACAGACAATGCCGACGTTATGAAACCCTAAATCAAGAGCTTTTTGTTTGACCGTGTCACTAGAAAGAAGCATAGAGGTTAATGAACAGCAAAACTATGTTGCGTAGTCTGTGTAAGTACCTGGACGTCATTAAACGTAACCTCCCAAATCCTGTGCCGCCCGCGCAGCGGGCGG
>JBCCWF010000688.1:0-2760 GCA_039194035.1 Cyanobacteria bacterium P01_E01_bin.6 | reverse complement strand
TCCATCCTCTGGTGCAGTTGTGTCACTCGCTCTTTGCCCAAGGGCAATCTGTTGAACAAGTTGTGGAGGTCATGATGCCTGCCTAAGTCTCTTTTTTCTTCTTAAAACAAAAAAACTTCGAGAACTTTGCCAAGTCGTGTAGTGATGCGTTCCCGGTTCCAAATACTCTTTTACTTTCCGTCTTTGCCCAGCCTTTATTCGTTTCTCGCCACCATGTGGTGGACATCTCACTCAATACTTCGGTGAAATCTGAGGCTGTGGCATCTAAAATGGCGTTTCCCGAATTTCCTTGTGGGTAAACCGTTCCATAAGGTTCATAGGTGTAATCCGTTTCTCTCACGACCTGACCATTCTGATAATCGACCACAAAGATGGTTTTGATGGACTGCTCAAGGGTGCGAATACCTGGATAGGTCGTTGGCAGTATCACGCCACGAGGAGCTTTGGTGATGGTTGTTCGGCTCTCTAGCAGCTCAGTCGAAAGTGAATAATCTTCCGTGACGGTTGTTTCTGTTGCTGTCTCTAATCCCCTGTTGTCCGGATATTGATCCGGCATCAATAAGCCCAAGGGTTGTTCCACAACTTGATTGCTGGTGGGCGTGGCCGTGCCCATGCCCGTCCATTTAGTCAGCGATGTCTGAGACGGCTCATACACATCGTCAGCAGCAACAACCAATTCATCGGGTGGATCTTGCGTTTGTACAGCCTTGCTATAGGTACTGAAGACAATGATTTTCTTGGGTGGCGTCTCATTCACATCCAACGGTAGAAATTCTGCTTCATCTCTACCCAACTTGATTTCAAAAGCAAGTGTTGGGGTTTTGGGTAGCCGGACAGCCTTGAGTCGTTCCTGGTTGTCGATCCACAGGCAATAGCCCGCTGCATAGGCAAGCTGACCCATCTGTGAAACATAGCCGCCACTCAAGCGGGGAAGTGGGCTATTGATGGGATATTCAGCAATGGTGTCTTGGAGGGTGCCCAGTCCAGCCAACCCAGCCAATGTATTAATTGCAGAGGTTCTTGATGTGGAAGTACCTGCAGTGATACCTGTATCTTCGCCTGGTGGTTGACGGTAGTCCTGAAGGGACAACATGCAGCCGAGGGGAATCTCAAGAATTGGGTTGCTAGGGCTGGGCGTTCGAGGCACTTGTAAAATGCGGAGTCGCCCACGCGGATGGCGGACTAGAGTGCCTGAAGCGTTTGCCACTCGAATGTCAATCTGTGCGCCCCGTGCCCATCGAGTTGGATTGAGGCGTGGGTTGAGAGACTCAGGAAATGAGGCGTTGGGAAAAGCCGTGAGGACAAGATTCCCAGTTGTGTCAATCAGGCCACTCTCATCCAATTGCCGATTTGATGCCACGCAGGAAAGCATCAGGCTGGTGACGTCTAATGAGCTGGTGCCGTCAGCGTTGCTAATCGTGACAGTGTAGTTGCGGAGGGTTAGATCAAGGGTCATCTCGCGGGCGATCGCTACGGTCTAGGATTGCCCTTGAAGCCAAATGGTAGTCTATCAAACTGCATATGGATTAACGCCATCTTCAACGACCCTAGGTAGTAGAGGGAGTTGTTCTACTGGCTTTTGCTTTCTCTCAGCGGAACGAATTACCTCCAAACTCAGCGGAATCTCTAGCCGTTCTCCTTCCAAGATGTCTTGAATAGTTACGATATCAATGCATGGATAATCTCGATTCATTACCTCATGGTGAAAATTACCTGCTGCTTTCGCTTCTTTGACCATTGCAGATGATGGTTTCTTCAGGGTGATGAATAGCCCCATTTCAGCTCTCTCTCGTGTCATCGTGCCTTGCAAATCTCGGATATCACCTGATTTGACATTGCCTGATTTAACCTGAAAAATGATACGTCCATGTCCCTTGTCTGGCTTTAAGAAGAAAACTGTTCCATCAATGCCTCTATCAGCACCTTTCTTCTGATTGATGATGGCCCTGTTGTTTGTGTAGGTGAGGACTGACCACTTTTCAAACTCTTTTCGAGTACGGTCATCTTTCCTGTTTGCAAGTGCCGTTGCTGCTTCAATATCTCTGGGCATTCCATCGACTTTTACATCATCCAAGACGCTAGAGCCATAAGCATCTTCTAGACGCTTGAGAATAAGGCTGACAGCTTGATATGTAATATCAATTCCTATCCATTTGCGGTTCAATCTTTGAGCTACCGCAACAGTTGTGCCACATCCACAGTAGGCATCAAGAACAACATCACCTTCATCGCTGCTGGCTTGAATAATTCTTTGTAGTAATGTTTCTGGCTTCTGTGTAGGATAACCTAATCTTTCTTTAGCTTGAGAATTTAGAGGTGCTATGTCTATCCAGGTATCATCCACTGGAATTCCTTTTTGCCGATCTAAATATCGCTTTAAACGTGGAACACCTCCGGGCTTAGGCTGAACAATAAAACCTTCATCATAAGCTGCCTGCATTCTTTCTTTAGTCCATCGCCAGACTTTAGTTAGCCCAAGAAATTCATAAGTTAAATTAGGTCTGTTAGAGTTTGGATTTGTTAAATCACCAAGAGTATATAATCTTCCATCAGGATCTTTATGGCAATATTTCTTTGCTGTTTTTTGGGGCAAATCATCTTTTTCATAAGGAATGTATAAATGCTCTGAGTTCCATACAGAAGCAAAACTCTTTCTATAAAAAAATATAATGTCATGATTATTTGGCAACTGCCTAGACATCAAGGATTTAGCAGTAGTTCTTTTCCATACTATTTCATTAATAAAATCACCACCTTGAG
>JBCCWF010000687.1:0-2768 GCA_039194035.1 Cyanobacteria bacterium P01_E01_bin.6 | reverse complement strand
TCTTTTTTCTTCTTAAAACAAAAAAACTTCGAGAACTTTGCCAAGTCGTGAATAAACTCACTTTAAAAACCTGGAGAGCGCCCCTCCGAGGCGCTCTCCAGGTTTTTGGATTTTTAGTTTAATAACGCCAAGCGACTTAGACCTAAAAAACTAGCCGACCAGTTCCTTCACTTTCTTCATGATGCCATCGGGGTCAATGCCTTGATAGGGGTACTGTTCCCACAGACCACCACAGCCTTCTTCATGGGTGCCCAAATACGCAAACTTCGGAGTATACCCACGCTCTAGCAACCAAGAACCAAAGCGGCTTCCTAATCCAGTCCGTCGGTTAAACGCTTCTGTCACTAAGACGAACGGAGCCTTGCCGATTTTCGCCATCATCTCTTCATCCACCACGTTGAGAGTAGACTTGTTGATCAAACCAACCTCAATGCCTTCTTGCTTCAATCGCTCAACCGCATCCAATGCTCGATAGACAGAATCACCAAAGGTAACAATGTACCCAGCAGAGCCATCCCGAATCAGGTCATCTTTGCCAGGAGTAAAGGTGTAGTCGCCAGCAAACAGCTCGGTTCCATCCGCTCCTAACACCATGGGAACTTTGGAACGAGTGGAAAAGATGAAGCGAAGACCAGGGTCGCTGAAGACTTTCTTGACCACGGCTGTCATCTGGTTCGCATCCGCAGGGAAGTAGAGGCGTGTCTCATAGCCATCATCCAGCCCGTTGTCGGCAAACATGTTGTTGATGCCGAAGTGACAGGTGTTGTCGGCCATGTCGTCGATACCCGCATGGGAAAAGTGACACAGCAGATTCGAGTAGTTCAACCGTGCCATGGTGATCTCAGAAATACACATTTCGAGAAAAGCGCTGAAGGTCGCAAAGACGCCCTGCTTGCCTTTCTCCATGCCGAAACCAGCTGCTGCCGAGAGGTTTCCTCGTTCTTGAATCCCGCCACTGATGAATACTTCGGGATGCGCTTTGCGGATTTGTGCGAGACCACAAGAGCCTTCCAAGTCGCTGTCAACCACAAGAACATTGTTCTTCCGGTCTGCTTCGCTCATGGTGCCGAGGACTTCGACCATCGCTTCACCGAAGACATTGCGATTGGATCCAAGTTTGTCACTAGACCCCAGGAACTTGTAGGTATTCTTGGGCTTCTCAATGCCCTTTAGAATCTCAACCGCAGCAGTATGGCCTTTGGATTCGAGGTACTTCAGGGCACCATCCACAGAAATTACGTCATGGCCGTGGTTTGACCCCTCAAGTCCCTCAATCCCCGGACACATCGGTCGCTTGCCAATAACGGCAACAGGGCCAGGCGTGTTAACGGCTTTGCAAATGCTGGCATAGAGAGCATCAATGTCTTCGCCATCGCATTCGAGAACGGTTAATCCATGACCTTCTAGCGTCTTCTTGACGCTGTAGCCGCCGAGATACTTCGAGGGATTTCCAGCAATGGTGACATCGTTATCGTCAATGATCAGCTTGACATTGATGTGTTGAGCCACCGCAAGACGAGCAGCTTCTGCATCGTCGCCTTCTTGCTGAGCACCGTCAGACCCAAGGCAGAATAAAGTTTTTCCAGGGTTTGCTAGCGCCACACCGTTGACGTAAGGCCACATATGGCCAAGGCGTCCAGAACTGAATTTGACGCCTGGAGTCAGTCCTAACTCAGGGTGCCCAGGAAGTTTTTGGTGGGCTTCACGGTAGTGCATCAGTTGCTCAGCCGGCAAATCGCCATCGAGAGCTGCCATCAGATACTGAGTTCCGACTCGGTGACCCGCTTCATCAAAGAAAATAGGCACAAACTGCTCGGGCTTGCTCTTGAAGAGGGCATCTAGAATCATGACTTCAGGCACAGTGTCATAGGGGCCACCTGTATGGCCACCGACGCCCCGTGCTGCTCCTGTTGCGGTGAAAAAGACAATGGCATCACGACACAGCTGAATGTTGAATTTGAGTGCGTCCCGTTGCTCACTGGTTAGCGTTGGCACAGACGGATCAAGGGCGATCGCCTTATAGGCACTCAGATCAATCGGAAAACTCGTAGTCACAGTCATTCTAAATTCCCTCTCCATTGAATCTGGTTTACTAAAAATGGCTAAATCGTTTGGACTCACGTCCTTTTAGCCAGAAAGATAACGGGTTAGCAATATCGACATCGTTAAGCCGTTATCGACTCATTTCAAAATTTAAATTGGATGATTCCAATTATTTGACATTGGGTGTAGCGACTTCAAAGAAGCATGAACCCTCATCAACTCCCCACATCCGTGTTGCTAAATTCGTTTTCTGTTCCCCACATCACGCGAATCGAGGTTGATGAAACAACCCTGAAATTACAATCGGTGTGCTCATAGCAAAGCATCTGACTCACTGCCGTAGGAAACGTACCCGCCTCATTTGCAATACATTTAGAACTGACCTAAGAAGTTCAGATAGTGAACTCTACATCTCACAGAAGCCTGAAAAGCCCTTGACATCAAAGCTTTTACAGAAACTTTCATCATTTTTAATGGAGCTTATTCATAACAATATGCAGCAATAGAGCAACAGATGAACATCCGTTACTCCGGTACCAACTCTAGCCATTAACAGAACTTTACAGCTTAACGGGATACCGTGCAAAACCTTTCAACAAGCTCTCTAGAGAACAAAAACAGAATTGTTTTCACTCCAGCGTTTCAGAGAATCTCATCACATAACTTGGCAACCTTCTCAAAATTGCAACGAAGAAAGCAGGGTTTGGGGCGCGCAACGCGCGCCC
>JBCCWF010000686.1:0-2783 GCA_039194035.1 Cyanobacteria bacterium P01_E01_bin.6 | reverse complement strand
TCCATCGGCTCAGGGGCGGTCGAGTCGGCGGTCAAACAGATTGGCCGACGGCTGCAAATTTCTGGTGCCCGCTGGAATACTGCCTCCGTCAATGCCATGCTGAGTCTGCGCTGTACCTACCTCAATGGTCAGCTTGCCAGTTGACTATTTCGTCGAAAGTGGGATGCTCCCGATCGCCACTAACGTAAGCCAGGAAAATTTAATGGGATTGCAAAACACCCCGCATCCCACAATCCCGGCTTAAAATACAGCCCAGAAAACCTACATTACTAACAAAAGAAGCCTCTCTATGGAGAGGCTTCTTTTGTTAGTTGATGAGTCAATAAACCTTGAATCAAGTATTCAACACATATAAATTTCTATAGTCAACAGCACTCAGAGTTGCAACCTTGAAACCATTCCTCACATAAAGAGAAAATTATCTAGAGATATCTCCAAAGAAAGAAACATATCAAACAACAGTCAATAATGTACTTCTTTTCAAAGGAATTACTCTCGTTTCCCACTAATAGGAATTATCAAGGGCTTACTTGAGTGCTGTTGGTACTTGAGTCAATCAAATCGTTCGAGGAATCGATCATATACCTCCTCTTTTCTAACAACTTCGATTTGACTTTTGCTAGAAGCCATAAGCTTCTAATAACAAGATATCCTAATTCATCGAAAGGATCTCATGGCGAAAATAAAGTTTACGAATATGGATTGATTACTCCATCTTTGTTATCAATTCTGATTAACTGCTCGTATTTTAAGATGGGATGCTTCCTGGCTTAAAATACAAGCCTGATGAACAGACGCAATGATGACTGTATGGCTAAGTGCCTGGACGTAATTAAAACCAAAACCCCAAACCCTGTGCCGCCCGCTGTGCAGGCGGCACAGGGTTTGGAAGAATACGTTTAATGATGGCCATCTACTTAGCTACTGACACGGGCAAAACCTACTGGGGTGGATAAGAGTCGTTTGCATAGTTTGCATAGATAGTTTGCATAGGTGGATGTGGGACAGATAATCGCGGTTTCAGCCGCTAGTCTTCGAATCCTTGTGTCAACCAAGCAGGACTTTTGTAACGAGCATCGTAAAGCAGTGGATCAATACTTCCAACAGTGCTAGCGCAACGTTGCAGAGCTGATTGGGAGTGTGGAACCAAACAGAAAAGAACTTGTAGCGGATTATCCATCTCAAGGTAAAATGTAAGTCTTGTCTTTAGCCCCCCTTTGGAGAGGTGGCAGAGTGGTCGAATGCGCTCGACTTGAAATCGAGTGTACCGAAAGGTACCGTGGGTTCGAATCCCACCCTCTCCGTTCTGGTTTGCAGTCATTAGAGCCCTATTTGAGAAGCTATCTGCCTTTCAGATAGGGCAGCTTTTTATGGTAAAAATGCCGTATCTGAAAGCAAGAATTAGATCAAAATCAGATCAGTTTTTCAGGGTACTTAGTGTGCCAGTTAGAATGTGACACGTTGATTTATCGGGTACGAAAAATCATCATTGATCAGGGGTGGAGCTCATGATTGGATCCACCCTCTAATCCTTAATCTTTCAAAGGGTTTAGAGCAGTTTTGATTCGTCTGGTGTTTATAAGAGGGAATGGTGAGTTTTGAGCAGGTGGATCAGCTGATTAAGGATGCTAACCACCGATGGTAATTATGCGTCGCGATCGCAAACTGACGATCCGAGATTCTTTCCCCAAGAAGCCATGGAATGGAAGGGATAATCGGCAACAGACGATTGCTCTGGGTGTCTATGCCACCCCCGAGGGATTGGCACGATCTCAGAAGGCAGAACGTGACCTTAACTTGGAGCGTTGGAATTGGACTGAGTGGGCGGTTTTCAATTATGAAGTTGAACTGATCCAGAAGTGACAATTGATAAGCACAGTCTATTTTTAAGACGATAATGTCTTGATGTGTGAATATTTGATTTTGCCTAACTAGCAAAATTGAGCCAGTTATAACCTGATGAAAAAAGAGATTTTTAAGACATTCATGTTTATTCTTCGGCACTGCTTGCTGAATCTAAACCAATTTCCAATTAAATCTTCCAGGAATCATACTTTTTCAATGAAACTCTAGGGCAATATATCAACTGGTCTTGGAATAGTTTTTGCCTATGAATGATTAAGTGGGCTTAATAAGTTCATTCCACAGATTACCTAAAGTCGATATAGGAAATAGGTCGAGAGCCCTTGCCACGCATTTTTGACAACATTGACCTTCAACTGCTGGAAACACTGAAGGATACGCTCAATCAAGCGACCCAAGCTGACTTTTGCGTGGGCTACTTTAACTTGCGTGGATGGCGCTTAATTGATCCGACCATTGAGCAGTTAGTTGGTGGAGATGGTGCCCGCTGTCGGTTACTGGTGGGAATGCAGCGATTACCGAAAGAGGACCTGCGCAAAAATCTGGCCATTATCAAGGAGAACAAGCGCATTGACCAGGGGGAAGCGCTTCGTCTTAGAAGGTTAATGGCTCAGGAGTTCCGCGAACAGTTGATGTTAGGAGCTCCCAGTTCAGCAGATGAATCGGGGTTGCAACGCCTCAAGGAGCAACTTCGGTCAGGCAAGCTAGTGGTTAAGCTTCATTTACGCTATGCCTTACATGCCAAGCTATATCTAGACCAATGTCACTGACATAAGAGAGAAGAAAAGGGTGTGAAGCCTGATAATAATAGGCCATAGCGTTTTAACACACGACTTGGCAAAGTTCGGGGAATCGGGTAAACGGGATAGTCACAGACGATTGAAATGCGGGATGATTCTCACAGCAGAGTCATATAGCCG
>JBCCWF010000685.1:0-2792 GCA_039194035.1 Cyanobacteria bacterium P01_E01_bin.6 | reverse complement strand
GCGGCGGGCTAAGCCCGCCGCCCCTCTATTGGTACGTTATTTTCTAGCAAGTCCCTTACATAGTTTTTAGTATGTTTGAATTATTTTCGGACTGCTCTCTAAAGGCCGTTGTTATTTTGTGTGTAGGTTATGCCGATCGCTGTGCCACGCGTTGGCGAATATGTTCGACGCTACCGGAAGGAATTGCTGCAATCAATTGCCGTGTATAGTCTTGCTGAGGCTGACGATAAATATCATTAGCCGCGCCAATCTCTTCTATTTTTCCTTTATTCATCACAATAATGCGATCGCTCATGAACTTAACCACACTCAGGTCGTGAGAAATAAAGATATAGGTTAGCCCAAGCTCACTCTGAAGACTTTTCAGCAAATTCAAGACTTGGGCTTGTACTGATACATCAAGAGCCGAAACCGATTCATCGCAAATAATAAACTTTGGATTGAGTGCCAATGCTCGTGCAATGCAAATGCGCTGTCGTTGTCCGCCAGAAAATTCATGGGGATATCGGTTAATGCAGTTCGGAGAGATTCCCACACGATCGAGTAGCTCTGCTGCACGCATCTTGCGCTGCCTCCGACTATCTCCCACCTGATGGATGTTGAGTGGTTCCATGACGGCATCTCCAACACTGATGCGAGGGTCAAGAGAACTGAATGGATCTTGGAAAATAATCTGCATGTTTCGTCTCAGTCGGCGCAGATCGTTCTGACTAACGTGTGTAATGGTTTCTCCATCAAAAATAATGTCACCGCCCATCGGTTTAATCAACCGAAGCAACGTACCAGCGAGCGTACTCTTGCCACATCCCGACTCTCCAACCAGGCCTAGGGTTTCACCAGGATACACATCAAAGGTCACCTTGTTGACAGCCATAAAATATCGTCGAGTTCGGCCTAAAAATCCTCGAATAGGGAAACCGACTTGAAGATCACGAACGGACAAAATTGGAGGTTTCTGGGTAAGGCTATCCAGTCGCTGCGTCAGCTCATCATCACTGACGAAATCGTTTGGCGCGCATTTCAAGTCAACATCTTTGGCCTTGATCAGAGGAACCCCATCCTCTGTTTCAATAACATCCATAAAGTCGGATACGGTTGGTAAGCAGCGAGGCTGTTGGTCTAACTGAGGACGACATGTCAAGAGTCCCTTTGTATATGGATGTTGGGGATTTGAGAAGATGTCGAGCACGGAACCTGTCTCAACAATCTTGCCTCGATACATAACCGCAACTCGATCCGCAATTTCCGCAATGATACTGAGGTCATGGGTGATAAAAATCATTGACATGCCTCGGCGATCGCGCAGTTCTTGTAAAAGCTCCATAATCCGAGCTTGAACAGTCACATCTAATGCCGTTGTTGGCTCATCGGCAATCAACAGATCAGGATTACAGCAGATGGCCATAGCAATCATGACACGCTGGATTTGTCCTCCAGACAGCTCATGGGGATACCGATCGAGAATTAACTGTTTCTGATGATTGACATAGTCATTAATCTCGGTTTCAATCGGCATCGCACTGGCATCAATAGGAGTGATGCTAGATCGATGTTTCGATGTCCCCAGCGTGCGCTTTCTCCAACCATCAATGTATTGCTGACGCAGTTCCTCATCACTGGGCAACAAATAAACTTCTTGAAGAAGAGATGCAGCCTTTCGCCGTGCCGCTGATTTAGAGATGTCTTCATGTTGTCGAATCGCTTCAACAATTTGGAATCCACAGGTATAGACCGGGTTCAGAGAACTCATGGGTTCCTGAAAAATCATCGAAATACGTCCACCCCGATAGCTCTGAATTTTTTCTGCCGGGAGTGTACGAAAGTCCTCACAGGTTCCTTCCCTTGCACAGCGGTATAAAATTTCTCCGCCCACAACTTGTCCATCGGGGCTGGGAACAAGGCCCATCACAGAGAGTGCTGTTACCGATTTACCTGACCCAGATTCACCAACGATGCCCAGTGTTTCCCCCCGCTTTATTTCAAATGAAATGTTGTTGACAGCATTAACACTGCGGGTGTCATTCCGAAATTGAATACAGAGGTTTTGGACGTTGAGAATCGTGTCGCTCATAAATGATGCAGGTAGGTACTTGTAATTAAAGTTATTGAATTTTCTTCGAGGAGGCTTATATCGAGCGTCTGCAATTGAAAGATTCTAGCAGCTTGATCCGAAACAAAGATGTTTACAACGTGATGATTGAGCTACTTTTTAGCGATTTTCAATGGGACTGCATATTACCGATGATTGTTGCTGCTGCTTCAGCATAACCACGACATATTAATTCTCAGTGAATTCAGAGTTTAGATGTTAGCCTTCCCTGATTTGGAATGGCAAGGGTGTAAGTATTATTGTGTAACTTATACCAGGTAGGCATCTCAAGGATCTACAGCACTCGTGAAGACATTGTGTTCAATGCCTGATAGGAGCGTTAGCCATGGGTGCTGTTTTGGGCGGATGGGTTGCCATAATAGGATGCTGTGTCCGGTAATGACAGGCATAAAAATTACGTCTGAACAACTGCCTTTTAATCGAGAGCACGTTATTTCTAGATTCCCCTCTTAATAAATAAACCTCGTCTAGGTTGGGAACTGTAGGTTTTCAATATGGTTTGGGTTTCAGTAGTTATCCATCATTAAACATACCCTTCAAAATCCTGTGCCGCTCGCGCAGCGAGCAGCACAGGATTTTGAGTTTTGGGCTTAATGACGTCCAGGTACTTAAATAGAGACTAGAACACTACGTGCACGTTTAAGCAGATAGGCATACATACAACTCACTTTAAAAACCTGGG
>JBCCWF010000684.1:0-2804 GCA_039194035.1 Cyanobacteria bacterium P01_E01_bin.6 | reverse complement strand
CCGGCTTGAATCGTAGGGGGTATGCCAACAAATGGAAGCATGGTTGTCCGGCTATATGACTCTGCTGTGAGAATCATCCCGCATTTCAATCGTCTGTGACTATCCCGTTTACCCGATTCCCCGAACTTTGCCAAGTCGTGTAAGTTACGCACGGAAAGATCTGAATGATATTGGTTTGACTCGATCATGCTTTCGCCGCTTCAATCGTGCCAAAAACTCTGTGGCCTTTTGCTGACCATTCTTTGTTTTTGTAAAAAACAAATAGCGTCGAATGTCCTTCCAAGTCATCATGCTTCTGAGTTGGTTTCGATAGGCTTGCCCGGGAATCCGCGTAATGCCGATGCCCCCTCCGGGTCCCGTCCCTGCGAGTATCAACTTGCGAGCTAAGTTTGGCTCCTTCAATACAACGTCTTGTGCTACTGCTCCACCTAACGAAAAACCGAAAAGATCTACTTTGGAGTGGCCAAGCGCTTTGATGAATGCAATCGCGTCATCAGCCATTTCCCCAACCGAACGAGGTGTCGCACCTTGCGAGCCCCCAATTCCTCGATTGTCAAAGGTCATGACCCTATGTTTCGCGGCAAGACCGTCAACTACCGCTGGATCCCAATCATCCAGAACACCAGCAAGGTGATTGAAGAGGACTATCGGAACATTCGATTCTTCGCCAGTCACTCTATATGCGAAGCGATCTCCGCCTGGTACAGACACGAACTGCGTCTCGGAATCTACGCAAGATTTTGAATATGGATTAATTCTCATTACTTCTGTCTCTTATTCTGTACCTGTAGGTACAGAATAAGACAAAAAATCTAATTAGTCGAGAATTTGAAGCGAGACCGCGACCACCTCTTCAAGTCCCTTCCGTGAAGCCCCTGCTTTCCCAACGGCCCCCAATCCTGCGAAACAAGTAATTAAGTAACGAGCAATCGCCGATGAATCCATGTCCGAGCTGATTTCACCGCTTAATTGCCCTTCTCGGATTCGATCACAATAAATTTTCTCACTTCGCTTCATTGCATTCTTGATGATCCGATCCACCTCTTCGTCATGTGGACTTAATTCACTCGCTGAGTTGTAAATCAAGCAACCAGTTTTTTCATTGCAAGCGGAATCCATCACTTGCTTACTAATCTTCACCAACCCTTGCCTAATGTTGGGGTTTGCTAAAAACTCCCGCAACTGAGATTCAATTTGTGCTGAATAGTAGCGCAAACATCGCAAAAACAGCTCCCGCTTGCTTCCAAATGTCGAATAGAAACTTCCTTTGCTAATTTGCATTGCGGTCAATAGGTCATTGGGTGTCGTGGCACGAAACCCTTTTCTCCAAAAAACAATCATTGCCTTTTGAAGGACTTCTTCTTCGTCAAATTCTTTCGGTCTTACCATTTTTTACCGCATGCTACGCAAAGTATAATAGATATAGACCGCGAGGTTCAGAACCAACTTTGGACTCAACGGAGGTGCCTCGTTCGTGCGATTTCTCTAGTTGTTATGTGGGGAGTTGCCTAGTTGCTCAAAGGCCAGAACGAGCGGACTGACAGAGCGACTCACTACACGATCTCGCTGGCGCGGGTTACCCGTTCACGGGCGAGAAGAGTCTCGCCTTTATTGACAAATCTAGTGCTTGTTGGCTACCGCGCAGGATTTGCACCGTGTGAATTTGGAAACCACCCAACGTACAATTCGCTCGGATACAACACTGGGCGGGTTGACCCATTCAAGCTCAGTGCATCTCGGCTCGTGGATCGACTCATGAATTCCGCCCAAAGCTGAACCATCAGAAAGGCAGCAAACCAACAACCTTTTTGTATTGCACTCAGTCGTGCGCAGCAAACCAGTGTTCGTTCATTACTCGGTCGGGTGCGCTATCGGCAGCACGTGGTTGAATTTCATCTCGCGAAAAGCCACATAACAATCTCATGCACCGGAGTGGTGGTCCGGGCGCATTCTGTATTTAACGTCGCTGGCCGCCACCCGGTGATGTTGGGCGTTAGGCGTCCTATAGTTATCGATTAACCTAAACCTATATGAGGTAGGACTTAAGTATGAAGATAGGATTTTGGGGCAGCGGTAACATGGCGCGAGTGCTCGGAGGTGCTTGGTCAGTGGCAGGGCATCAAATAACCTTCGGTTCACGCGATGCGGCAAAGTCTAGTAGCGTAGCTGAGGAAATTGGTGCAGGTGCGACTGGTGGAACGAATGACGAGGTTGCTGAATCCTGTGAGGTTATTGTCAGCTCTGTACGTGCTGTTCCTTAAAGTTTTCTAGCATCAACCTTAGTGCTGGCAGGCAAAGTCATCATAGATTTAAATAATCGAGATTTTCCTCGTGAGTATAAGCCCGAAGAATTTCTCGATTCTCTAGCAGAAGCAACTCAAAAAGATGTTCCCTCTGCCAAAGTTGTGAAAGCATTGAATAATCAGGCAATGGAAGTCTTCAACTGCGATGCGGCAGCACTCAGAAAGGCAGGTATACAAGCTTTTATTGCTGGGGATGATGATAAAGCCAAACAAATTGTCACCGAGCTAGTGAACGATATTGGGCTTAAGGCTGTCGATTTTGGTTCGTTGTCTAATGCGTGGTTATTAGAAGTGCAAGCAGACATTCTCAGAACTTATATGTTTGCAACTGGAAATGCTCTTGTCACACCCGGTTTCGTTGAGGCTCCTCGTGCTGAGCCAAGATTTGGAGAACGCCGTAAAGGTACATACTGAAATGCCTAACAAGGGCTTGCAGCGGATGTGCTCGATACTCAGTTGATGGACTCAAAGCTCCTTGCCGCCGCTGAAGCCAGTGCCGTT
>JBCCWF010000683.1:0-2805 GCA_039194035.1 Cyanobacteria bacterium P01_E01_bin.6 | reverse complement strand
GATGGCTCTACACAAATCACTCCTCTTAATGCTCTGCAACAAAAAGTTTTGGCATTGATGAATGTGCCGCAAAGCATCTATGGATTTAACTGACTCGACAAGACTTTACATTACTTGGCCAATTTCCTCGAACCGACAGCATCATGGCTTGTTCTGGATCGTCACCCCTTGGCTGACGATTGTGCCGTTGTCTTGCGCAAGTCTTCTGGCTGCATCTGCTCATATTTTTCAAACGGCTGATGAATCCAAGGATTATCAGACAGATAGTCCACATAGTAATCCGGTTTTATAATCGAACACTCCTTGTACCAGAGCACCGCTGTACGAACATCATCGATGTAAAATCCATAGTGGGCATAAAGCCAATCAACAGTCCGCTTGAGGGTCATCCCCGAATCTGCCAAATCATCCACTAACAGAATACGGCTACCTAAGTTGGCAGTTGTCATCGCAAGATCCCGTGAAAACGTGATTGATCCTCTCACCTGGTTATTTGGCCCGCCATAAGATGATGTCGCCATAATTGCTAATGGCTGATCAAAAATACGGGCGACGGTATCTCCAATCCTCAGGCCCCCTTTCGCAATACAGACAATTTGGTTAAATTGCCAATCTGATTCGTAGACGATCGCCGCAAGGCGTTCAATTGTTTCGTGGTACTCCGACCAAGACACATAAAGTTCTGGCATGGTTGCTTATATAGTCATGGATGACAAGCATCATATAGTGTTCTAGCTGGAATTTTGAAATTAATCACCAGAAGTAAGTACCTGAACGTTATTGAAATCAAAACCCCAAGCCCTATGCCGCCTGCTGCACGGGCTGCACAGGATTTTCCAAATCCTGTGTTGCCAGCCAAAATGCAAGGGTACGTTTAATGATGGCTAGCGACTTATAAGCAGGCATGATCGTTACGTCTTTTCGGTGATTAGGCTGCTCAAGCCATTAGGACATCGCGCCAATTCACGATTGAAGCGTGAATCTTGTCCGTTTTAGACATACACTTCGATCACATCCTTGATCCAAACCTCATGTCTTCTAAAGCCTCTCCCCAATCATCGCGATCGCCCAATCATCTTAGCTTGCCAACTAAGCTTGCCTTCGGTGCAGGAGACATGGGGCCAGCGATCACAGCAAATGTGTTAGTTTTTTTTCTGCTGTATTTTTTTACTGAAGTCGCTCGATTACCACCGGGACTCGCCGGTTCAATTTTACTAGTCGGAAAAATATCAGACGGCATTAATGACCCCATCATTGGATATCTGAGCGATCGCACAGAGTCTCGACGATGGGGGCGGCGTCATTCCTGGATGCTCTATGGAGCAGTCCCATTTGGGCTGCTGTTTTTTCTACAGTGGATTGTTCCTCCATTAGAGGATCCTGCCATCAATCCTTGGCCCCTCTTTGGTTACTACGTCGTTATTGGCGTGCTCTTCAACCTGGCATTTACAGCCGTCAACCTCCCTTATACAGCGTTAACCCCCGAACTCACCCAAGACTACGACGAACGGACACAGCTTAATAGTTTCCGATTTGCATTCTCCATTGGCGGAAGTATTTTATCGGTCATCCTGGTCATTTTATTGACGGGATTAGTGCCGAATCTCAAGCATCAATATCTATTGATTGGTCTCACGTGTGCTGTGCTGGCTACTGCGCCTATCTATTGGTGTATTTGGGGCACGCGTCATCAGGCCATGGCTGCTGAGTCACGACGCCTTAGCCAACCAGTGCCACCAACACTTTCTTTTTTTACTCAACTCCGCATTGCATTCGCAAACCGAGCATTTCTCTTCGTCATTGGCATTTACTTATGTTCTTGGCTAGCCGTGCAACTCACCGCAGCCAATTTGAAATTTTTTGTCGAAAGTTGGCTACAGTTATCTCCACAAGTAGCCAACACAGCTATTCTCGCGGTTCAAGGAACGGCGTTGCTAATGCTTTTTGTCTGGAGCACCCTGAGCCAGCGAATTGGGAAAAAAGCAGTGTACGGAATGGGTATGGTCTGTTGGATATTCGCTCAAGTCGGTTTGTTTTTTCTACAGCCAGGGCAACTTGGAGCAATGTATGGACTAGCGATTCTATCTGGGGTTGGAGTCTCTACCGCCTATCTCATTCCATGGTCAATGCTACCGGATGTGATTGAACTTGATGAATTGCAAACTGGGCAACGACGCGAAGGAATTTTCTATGCATTTATGGTGCTTTTGCAGAAATTCGGTCTTGCCTTAGGCTTACAACTTGTGGGGTGGGCACTAGAGTGGTCAGGATATATCGGGGGCGCTTCTGAACAACCAGCTTCAGCACTCCTCGCAATTCGCATCGTAGTTGCTCCACTGCCGATGATGTGTTTATTGATTGGCCTCGTTCTTGCTTATTTCTACCCAATCACGAAAAGTGTGCATGCAGAAATTCTGCTCAAATTAGAAGAGCGTCGAAATCAGACTTGAATAACTCTGGATAAGACCTGGACATGCTTTCATCCCATGCATAAATATCCAAAGGCCATACACAAATAATCCGAGAGATGTGTAACGGTTGTCACGCTGTTGTTTTTCTTAAAAACGACCCATATCACGATAGGATCTAAAAAGGATAAATTTGGAATAGGACACGGTAGAGACCATGGGCAGCTGTTTTGTCTGATGTCATTCATGCTGAGTTTTATTTGATTTTTAGATCCGACATTGAACCTCCATGGCTAGCGATCGCCCGAACGGTTGCTCATGGTCTTACACCTTTTACCGACTTGAGGGTTTATGAAAAGACTAGTTTCTCGTCTGCTGGCTCTGATTCTTGTGTGTG
>JBCCWF010000682.1:0-2805 GCA_039194035.1 Cyanobacteria bacterium P01_E01_bin.6 | reverse complement strand
TCACTGCCATGATGATGATCGACGCAGAAAAGTGACGGCATTTGAACGGAGTATCGGCGGGCATCAGCTAGCTAACTCATGGAGGCACAGGGGCTCACACTACCATCTCGCTTGGATCACCCTGCTTCTTGCAACACAACCCTCTCAACGGTATATGGTCGAATCATGTGACACTCTCGATTACTGAAAGGCGAGAGACAACTGGGAATACAAATCAGACCTAAGTATTGAAGAAGTCCTCTCTAGCCGACCCCAACCCGATGCTTCACCATACATTGCCAGCTTCTAGAACGAAACAACCCTGCCCCTTCATCTCTAGTTTTAATAGTATTAGAGTCAAGTGTAAGTTCTAATAGCCAAATCAGTTCTCATAGTAAAGTCATACGATGCTAAGTAAAATTCAAATAGTTCCAGTTTCACTGCTTGCTTTGTCGTTATTAGGGTTAAATCTATTTCCTGGAAACGTCAAAGCTCAAGAAGCAGCAGCTTTTGTTGGAGTACAGTTAGAGTCTGGCTTGAACGCTGACTCTTTTGACCCCAATGCCATAGAGGCAATTGCCATTTCTGTTGCAATCGGGAGTGGAGGCGCTGAAGCAATAGGGGATATTGATATCGATGGTTCTATTGAAACTCTTGCAATTGGGTCGGCAAACACTAACATCGGATCATTTATTGTCTCACCAGATGGAAATAATATGAACATCAATAGTATAGATAATGAAATGTCAGCGACTATTGGCGCAATTGAAATGTTCAATACTCCTCAATAAACAAATTTATAGTTATCCCAGATGATTTCATAGATAATGAGCAGGACAGTTAGCCAGGGCTATTTCGTGCTGTTTAGTGGAACAGTTATGGTGTGGCATCGACTCAGAGAAATAGATGTCAAAACTAGCCATAGTGGAAGCCTTCGCTCCAGGGCTATTTCATTCAAAGATAGCCTTGAGAGTGTGAGAAAGCGGAATATATTTACAGTTTATAGCGAAAGGATGATAGCATGCCTGAAATTGGGTATGCGTCTAGAGAGTTGTGTGAATGAACTACGAACTCCGTGTGGTCGTGGAGAAAGTCGCGGTCAGCTCTCAGGAAGTCGTTCAGCGACATACTCTCAAGGTCTACGATATCGAAGTTCCAGAATCAATTCTTGATTTAGGTCTACGTCACGAAGAACAAATCTCACTTCTAGAGAAAGTCCAGAACTCAATCCTAGCGGCACAATCGAAACTGATCGACCCTGGTCACGAGCACTGTCCAAAATGCAGTGGGAAACTCAATAAACAAGGGTTCGCAAAATCTAAGTTTCAGGCCGTATTCACCGACCATAAAGTTGGCATCCAAAAGCATCGATGCCAAGCCCCTGAATGTAAGTGGCAAAGTACGCCCACAACAACGTCCGTCTTCGGTACCTCTATCCATCCATACAGTGCGAGCAAGGAGCCTTATACAGCTACCGTGAAGCCGAGAATAACCTTGAGAAGCTAACCGTCCATCGCCGTCGAGTGAACAACCACAATCAAATCCGATTGCTGACTGATACTGTGGGTGATGTCCTAGCCAAAGAGAATCTTGAGTCTCCCGAACAAAGCGATTGTGCTCCTCCAGCTGCGGAGCTGATCGTACAAGTGGATGGAGGACATATCCCGATCAAGGAGAAGGAAAAGCGTAGCTTCGAAGCCCTCTCAGCAGTTGTCTATCGTCCAGAGAGCATCCGAGAGATAGACAAGCATCATCGGGAGATTGAGAGTAAAAGTTGTGCACTTTCAGCCAAAGATGACGGGCAGGCCTCGATTAAGACCTACATCCTCAATGCTGCTCGTAAGCAAGGGTTAGTGGACGACACTGAGGTTACAGTTCTGGCCGATGGAGCCCCCAACTGTTGGTCGGCGCTTACGAGCCTAGAGAATCATTGCAAACAACTGACGCGCATCTTGGAATGGTGGCACATTGGCAAGAACTTTCAAAATGCCAGGGGTGCGGTTGAAGAAGAATGCAAGGAAATGCTAGAGGCAGTCAAATGGACATGGTGGCATGGCAAGGCTGAGGAAGCACTGACCAAACTGGAACTACTCATGAGCAAGGTTACGGATTCCAAGAAACACAAGAAGCTCAACAATCTATATAAGTATTTGAAAGGGAATCAAGACTATTTAGTTAATTATGAAAAGCGGGAACAAGAGAATCAGTCTTTCAGCAGCCAGGTAGCGGAATCTCACATTGAATCTCTCGTTAATGCTCGACACAAAAGAAGTGGGAAAATGCAATGGACACGGGATGGAGCTCATAAGGTGCTGCAGATCAGAGGGTTGATTGCTAGCAACGAATGGGAACAGCGTTGGCAATCGGCTGTTCTGCTGGCATTGAGTGCAGCCGCATAAATAACCTTATAAACTGTAGATATATTCCGCTTCCAAAGCTATATCTTGGCAGCAAATATAGTAACGTTTGGCATAGAGCTTGAAGATAGATAAGGCAATATTTTTCTGTATCTTCTATTATTCACCTGTGTTTAGCCTGTCTAGAATCCGAGGTATTAAGTCTTGGACGACCTCTTCGGTGTAAGAATTTATATAGAAGTGAGCTCCTGGAAAAATCTTCATAGAAAATTCTTTATCAGTTTGCAGTTGCCATTGTTCTAATTGCGTTGCATTAACTTCGGAATCTTGCTCTCCTGTATAAGCGGCGATAGGATACTCCAGCGGTTTCTCCCACGTATACGTATACGTTTCAATTAAGGTGAAATCTGCTTGAATCTCTCTGGGTACATTCCCCGCCGCTCTGCGGCGGCTTAGGCTTTAGCATGTA
>JBCCWF010000681.1:0-2825 GCA_039194035.1 Cyanobacteria bacterium P01_E01_bin.6 | reverse complement strand
CACAAAATATATGTCCTAACCTACGTGCGGACTGCTATAGGTGACCGATCGCCCAAGGGACAACGCTCTGAGGGGAGATGGCGTCGGAACAGTCTTAACCAGTATTCACTCCCAGCACTCATTTCTTCCTCATCATTATGAACAACATCACGAGAGCAGTTGATTGTCTCCGATGCAGCCCGTTATCCAGAATCGGTCGCTGCCAAATGACGCTCAATCAGGATGATGGCCACAATGTCATCAATCGGGCGAGGAATAGTTCGGAGACTCTGCGGAATAAGCCGCTGCATTCCGCTGGGTGGATAGAGCTGCCAGTAGCGATCGCGCGCCTCTAGGGTGGTATAGCGTTCATCAACCAGGTGAATAGGCACAGGTGTCGGTAATTCCTGCTCAAGCCGCTTTTTCCACGTGCTGGAGGTTGTCTGGTCTCCTAACACAATGTGCTGAACCTGAAACGTGAGCAGAATCGCATGGATAGCGGCGATCGCCTCTGACGAAGCAACTACCTCATGGCGAACAATCGTGCGATCGCCATCCATCACAGCCACACCACACTTATCTCGCCCCGGATCAAACCCCAATAAAACAGGATGGGCCGGATCTGGATCTGGAGCTGGAACTGGAGCTAGATAATCCGATGTACTCATAGGCTATGTGTCGTCCCGACTCAACGTGTCGTCAGTACTAAACAAAATGTCATCGACTTGGATTGCGTCTAGCTTAATCGCCAGCGGGCCTGTGGTGAAAATGGGCTGCGTTGCGATGGCGCGTACCGTTAAATTCTGGGTGCTGTTTCGTTGATGCGCTGTGAACTGCTCGAAAAAGTACGTGACAGCTTCCTCTTGATTATCAGAAATTCGCACCGAATCGCTTAACACACCAGCCTGCTTGGCTCGAAATTGAGTGGCTGCAATCAAAAATTCGATTTTCTCCGCTAGTTCTTCTTGCGATTGCACAGCAGGAGACACCGTTGTTGCCGCAATCACCTCATCCGGCTGAAACAGAAGCTGATTCAGCACCGCGTCAGCCGTTACCTGAATGCAGGTTTGCCCCGCGACCACACAAGGTTCACCCACCAGGTAATTCCCTCCCGATAGAATGCGAACCACATAGTCTTCCCCTGGCTGGAACTCGTCAATAACGCTCTCGACTGCCGTATTGGTGATTTGAATAACTTGCGCTCGAACACTTGCCGTTCCTGGCAAGAGTTCTTGCAACACAATCTGATTGGCTCGACGCAGCAACTGGTCAACAACTTGCCGTGAATCCACTGAGTCAACAATACGAACCACCCCCGCCGTTAGCAGTTGATTATTGAGCAATCCCACATTCCCTTCGCGCAAGGATTGGAGTTCTTGCTCAAGGGCAATCAGTTCTTGGGTTAAGTCCGATCGCTGTAGCTCCAGATCCTGAAGTTGGGCTTGTTTTTCGGCAATGTCTCGCTCACGGGCTGCAATCTGGCGATCGCGATCGTCAATCAGTTCACGACTTTCTTGCTGCAAGGCCGTGAGTTCAGCCCGCAGGCCACTGGTTTGTTGCGATACTTCTTGAAGACGCTGGTTCGCCGCCTCAAAATTTGACTCCACTCGCTCCAGTTCAGTCTCTGTCTGTGCTTGGCGGGCGATCGCCTCCTCTAGGGACTGATTGATGTTTCGGAGTGCTTGGCGGGCATTGCGACGATCGTCGCGGGTCTGAACAAGCTCCTCCTCAATGCGACCTTTCTCGACTTCCACCGTACTCAACTCTTCCCGTGCAGTCGCCAACTCATCTTGAATCTCACCCAAATCAAACACTCCTTTTCGGAGTTGTTCACTCATCGCAAACAAGATGCCAAGGGTCGTTGCAGAAATGACCCCTCCGGTCAGAATGGTGATTAGCGTCGCGGTTTGGCGTGGGCGCAGCTTGAACAAACTGAGCCGCGATTTGCCCACTTTCATACCAATGCGATCGCCTGCCGTGGCAATCACACCGCCTAAAATAAGAATTGAAAAAATAAGTACAAAGCCGGTAGTCATCGCCGCCAGGATGGAATTTTCTTAAGCTTACTGTGCATCCTATCCTTCAGCTTAAGAATAGAGTGCATCAGCAAAAACAAAGGCGGTGAGAAGCGAATAGATGAAATCGGTGAGCATCATGGGTCTAATTAATCCATGGATACTCACTAGACATGTGTAAGAGTCTCTATCACAGTACCGTAAATTCAAAAATATCAAGCGCTGATCACATGATGTGTAAGAGGATGTTTTAAACGTTCGTAGCAGTTAAAACCCCGTAATTGTCCCACATGTCACGCTGGCTGAGCAGAGTCGAAGCCAGATCTGTTGTAACCATTGTAACCATCCTCTGAGCGGAGTCCAAGGGAACAGTTACAACACCCCATCAAAAAATCATGAGAAAAGCCTTGAGCCTTGGGTGATAGTCTGCCAACTCGGAGCCGTTTAATTTTCATTTCTTATTCGTGCTTTTTGCATTTGATTTGAAAGCAATAGGTGTGCTTTTTGCAACTTTCTAGCGCGTGGTAAATTTTGCCTAAATTCACACTAGAATCAATAGACTCTCGCAGGTTATAACAACATTGGTTTCGATAACAAAATTTGAAAGCTTATGGTGCGTATTAACGTAATGGGGCAGCTCACCAGCTTAAAAGCTGCTGATTTTGAAGAATTAATGGGTTGGGTCACTCGAAAGCGGCGGCGATTTCGAGTGACGGGGCAATCGATGGTTCCGTTACTACATCCTGGCGAAGAAGTGTTGATTGATCCGTTGGCCTATATCAATCACAGTCCTGAACCAGGAGATATCGTTGTTGCCGAGCATCCAAACTT
>JBCCWF010000680.1:0-2827 GCA_039194035.1 Cyanobacteria bacterium P01_E01_bin.6 | reverse complement strand
TTTCAGGTATTCAACTCCAGGTGGCCGCTAAAGTTGCCAGTCATACCCTGCGAATCGTCTTGCGTCAATCCTTCGCTATTGATGTGCTTACCTTTGAGCAGCAATCTGTTCGAAACAAATTTACACTCACATAAGGCGTATGTATTGAAATAAAAGGAGTCGAGTATGTGACACAACTTCTCAAAATTGCAACAAGGAACCAAGGTTCCTCTATAAACGTTGCCAAGTCGTATCGAGTACTAAATGGGCAAGCCTATTGCACGATAGGCTATTGCGAGATACTGGATGTGTCTGTTGATGGAGCTTGAGGTTCTGTAGGCAAAAAGCGATCGAATGTATCCGTATAGAAAATGAGCCACAGCACATACCCTGCCAGGCTAATCGCAACAACCGCCAACACCATTGAAATGGCCTGAGGCAGCCATTCTGGCAGCACGATTACATTAGACGATTTATGTCGCCTTTTGTTAGTCGATGATTGACGATTGATTGATGTTGATCGTGCTCGACTAGGCTCAGGCCGTGAAGCGTATCCTTGTGGCAAGCTGCGAGAGGTTGATGTCGGATAATGGGAATAGGAAATAGTAGACGAGATCGGTTCAAGCGTCCCTGACATTTTTAACTGCTGGAGCTTTTGACTCACGGCAATAGGCCGTTGCCCCGTTTTACTCCATTGCAACAACGCAGAACCCGGAATCCCCGCTAAGTTAGGAGCCTGAATATCATAAAGGCGTTGTAGAATCGCTCGATCACTGGCAACAAGAATGACGAGACTTTTGGGGTGCTGCTCAGCCAGGCCGTAGGCACAACGAGCAACAGCAAGCGCAACCCTCATTCGCTTCGTCAATGCATATCCAGTTGCCGACTTAAGAATCGTATGATGACCCACCACTTCGGTAATATTCCAACCACTCGTGGCGTAGAATCGGTTGAAGTCACGGGCTACTCGCTCTAAGTCAGGATCAGGCGATCGCTCATAAAGAAATCGCATTTCCTCGTACACGACCTGAGGAATATAACAAGCACCCGCTCGAGAAAAACCTAGCCATTCACGAGTAGATGTTGCTGACAGTGTGCTGATGTCTAGAACAAGAATAATGGGCGGAGTGGTTGACATGCTAACCTCCGATGCCAAGTTGGCCCGATAGTCCAGGCGTTAATGGAAGCAAAATTGCTGCTGTGAGAAACAACGCCAACAACCCGAGAGCAGCACGGATGTCGTTGGGTTCTGTGAGTTCATTGAGACTGGGGCGTTCTAAGTTACGTTGCAAAAACAAAATAACGATGGCCCAATAAAGTGCCAATGGTTGTACAAGTGTAACGACTCCAAGCAAGATAACGGTAGCAATCGTCATCCGTCGAGCAATGGTTCGCCCATAAATCGCTTGTACAATGCGCCCTCCATCCAGTTGTCCGGCAGGCATCAAATTGAGAGCTGTAATGATGAGTCCGAGCCAACCCAAGATAGTGAGAGGGTGAATATCGACAAGCGCTTGATTCATTTGGATACCCAAGACAGCGCGAGCAAGAAGTCCAACAAGAACTGATCCTTGAAAAAATGAAGTTGGAACTTGAAAAAGACTACCCTGATGCGATAACAATAAACCGATTATCAAAAAAACTAAAGATAGCGTTCCTCCAAATAATGGACCAGCAACCGAAATATCAAATAGCACTGTTCGATTCGGGAGAATCGACTCAAATCTTGTGAGCGATCCAAAGGAGCCAATTTGCAGTGCCGGAATAAAAAATGGGGGACTTAGCCGAACGTGATGTTGTTTTGCTTTTACCCAATGCCCTATTTCATGGACAACTAGAATACTCATAATGCCTCCGCCAATCCATAAGGAATCGGGAAGATGAGTTGAGTCTTGGAAAACATTAAAGCCTTGAAGAATACCCGCTGTCTCAAGGCATGTTACAAATGTGGCGATCGCCAATATGACAGAAATTATCCACTGGAAGGGTGTTGTTGGCAGCGGAGCATTCGTGGTCGGCAACACAATAACCAACGGTTTCTTATCAGGCCCTTCTAAGAGATAGAGATCATAGCGATCGCCCATCCGTTCTGACAACGATGCTGATAGGTTTTGATAAACAACAGCCGCATCACCTCGTAAATTCCCCTTAAAAGCAGCCCCATCCTGGTAAGGAGCAGACTCAGTCGAGTAAAACGTATCGATACCGAAGATACCCTTAATCGCTTGCAGATCTTCTTTTGATATGGTTTCCAGAATGGCAGGGGCATGTTCATCACTCGAACCCTTAACTTGCGGTTTCACCTCAGTACGCCCATGCTGATTATCGGGGTTCCCTGGCAAACCTTCTGGAGAAGGATTGATAGACGATGGGGCATGACCCGATTGAAGAGCGGCCTGATTAGGTGGTTGATCAACAGCACGTGATGATCCAGGCTGCTCTGCGCAAAACTCTGAGACATTGGGTGGCATTACTCTCCGACTTTCAGCTCGGAGTTGACTGCCCAACCAAATATAAACTCCGGTGGAACTCACAATTAATGTCAGAACAACTGCGAAGTTAAGAAAAATACCTACTGCAGACAAACTAAAAAATAACAGCCAGGGTGCCACTAAGACGATAGATTGCAACCAGGCAAGAACACCGATCTTTCCATAAGGTCGCGCCCGTCGAAATCCCCAAATCAACGTGCCAATCGCACCCAGCAAAATCAAAAATGTAACCATCACTTCAAGACCCTGGCTAGATTAAGAGGCATTGCTCTTTATTTTGACTCTATGTTCTAACTTAATGTTTTTATTCATTTAGCTTCATTTTTGTTATTAGTTGTTTTTGGATGGGGTACTCC
>JBCCWF010000679.1:0-2831 GCA_039194035.1 Cyanobacteria bacterium P01_E01_bin.6 | reverse complement strand
TTGTGCAAAGGTAAGCCTTTTATTTATTGTCAATATGATGACTGTGCTAGTAAGACGATGACACCCTTATCCAAAGCCTCTCGTAAAAGTTGTCCATACGTAGGGTCTGCACTATCTCCAGGGGAGAATTTAGAGCAATCTCCTCGATTGATGAAATATAGCATCACGGCTTGGGCATCAGCATCCAGATCCATTAGCTCTCGCAGGTGTTTTTGCCCCCGCTCTGTTACCGTGTCTGGAAATAGTGCTAATGATCCTTGAACCCATGTGGTGTTTTTAACTTCCACATAGATGGGGTGAGGACCATCGGCTAATAAAAAATCAATGCGGCTTTTTTTATCTTTGCCATATTTCACTTCAGGGCGAATTGTGGCATATTTTCCGATTTCAGGAATGACATGTGACGCCAAGGCAGATTTGATGACTCGATTTGGCAGTGCCGTATTGACGCCAACCCATGTGGGAGAGGTGTCATGTGCTTCAATCAGCTCCCAGGTATACTTCAACTTTCGGTCAGGATTATCGCTTTGCGACACCCAGACCTTACTTCCAATCTTACATACACCAGTCATTGGGCCGGTATTTGGACAATGGGCAGTGATCATTTCTCCACTGTCTAGCTGAATATCTGCTAAGAAACGTTTGTAGCGCTTCACTAAGACGCCTGAAAGAAGAGATGGGTATGGATAGTGCCAATCAGGTGCCATGCGATGAAAAATTAATCAGTACTTGGGAATGCAATGAGACCTTGATCCAGGGACGAGGCCATCGTGTAACCTGCCGTGGCGATCGCCATATATGTTGTCTGCCCGAAGACGGCTAAGTACCTGGTTTCTACTATTTTGAGAAGAGTATCTGCGGCATCACAATACGACACCTTTCAATTGCTACGATTTTGAGCATGCAACAGGCAGGTCAAAATTCAACTACAGGTATCTCAGCTTGCAATCCTACCGAAAGAAACTACTGACAAGCCAGAAAAAGAAAGATGTAACGATGCCTGTGAAAGACATGATACTTAACTCCATACCGTTTAGTTGAGAAGCCATTGATTGGCCCACAAGAGCACCGACGAGTGCACCGACCATTAGGGCAGAGAACGTTAGCAAAAACGAACGAAAGAATTTATTTTCTTTACGGGTTAAGAAGAATAGGGCGACAATGAACCCAACTGCCAATCCTGCAGACTCAGCGACGATTCCAAGAATTGCAGTACCCAAAAATGCTCCTGCTGGCCACAGAACTTCATTTCGGCTTGGATTATCCATCAATTGATTCAGCCATGCAGGTACTTGTTTTGAAGTACTTTGAGATGCTTTTTTAGGCGCATCCGCCTCTTTTTCCGGAAAGCGAATTTTATCAGGAACTTTAATCTTCCCTTCTTGTCGTAGCCTTAAACGATTCATCAAAATTGCGTCGTAAGCAGCTTCGATTGCTTCCGCATGTTTTTTGTTCTCGGACGATTCTTGTAAGAGCCGATCACGCGCATCTTGAATTTCTTCAAAAGATGAGCTTTCATCAACCCCTAATGTCTCATAGTGATTTTGAGTACTCATCGTCAGCGTCTCCACTCCTGTATGTCTAACGTTATCTATCAGTCCTGACCCAAGTCAACTTGAAACCCTAATTCCCAGAGCAAGTAAAGCCTTGGTGTTAAGTAGGGAACAATAAAGTTTAGTTGCTTGTATAACCAAGGAAGGATCTTAGATATTTAGGTCTAATTGTTTAAATATATATTTAAACAACTTACATTGAATTACCTATGCATTCTAGCTGGCAGAAAGGTGACTGCCCATGAAGTCGCTCACAATCCGTTAACAAACTTACGAACATCACTAAACCGTCCTGAATCCTATGATGACCTGGTGAAAACAGACAAAGATCTAGAGCCTTATGTCCATTCCAAGAGTTATAAGGCAATAATGTGCTCATGGATATACCATAATGGAGGGCTAATTCATAGGAATTCTATTGATCACGTCTTCCCTTGAACTTACAGCATCGCCATAATAAAAAATCCTTAGACATATCATCTAATACATGATGTAGTTCACCGCTATCCATTGAAAGGTTCCGCTTATGGCCTCAGCCAAAATCCTTGTTGTCGATGATGACCCTGCCATTAGAACACTAGTTCATCGCTTCTTATCAAAGCATGACTATCAAATTGAGGCTGCTGAAAATGGGAAGTCAGCATTGTCGGTTTTTGAGCAATTTAATCCTGATCTTGTCATCCTCGACGTAAATCTTCCAGACGCAACAGGTTATAACCTTTGCGAGGAGATGCAAAAACGCACGGGTGTTTTTGTGTTGATGCTAACAAGTCGAACAGATGAATCAGATAAAATCCAGGGTTTTTCTCAAGGTGCCGACGACTATTTGACAAAGCCGTTTAGCTTGAGTGAGCTAGAAGTCCGTGTTGGTGCAATTCTCAAGCGCCAGAGACCCGTTACTACGGCCGAGCAGCAGAGATTAACATTTAATCGACTGATGATCGATCCAGTCAGAAGAGAAGTGACTCTTGATGAGCAATTGATTCCTCTTACGGCGCTAGAGTTTGATTTATTGCATTTCCTCGCAAGTCATCCAGGGCGAGTATGGCGACGAGCTGAACTTATTCAAAAGGTTTGGGATTACGAATACGTAGGGGATCAGCGTGTTGTGGATGTCCATATTGGGCAGATTCGAAAGAAAATTGAGATAGACACATCCCAACCGGCTCTAATTCAAACGGTACGAGGTGTTGGGTATAAATTTGAAGAACCGGGTTCTTCATCTGATTCTGAGGGCTCTTCTATTTAGGGATCTGCAAATAAAGTACCAATAGAGGG
>JBCCWF010000678.1:0-2837 GCA_039194035.1 Cyanobacteria bacterium P01_E01_bin.6 | reverse complement strand
TTCCATCCTCTGGTGCAGTTGTGTCACTCGCTCTTTGCCCAAGGGCAATCTGTTGAACAAGTTGTGGAGGTCATGATGCCTGCCTAAGTCTCTTTTTTCTTCTTAAAACAAAAAAACTTCGAGAACTTTGCCAAGTCGTGACAGATCCCTATGCGCGAATGGCTTATTCCTATGTTCCGGTAAATGGTGTGGGCTTGCGATCGCAACTTGCCCAGCCGATTGACCAGGTTTTGTTCTTTGCTGGCGAAGCAACCCACCCGACCCGCGCAGCCACTGTCCATGGTGCGTTAGAAAGTGGCATCCGGGCAGCTCACGAAATTCTATCCCTGAATACTAGCCGAGCTGCTTAACAAGCTTGCCCTACCAACACCTCAGCCGCAGAACAGTGAAGCTGAGCAGCAACCAAAGTTTTCATATCAACACGTGCACTGTTTCATTCTGTCCGCTCCTGCATGGAAGGGCGCGGGGTATTGCAGTCTGAAACCTATTTCCAAAATTTTTCGTGACCAACCTGCCATTTGCACACAGAAGTAGGAGAGTAACTTAGCCATGAATAGTAGAGTAAAACTAGTTCTCGATATCGTCATGGGAACGGTCATTCCCATCCTAATCTTGGACAATCTGAATGAACAATTTGGGACAGTAACCACCTATGTTATCGCTGCATTTGTTCCCGTAGCGTGGATCTTTATTGACTTATTTTTTATCACTAAACGATTTAATTTTATTACCAGCTATGTTGGAGCTTTTGCGATTGGGCGTGGCCTATTAGCATTTTGGTTTGTCGATGGTATTCAGTTTGCTTTCAAAGATAGTGTGGGTTCTATCTTTGCGGTTGTGGTGTTTGGGGGGTCAATCCTCATTCGCAAACCAATTATGTACTATTTTCTAATGCAAGGCCTTAATCCGGATTCACCGAGACAGGCAAAATCATTAAAAGCGTTGCTCAAAGAGTCAAAAGTCTATTGGTCACTCGTCAAGGGTACAAAGATTGTGTTGATTGTCACTCTACTGACAGGGCTTGCAAACTTTTTCCTCAATCTCCAAATTGTGGTAGCCGATTTCGGGACGACTGAGTTCAACCAACAGGTCGCCCAGGTCAATGCCATCACACGAATCGCGCTTACGATACCTGAGTATATCGGAGTTGGGATTGCTGCTGTGTTCATCCGCCGGGCGATGTTTTACTATCTCCCCAAGGAGAATGGCAAAGACCAAGAGGAAAGCGATTTCTGGGATCTCTTACAACTACGTGAGCTTAAGAAAACAACCGCAGACTTATAAAATCTGACAATTAGATACATCGAAACCAAGATTCTAGACGGCTTGCATTTTTAGGCGAGATTCTGGAGCGCTCCACGCCCCAGAATCTCGTTAAATTTTCCCGGCTTAAATATGAGCCTTCTAGACTTCATATCGTATCTAAATCGGATGTTTAGGCAGGTCTTGTTGGGAGCATATCACCTTTGCAAACCGATTAAACCATTGAGATAAGAACAACGGTGAGCAAGCACTTGAGGAACATTTTCCTCGTTCCACTGCGCCCCTGAAATTTTGATTCGACGGTTAATTTGCTTGATGCCAGATTCGACTGCCCCCGAGCCAATTGAGAAAATCTGCTCACTTTGATAGTAGTCGTAGTTGACGATCCGATGGCAGTGCTTGCTGAGATAGGCTTGAAAATTCCGCGCTGTGGGTCTTTTGAGGCCGTCAAACAATTGCGATGCCTCATCAACTCGTCCGTGCCACAGTAGCGCTTCAGCCTGTTTCAGCCGCTTGATAGAGCCGCCGACTTTATGGAGATTCTTTACCAGATGATACCAGTCGAGAATTTCCTGGCGCTGCTCGGTGCTTCCAAGGTGAGCCATGATGTTCCAAATGCCATCATGACCGTCCCCGAAGCAGCCCACAGGGGTGGCTAAGGGCTGCTGATTCATCCATTCAATCAAAGCAGCATTGTCTTGGTAGGTTGCAACCATTGCGGTGTCCATCACGGCTGCTTTGTAATCCTTCCATTGACAGGGCTCGCCCAAAGGCGTTCTCAAGCGAACCTTACCGCCATCTACACTGACTTCCGATACCTCCTGCTTTATCTCAGGAATTGGGAAGGCTTGACGATGGACTAAGCGCTGCTGAGTTTTGGCTGGCACTCGAATGCCCGTCAGGTATTGAACATCTTGAGCAGCCTGTTCATAGGACACGTTGGTGCTGACCCGCAAGCAACAGTGCTCTAAATGCGGACTCATCTGTCGATAAGCTTCCACCCCCAGATGTCTGGCTTGACCTGATGTTAGTTCTAACTCCCCTAGAGTACTTTTCAACTTTCGGACTCTGCCTGCTTGTCTCCCGCTAACTGAGTCGATAAAAAACGCCCCACTTCAGGACTCACATGTTCTTGAATCTTGTCGCGTACTGTCATCTCAATCGCTTCCAGCGTTTGCATCTCCGCTGGGTCACTATCAGCGTAGAGAATGTCTGAAATTGCATCCAGATGCTTCTGGAGTTCGGCTTGCGTCTCGGGAGTCATAGAGGCAGTACCAATCGCTCAGCATTTTTATCTTCTATTGACTCAGCTCTCTTTGCAAACCTGACATGCTCCCGGTCTTATTCAGCATACTTCACTTGCTAAAAAGTACTATGCTGACAGCTTTACCAAATGTGTAAGATCGCCTCTCTTCTGTCTGTAAAATAGCAATTGACCCCAATAGAAACGGTATGTTTTTCGACAACAACGCACCATAAGTAGATAGACATCAATAAACTCACTTTAAAAGCCTGGAGAGCGCCCCTGAGGAGCGCTCTCCAGGCTTTTGAGTTTTTAGTTTAATAACACCAAG
>JBCCWF010000677.1:0-2838 GCA_039194035.1 Cyanobacteria bacterium P01_E01_bin.6 | reverse complement strand
GGAACGACTCATGAAATCTTCCATCCCCTCGCTGGCTTCCTCTGAGCCTCCAGCCCTGACTGACGATGCAACCCTAGCAGCAGCTTTGGACTGCCTCAGCGCCAATATGTCTCTGGAGATGCACGGTCCTTGCACCCTGCAGACTCTATTTCAGGTACTTTTGCGTGCCGCCAGTCGTGCCGACAGCATTGAACACACCACAGAGCAATTAACCGATGTTCCTTGTGGCAATGGAATTCGACATCATCTCAATAAACTCGACGACATGGACAGTCTGGAGGAGCAACTCAACCGTGCCTTACAGCACCGCCTGCCAGCGAAAGTGTGCAATCACCGTCACAAACTAGCTATCGATTTACATCTGATTCCTTACTACGGTCAGCCGGGTCCAGCCTCAGCCCTCTACATCTATCGCTCCCAAGTCAAAGCGAGTACAACCTCATTCTTCGCCTACGCCAGCATCTACCTGATTCGCCGCCATCACCGAGTGACTCTGGCCATACATCCTGTCCGATGTGACGAGACCCTCGTTGCCACCATCACTTATTTGCTCGCGCAGTTGAATCCCTTGCACATCAAGGTGAAGCATCTCTACCTCGACCGCGGATTCTATGGAGTGCCAGTTATTCGTTGGCTCAAAGCCCTGCGTATCCCATTCATCATGGCCGCAGTTGTTCGAGGGAAACGGGGAGGGACTCGCCAGTTCTGTCGAGGACGCCGCAGCTATTCCACTACCTATACTCTCACCAGCGGATTACACGGTTCAGTTGACTGTCTATTGGCTGTGATTTGCTGCTATCGGCGAGGCCGCTGGGGGCGACAGGGCGTTGACTATCTGCTGTATGTCATCCACAACGTGAGGGTGGCTCTGCATGGCATTCGAAAACAGTACTCTCAGAGATTTGGGATTGAAACCAGTTACCGTCTCAAGAATTCCTGTCGCATTCGGACCACAACGAGAAATCCAGCTGTTCGTTTGTTGTTCGTTGCACTTGCATTTGTTCTCATCAATCTCTGGATATACCTGCTGTGGACCTACCTGAGTCGGTCGCGGCGCGGGGGGCGCAAAGTTGAGCGGGAATTGTTCCCTCTTAAAACCATGTTGGAGTTTATCGCCCAGGCCGTGGGGAAACAATTTCCACTTTGTTGGTCGGTTTGTTTGCTTGGCACACCCTAAGTTTTCGATCTACTGATTATCGTTAAAACTGAGAGGCAATTCTCCGTCGAATTAGCCTTATAATCGGTTTATCAAGGCATTTTTTGGAATCCTGCCTGAACAAAATGTCGATCAAAGGTTAGAGCCAATTTTAGATTCTGCTCTTCCATGACTATAAAAGATACACAGTCGGTTAGTGAAAAACGTTTGTCAGAGCGCTGTTTGAATAGTTTCCAAGCTGAACAAAATAACTCTTGGTCTACATATCGAAGCTGAACTGATGGGCTACTTAGTAACCGCTCTCCAATTTCAACAGCCTTTTGGTGCCTGTTTCGACTATTAAAGAAGGTGACAATCTCGTCAAAGACATACGAGGTAGTCACAATTGAAGATAAACCTTTAGCGCAGAAACTCTGCCAATGATGAAGAGCCTCTGAGTGATGCTGGTCATCAATCGCCTCTAAAGCAATGATATAGCCAGTGTCGAGAAACACAGGACTCATGAAGCAGACTCATACAAGTAACGATCATGGCTTACAGAAGCATCTGGAGCACCACATTCGACTGGAGATTTGCCTAGTCCCAGAATTGGATCGCTCTTGACAGCAGGAACAATCACAATCCGGTCGTCCTCAGACGTAATTTCTACTTCTGCAATCCCTTCCAGAAGCTCTCGCGGAATCATTACTCCTTTCTCAGTAACCTTTGCTCTCATGAGATCTCCCTACTAATAGATGATGTATTTGCTTTCAACGATGAAAACAGTCTGCAAGTCCCTTTTAATCGATTACTTCTATCACCAGTTGAAAACAAGCTCTTTGATAATACTTCAGCAAATATATTCTAACTTATCTACTGAAGCACTTCAGCATTTACTTGCTGAAGTGCTTCAGTAGCCTATATCATCCAATGCTCGCCTCAGAATAGTTCGGGCAAGTTCTGTCTTTGGTTTTCCACTGTCCAAACTTAAATGCTCTAGTCGCTTATGAAGAGACCTTGGAAGGTCAACTGTAAAGCGTATAGTTGCCTCCGATGCTTGCGATTCACCCAAGAGCTCACTTCTTAGAGAACTAGATGGCACCTGGTCAACCTTCGTTTCTTTTAATGGTGCCTGACCCGAACTCTCCTCAATTTGACCAGTTGAAATGAACTTTCGAGCAGCTTCAGTCATCTTTTTACGCTCTGCCATTTTCATCAACCTCTCTGAATAACTGTCGATAGAGTCTTGCTACTTCAGAAGCAGAACGGTTTCCTTTTAAGTCAAATAAGGTCAAGCCTTGTCCCATCGCGTCTGCAGCAGCTTGTCTCTGAGGAATTTCAGTCTCTAACAATGGGACATCATCGTTCTCTCTCAAGATTTCACGAGCCTCTTTAAGGAGAAGAGTGTTTGGGACAACTCTAGTTAGAAAAGTGAACGCTTTCGGTGAACCATTTCGAATATGCCTTGCGCGCCTGATGGCTTTGATTGCTTCAAAGCTAGCCGAAACATCAGGAATACTTGGTTGTATTGGAATAAAGACCCGATCAGCAAGTAAAAGCACAGCGCGCTGTACCTCGGCAAGACCTCCAGCCCCATCTACAACAACAGCCTCATGATTATCCGAAATCACAGGCAATTCATCCAGAATTGGATCGGGGTCAGTCAACCTGTAAACAGTTGGCCTAGGTATTCCTTCCTCAAG
>JBCCWF010000676.1:0-2841 GCA_039194035.1 Cyanobacteria bacterium P01_E01_bin.6 | reverse complement strand
TCGTTCCACAGCTCTTGAATGAGAGCATCCTTCTCTTCGTGACTCAGTCCATCCAGGGGCGGTAGTGCTGTCATGCAAAAAGCCTACCATCTTCTTCCACTCATCGTCGCTGGTCAACCCGGTTGAGCAATTACCTTTTGATAGACTGATTTGTCTTACGCAGTTGGCGTGCTGCTTCTGACAATCGCCATCGTAGTACATACTCATGAGGAGGTACAGATAGATAAGTACTAAAGATGCGCTTGAAGGTTGCAATTGACATACCTGATTGATCTGCAAGTGCTTGAATCGTCCAAACTTTTTCAGGTGATGAATGAAATGCGGCGAGCGATCTCGCTAGGTTCGGTTCACGTATTGCGGCGAAGATTCCAAAAGATGACGAGTTTTGAGTCCCAAAACCACGCAATACTTCCAGGAATAAAATTTCGGCATAGCGCTGAATAATAGCTGAAGTACCTGGACGCTCATCTTTTAGTTCACCCACGATCAGCTCGATCAGCTGGGTAAAGCGTGGATTCAGTAAATTTTGCTCAAATACCGTCACGGCCTTAAATGCAGGTGTCAAGATAGGGGCCAAAGCCATGTCAATTGTGAACGTACCGCAAATCATTCGACACGTGGACCCGGAACCACCTTCATATAGTTTCCAGCCTGGCCCGATTTTTACGGTCTTCTGCTCCATTGTCGCTAAAGACTCAGAGAAAGCTGTCTTCCCTGATCTCAGCTTAAAGGGGATGTGCGGTGCAACTATTGCAAGTGCACCTGCTGACAATAGAAAATCATTTCCCTGTTGCAATCTGCTTTGCTCTGTCAGTAAAGCTTCTCCCTCTACGAGAATGTGATAAGCAAAACCATCTATCTCTGTAAATTCCACCCCCCAGGGTGCAGAAGCCGTTACCCCGACCACCATTGCTGCAGTGGGTTGAATGTTATTAAGTAAGGCTTTCAGAAGCATTTGCATATTTGAGCTATATGGATAATATTTTGAGCTAATCTCGCTATGAACTAACCATAGCTGGATGTTAGCTTGAGCCACAAGAACTCAAATATCGAGAATACACATAATGAAAACCACTATTGGAGTTTTAGGCGCTACGGGCCGTGTTGGAGGAACAGCTGCTCGCACTTTGATTTCTAAGGGCATCTATCCTCGTCTAATTGTACGTAATGCTCATCAGCTACCTGAGAATATTCGTACTGCTGCTGAAGTCATTGAGGCTGATTTGACCAGACCAGAGACCGCGATCGCAGCCACTACTGGATTAGATACATTATTTTGGCTAACTCCCGATAATTTTCAGGCAGAAGACATTCAAAGCTATTACGAAGCGATGGGTGATTGTGCTAAGCAGATTGTTCAAAAAAACAATATTGCAAGAGTCGTACAACTTTCTGCCGCGGGGGCCGGTCAAGACCAATTTGGTATTATCAGTGCTCAGCGTATTATTGAGGATGCATTTCAAAGTGTGGCTACCCATCACTTCATCCTGCGCCCAGCTTATTTTTATGAGAATTTTCTGCTCCAGATTCAGTCGTTGAGTCAACAGGGTTTATTATTTGAGTTGTTCCCTGAAGATATTGTTATTCCGATGGTTACAACGACTGATGTCGGGATTGAAATAGCACGTGTCCTCATCGATTCCTCTTGGTCAGGCACCATTGCTCAAGAAATACGTGGACCAGAGCGACACACCATGCCCTCAGCACTTACTGCGTTTGGTCAAGCTCTCAGCCGTTCATTTACGTATGTCAGAGTTTCAAGTATGGAAATGACTAAGGTGTTTCAATCACTTGGTGCAACTCAGTCTGTAATCGACAATGTGCTTGAAATGTTTAAAGCTATAGCCGAGGGGCGTGCTACGCAATTAGAGGACTCGTCAGTTATTGTAGCTAAAACAGGTGCTCAGCAATTTGCCCAAACAACTCTGAGTTTTGCCCTTGAAAACTATAAGCAGTAGTTGATTTGGGAGAACCCTTGACGACAACGACTATTTGAAGAATATTTCACAGTCCGTTTGTGAGATACGTAATCTAATGTGAACGTTGGCCTGCTTTATTCCTTAAATGAGGATAGCTGTGCAATCATTTCAGCACGAGATGAAACTTTTAACTTACGAAACATCCGCTTCAGAGCTTGCCTCACCGAGTTTTCGGTAATCCAGAGTGTGGCACCAATTTCTCTGCTGGTTAATCCTTGGGCGACCAGTTTTGCAATTTTGGTTTCGCGGGGTGTGAGTCGCGTATGATTCAGCAAAGTGATAGCAGTAGGTTGTGATCGCAACTCTTCTAGTCGGGTAGATAGGTGTAGGCAAAGGGCGCTTAGGTCTGCCAGATTCTGAGCATCGAAGGCAGGATGATCCCGATGACGAGTAAAGGCAACACCGCCAACAAGCAGACTCTTGTGAATAATTGGTCCAACCATCACATGACCATGATCGGCACGAGGACAAATCGTCTGCCAAACTCCTGGTGGCAGAATAACCCCTTCATGCACCGGAGCATGGTGGTCTACCAAGTAACGCAAGATCGGATTGTGGTCGAGCGACAGAGCCAATTTGATTATGTCTGAGGTGTTGGCATTGATCGCGGGAAACTCGTCTAGAAAGCTGAGTCCACAATGGATAGCGGTGAAGTATTCACCAACTTGGGCTATCGTGGACTGTCGCAGTTCTCGCTCATTCTGTGCCTGAGCAATTACTTGAAACATTGATTGCAGTGGGTTTGCCATAATTTTCACCCTATCTGCGGCTCAGTTATAGGCTAAGCAGTAAATCTTGTCAAAAGATGGCTCGTCACATTTTGGTTATAACTGAGCAGCCGTTTATGCCAGTTAGGCAGCGC
>JBCCWF010000675.1:0-2842 GCA_039194035.1 Cyanobacteria bacterium P01_E01_bin.6 | reverse complement strand
TTAGGGACTTGCTAGAAAATGAAGTACCAAGAGAGGGGCAGCGGGCTACGCCCGCCACCCCTCTCTTGGTGCTTTATTTGCAGATCCCTTAACCTGAAGAGATCTGTGTCCTGACAGGGATGCTAAGCTATTAGCGATTTAAATGGCGTGGTTTTCCCCGACTCCGGTGGGGTACAGACATCACAATAGGTAAGTTTTAGCTTAAACCCTTGGCAAAATTACGTTTTGCAGGAATGGGGTGCAGAGTTGGGAGTGTGGTTCTAGGATCGGGGTATGAATCACGTTAAGTTCGCGTAACCCATGTCTTACGAACCACTACATCACAAGTATCGTCCTCAGACCTTTGCCCAACTGGTAGGGCAAGGGGCGATCGCCACGACGTTGAGTCATGCACTGCAACAACAACGGATTGCTCCGGCGTATTTGTTTACGGGGCCACGAGGTACTGGGAAAACATCGAGTGCGCGGATTTTGGCGAAGTCGCTAAACTGCCTCCAAAGCGACGTGCCTACGGAGGAACCCTGTGGAACCTGTGAAACCTGCCGGATGATTGCCAAGGGATCGGCCCTGGACGTGATTGAGATTGACGCGGCGAGCAACACAGGCGTTGATAATATCCGAGAACTGATTGAGCGGGCTCAGTTTGCTCCAGTGCAGTGTCGCTATAAGGTCTACATCATCGACGAGGTTCATATGTTGAGCACGGCGGCATTTAATGCCCTGCTCAAAACCCTAGAAGAACCTCCGGCGCGGGTGGTATTTGTGTTGGCAACAACGGATCCTCAGCGAGTGTTGCCAACGATTATTTCGCGGTGCCAGCGATTTGACTATCGGCGCATTCCTCTCAACGCGATGGTGCAGCATTTAGGGGCGATCGCCCAGGCTGAAGACATTAGCGTGGCAGCCGATGCCCTGGAGCTCATCGCACAGCTTGCCCAGGGAGGAATGCGGGATGCAGAGAGTTTGCTGGATCAGCTCAGTCTGTTGGACGGACAAATCACCGTTGAACGGGTGTGGGATTTGGTCGGGGCGGTGCCAGAGCGAGATTTACTAATACTGGTGCGGGCGATCGCTCAGGATGATGGAACGGCAGTGCTGGAACAGGCTCGTCATCTGATGAATCGGGGACGAGAACCCTTGATTGTGCTACAAAATTTGGCGAGTTTTTATCGAGATTTACTGATTGCCAAAACAGCAGGCAATCGACGGGATTTGGTGACGCTGACTCAGCCAACATGGGATGCTCTCTGTGAGTTTGCCCAGACGCTGGAGATGGGAACGATATTACTGGGACAACAGCACCTGCGGGCGAGTGAGGTTCAGGTGAAAAACACAACCCAGCCTCGGCTGTGGTTGGAAATTACGCTGATGGGATTGTTACCGTCAACATTGGCGGGAATGCAGACTCGTGGAGGGGTTTCAGAAGGGGTTTCGAAAAAGCCTGTGTATGTTGCGCCACCGTCTGCACCTCAGGTTGTATCACCGTCTGTGCCTCAGAAGGATAAGCCGTTGTTGCCGACCGTGCCGTCGGGAATCAGCACATCACCGAACGTAGAGGTGACTCCTGACGCAAAAGCTCCGGTCACAGAAGCGAAAACAACGATCGGAGTGAGTGAGGCATCGGAAACGACCACCTTTACTGTCAATGCGTCTACTGTCAATGCGTCAGAGAGTCCCAGTCAGGATGCAGAATTATCAACAGAGCCAGAGGATCCATTGCGGCTGGAAGGGGGAAGAGAGCGTGCTCCTCAAGCAGAACCCGAGGAAACTCCCCAGTCAACCACGGCATCACCTCCTGCGCTGGTTCCCGAACCCGAACCGACTGCCCCACTGGCAAACAATCCTGGATATGCTGCATTTCAGCAGGAAAAACTCAATCAGATTTGGAGTCAGGTGATCGCGGCGATGAAACCTCTTGCCCAGGCATTGCTGCGAGAGCATGGATGTCTCTTGGCATTTGACGGTCGAGTTGCACGAGTCGGTATTAGTTCGAGGCCGCTGATTGGCATTGCACAATCGAAACAACGCAATATCGAAGAAGCGTTTGAGAAAGTATATGACACAAAAATAATGATTTCCTTTGAAGTGGGGACATCGCCAACCGCAGCAAAGAATGTAGCCTCCGACGAAGAATCTCAAGGAGCGCCTCCGCAGACACCGTCGGTTCGTTCTCAGGCGGTGTCAATGCCAGCCCCGAGTCCACCAGTACCTGCTCAATCCATGCCAACGGCACCCCCCTCCCCTCAGACAACGGTTCCACCAGCGGCATCTCTATCACCTCCCTCGTCAGCTGTGACGTTGCCGCAGTCTCCTGTTCCAGACAAAGTTAATTCCCAAGAGGCGGCTCCTGCAGTATCCTCCACTTCCCAGGGATGGCAGCAGGATGATGAAGTCACACGAGCAGCAAAGAGTCTCGCCCAGATGTTTAATGGGGCGATCGTGAATTTGGATGATGATGACACAGAAAATCAGTCAGATGAACCCCCACTATCGGCATCCGATCGTGCAGAAAACTCATCTGTATTAGAGTTGAAGAAACCTAGTAATGGCAATCATCATAGAGATGAGAACCAACCTTCAGAGACGTTGCCGGGAAGTGTTCCACCTGATTTGAACACACTACCTACTCCGTCGCAGAGGCGACCGATTAACCTAGATGATGTTCCATTTTAATGGACTCATATAGCGCTGTACGAGTTGATTAAGGAGTTACGCAAAAATAACTTGAACAGTTATGGTTGTTGCGAAGGCCGTATTTGGTAATTCCATTCCCCATGAAAAGAGTCATGTTCAATCAGGATAGAATCAAACTGCTCATCACTCACTTGAATCCCTGTAGGAT
>JBCCWF010000674.1:0-2850 GCA_039194035.1 Cyanobacteria bacterium P01_E01_bin.6 | reverse complement strand
TCAAAGGCATTATCAACAACTGCTATGAGATATCGCGTCAGCTATTTGTGCCGGTGATTCGCCAGTTCATTTTAGAAAATCTAACGGAGACGACGCTTGCTTGACCCCATCATCACGATTTTGTCAATGCGTAACTCCTAAATCGAATAGAATGCTTGAGCATGTCAACCGATTTTGAATAACACAAAGTCTTGCGATGTAGACGTGCCAGATAATGCCTTAACTGGGTGTTTTCCCCTTCTACACGAGTCATGTAGGTCTTGCTGACAATCTGGTCACCGTCTGGGATAAAACCGGGATAGACCGGATGACCATCCCTGATCCAGAAAAAGCATTGTCAGAAGGCAACGGCTTGCCATAAGGGGCGGAAGGTGTCGGCACTATGGTCTCCAATGGACCAACCGAGAATCCCAGGGCGACAATGGTCCAGCACAGTCCAAATCCATACTTTGTTTCGTTTTCGTCCCACAAAGGTTTCCAGTTCATCGAATTCACCGACCTGGGGAATGTCCTCGGGATCGTAGGGGTCAGGTAAGCATTCTCCCACCTGCTGAATCCAGCTGATGACACTGCTATGAGCAACTCTGATGACCCGTTCGATGCCCCGAAATCCCATGCCATTGACGTACATTCTCAGGCAGAGTCGTTTCATCCAATCGCTGTATCCACGAGGGATGTAGGAGTCAATGAACTGGCGTCCACACTGAACACAAATATGATTTTGCTTGCCTCGACGATGCCCATTCTTACGAATATGCTCACTGCCACAATCAGGACACTGCATCGAGATTCCTCCTGAAGATTTAGGCTATTGATGGGATTATCAGAAAAAACGTTCCTGAGCAGGCTCATTCATCCCGTCATTGAGCAACGCCGGTAAGCGCAATCTCAGCATCAGCAATCAACTTGGGGTTTGGTTTGAAGCCAATGAAACTTTGGGTGAAGCATTTGACTCGTCAACTGTTTTAAACTATTGAATGGAGCCAACCAATTTCCCGATGCAGCCTGAATGTGAAAAGCCCGTTTGGAAGCACTAGACTTTATCGGAATTAAGAGGGGGTAAAACTGACTCAAATCCTTATGGGACAGGCACTTGACCTGCCTTTTTGATTGTTTCTGAAACCCTTGTATATCAAGGATTCTACTATTTCTGATAAAGTTTACTGACTCAGGAGGAGCAGGAAGGGTTTGTTCCTCTCTATCCAGACTTTGTGGTTGAGTTGCGATCGCAAATTCATAGTCTTAAAAGTCTGCACGAGAAGATGCAAGAGTTTATAGAACCCATTTGGGATCTTTTTCGATAGTGACAGGCTAACCATAACACCTGTTCCAACTGAGCAAACGCTAGACCATGGTTAGTCATTTGAGCATGAGCCGGACAAAACAGAGATTAAGCTTTGTGGTGGCATGACTCAACGTCCATCCAAAGTTTTTCACTAGACTTTTGCATCTCTCCATCCAGGCATTCGACTGCTCAGCGACCCATCAGGCTTGGACGACAACAAATCCTGCCTTTCCCCTGAGCCTGCTTTTCCGCTCTGGATGGTTTTGCCGAACATTCAAAAGCATACTTTTTGCAGAATGGCTGGGTAGTGTTCCTGTACTGCGGAAATAATTTTATCCGGGTGATAGCCGTGGTCAATCAAGATGGTGATCTTGGGAAGATTGACAGGTTTGCGTTTGAAATACTCGATATGGGCACTGAGCATCTCTATTAACTCCGCATCATCGGTCACATTCGCTGAAGTGCAATGGCTAAAGAAGGAAAAGCCTAAACGATTAACCGCCAGATGACGTTTGATGCCATGGGTGGATTTGTAATGACAAAACTCTTTGCTTTCCACTTGAGCATTATAGGTGTTTTTGACCGCTTGAGAATCAATGATAATCAGCCTCGTCCATTGTCTTTTTTTGATCTGTTCGCGCAGATGACCATGAAGTATATCCATGATCTGCTCAATTACGCCGTCAGCTCGCCAGTGCTTGTAATGCCAAAACACGGTTGAATAGGGAGGGAGGTCTTTGGGCAAATCACACCAATTACAGCCATTCTTCAGTTGATAGAAAATTCCGTCGAGGATGGCTCGCTTACTCCATTTCGGTGGTCGTGTTTTCTTTTTCTTCGGCAACAACGGCTCAATCAGTTCCCACTTTCGTTCGCTGAAACTACTGGAATATGGCATTTTTGCTTGATTATACCCGCCCCCTAGATCTCAAATGGGTTCTATAGATAGCGGGGCACGATTGGGCTGGTTGCTTGAAGCGGTCTCAACCGATAGAGTCTGCGATATGCGCGAGTGCTACGACGCGAGTGCAGAACGAGAGGCTCAAGCCAATATCTCACCTTGCGAAGATGCCCAGCATCGGGAAAAGGAAGAAGACACTCATACCCACAATCGAACGTTCAAGCGGATTTGAGAAGTTGGTCGCGTCAAGAGGAAAAAGGAAAAGTAGCTATCATCGGCGTTCCTTGCCAGAAACGGTGATGTTCCGATTCAAAACAATCTTTAGAGAGAATTGCACCTTTCAGAGATTCGATAATCGGGCCGCGGGGTTATCAAGTGTTCAATTCTCAAGTGTATGACTTAGTTAGATATACCGTATAACTAAGTCTTAAATTTCTAAAGTCCCTCTTGAAGAAGGAATGGTTACTAGAGGATCTTCTCATGCAGCAAAGCCCCAGAAAATCGTAGTTTGACTTCTCTCCAAACGCCGATAAATTGTGAGCAAAAAAGATTGAGTCCCTGATATCGATTACTGACTTGACAATCACCCAGGCTTAATGAGAATGTATATCATTAGTTAATGATATACATTCTCATTAAGCCTGGGTGATTGTCAATAAAATGG
>JBCCWF010000673.1:0-2857 GCA_039194035.1 Cyanobacteria bacterium P01_E01_bin.6 | reverse complement strand
CCCCTCCGGGGCGCTCCCCAGGTTTTTAGGGTTTCAGTTTAATAACGCCGAGCTACTTATCATTTAAGTCTTGTGTGTACGCCGTAGGGTTTGAGTAGAGAATCGTTTCTCTCTCACGATCGCCATCCATTTCAATCATTAACCTAAATCACGCTATGAAATTTGGTGTTCTTGTTTTTCCGGGTTCAAACTGCGATCGCGACGCTGCCATGGTCGTTCGAGATTTACTGAAACAGCCCACGCGGATGATTTGGCATGAAGAAAGTGACCTGTCTGATATTGATGTCGTCATTGTCCCTGGTGGTTTCAGCTATGGAGACTATTTGCGGTGTGGGGCGATCGCCCGCTTTTCATCTGCAATGGCTGCAACCCAACACCATGCTGAGCAAGGGAAGCTTGTGTTAGGGATTTGCAATGGGTTTCAGGTGTTGACCGAGATGGGATTATTACCGGGAGCACTGATGAGAAACCGTGATCTGCACTTTATCTGCGATCGCGTGTCGCTCAAGGTTGAACGCACAAACTTACCGTGGACTCAGGAATATCGAACCAACGAAATCATTACCATTCCGATTGCCCACGGAGAAGGCTGCTATTACGCGGATCCAAACACCCTCTCAGCCCTAGAAGACAATCATCAAGTCATTTTTCGATATTGCAGCGATTCAGGGAATGTCGATGATGCGCATAACCCAAATGGCTCTCTCAACAACATTGCGGGCATTTGCAATCGTCAGGGCAATGTGTTGGGAATGATGCCTCACCCAGAACGGGCGTCCGATCCGATGTTGGGCTTCACCGATGGAATAAAGCTATTTCAGGGAATTTTGCAGTCAGCGGCGATCGCCGTGTAGTCGTCTCAAAGCACCCTCATGGTCGAAGTCATCAGCGTGTGAAATTGCAGGATGAATGTGGAAAAGAGACCTGTCGATAACACCGATACCTTGCGATCGCTTATGAATGCCGCAGGTGTCAGCAGTTTTAGGGAATTGAGCCGAACTGCTGACGTGTCACTATGGCAAATCCAGCAGTTGCGCCACGGACCGATTGAGCAGATGAGACTGGCTCCTCTAACGAAGCTTAGCCAAGCTTTACAGCTATCCCTCCATGAGTTCATCTCGGCCTTCTCGAACTCAGCCCCTGACTCGGGAGGTCATTCCCAGCCTCATACCAAAATTAGCTCGCCAGAATCGATACAGAATTCAGGGATTGATGATTCAAGCTCACCTAACCCTCAATACGCGGCACTCCAATCTGAATATGCTCGACTGCAGCAGCAGAGCAACCATCAGCGCGACCAAGTTATTGGAGAACAGGTGCAGGCTGCCCTGACGATGTTGGAGTCATGGATGGTGCAGTGGCCGACTGCTGCCAAAGCAGCCCAAAACAACGACACAATTCCTGCGAGCCGACTCATTCCGCTCGTCCGACCCATTGAGAATTTACTAGCGAGTTGGGGGGTCACGGCGATCGCTGCTGTCGGTGACGAACTTCCTTACGACCCCACTCAACATCAGCTGATGAGTGGCACCGCTCAATCAGGAGACCCTGTGCGCGTGCGATATATTGGCTATCGGCATCATGACAAGCTGCTACACCGCGCGAAGGTTAGTCCAATTGGTCGCTAAACCCAAACGATGTTGGGATGGGTAATTTCCTCAACATAATCTGGGTTCAGCGCTAGCTGATGTCTGATTGCGAAAGGTGTTGCATTGAAAACGTCGCTGCAGCCGCAACATTTGGGTGGTTGTCTTTTTCTAGGTAGCGAAGAGCTGACAGGCTTTTTTCAGTTGGCATATGCCCCAGGGCTTCGGCCAGCCGTTGTCGAATAATCCAATCCTCTGCCTGAGCAAAATCGAGAATGCGCTCGACTGCATCGACCGCACCAATTTCACCCAGAGCGGCGATCGCTGCCTGCTGAATCACAATTTCTGGGCTATTTAAGGCTTCCATCAACACATCATAGGCACGAGGATCTTTCAAGTTTCCCAGTGCCACAGCCGCACTAAATTGTACTAACCAATCGGTATCTTCCAAAAAAGCTCGGTTCAGGGGTTCAAGAGCACGAGGATCTTCCAGATAGCCCAATGCGCCTGCGGCACCTGCTCGAATGCTGTAATCCGCATCAGACGCCAAAATATCAACCAGCAGCGGGTAACATTCATCCGTTGCTTTGATACCTAAGGAAAACACTGCCATCGAGCGAATCTGCAGACTCTCATCATTGAGAACTTTTTTGATGAGAGGAACCGCCTCTTGAGGAGAGGCATCTTTCAGCAAAGCAAGAGCCACCATGCGATCGCCCGTATGCTCACTCTCAAGTTGTCGCGAGATATGGTCTAAATCGAGTTGGCTCATTACACTATTGTTATAAAACTTCATACTCTATGATAGTCTCAAACCATATTTCTTGGGTTTGTGGTCGGTCACGGTGAACCGAAGAGAGTTAAGCATAACGGGCACATCACGGTTGCACCCTCAGCATTTTTGATACATCATGCCAGGCTGTTGCGCCACTAGCCCCAAAATTTCAAGCTGGACAAGGGCAGCCAACACGGTTCCAATGGGCAAGTTTGCCGCGTCCACAATCTGATCGAGTGAGGACAAATCACCCTGGATTGCCTGAAGCACACAGTCCAGATCTGGCTCAAGCTGTATCGATTGAAGCGGTTCCGACTGAGTAGAAGGCGACGAAACAAGAGACATTTGCTGGATATCACACGACTTGGCAAAGTTCTCGAAGTTTTTTTGTTTTAAGAAGAAAAAAGAGACTTAGGCAGGCATCATGACCTCCACAACTTGTTCAACAGATTGCCCTTGAGCAAAGAGCGAGTGACACAACTGCACCAGAGGATGG
>JBCCWF010000672.1:0-2858 GCA_039194035.1 Cyanobacteria bacterium P01_E01_bin.6 | reverse complement strand
GACTGCGATGAATCGATTCCTGCAGGAAAAAAATGGGTCTAAAATGGCCTTTTTGGATGGAGCTCCGCCTGAACGCCTTTGTCAACCACTGGGTGACTACATTACAGAACGTGGTGGTACGATTCATCTCAATGCTCCGTTGAAAAAAATACTGCTACATGAGGATGGTTCAGTTAAGGGATATCTCATGCGAGGGCTTAACGGGGCAGATGACTATGTCCTAACAGCGGATGCCTACGTGTCAGCAATGCCCGTTGATCCACTAAAGATTATGCTTCCTGAGCCTTGGCGTAAGACAGCCTTTTTCGAGCAGCTTAATGGCTTGGAAGGTGTACCCGTCATTAACATCCATCTTTGGTTTGATCGGAAATTAACGGATATTGACCATTTACTGTTCTCACGCTCTCCTCTCCTCAGTGTCTATGCAGACATGAGCAACACGTGCCGAGAATATGCAAATCCTGATCGCTCTATGTTGGAACTTGTGTTAGCTCCAGCGAAGGATTGGATTCAGAAGTCTGACGAAACGATTGTGGATGCAACAATGTCAGAGTTGACAAAATTGTTCCCTAATCATTTCGACACGGAGAATCCAGCTGAATTGCTGAAATATAAGGTAGTCAAAACGCCACGCTCCGTTTACAAGGCAACGCCAGGTCGTCAGAATTATCGTCCGAGTCAAGTAACACCGATCTCTAATTTCTTCCTAACAGGTGATTACACAATGCAACGCTACTTAGCCAGCATGGAAGGTGCTGTTCTTTCTGGTAAGCTGACAGCGCAGGCGATTCGTGAGCGAGCTGACTCGATAACGGAGGACTCCTCTGAGCACGAGCCATTGCAGCCACAAATGGTCGCATAGCCTTTGAGTGCTTGCATCAGATGCGTACTCTGTTGATCTTTGACTGATATTCATCATCAAACTCCCATGACGGTTACCCGTGAAGTCCATCCTCCTGCCTGCGATGTAATGCTGAACTTGTCTGAGTCACCCACAGCCAGCGACCTAGCTTCGCTTGAAGATGCGTATGAATATTGTCGGCAAATTACATCGACATACTCGAAGACATTTTACTTAGGCACCTTATTGATGCCAGAAGAGAAGCGTCGGGCCATTTGGGCAATTTATGTGTGGTGTCGCCGAACAGATGAGCTTGTGGATGGACCCGATGCGGCATCGACAACGCCAGCCACACTTGACCAATGGGAAAAGAATTTGGAGTCTATCTTTGCAGGGCATCCTGTAGCAAATCCTGATGTTGCCCTTGTGGATGCTCTAAGTCGATTCCCTATTGAAATTCAGCCCTTTAAGGACATGATTGCAGGGCAACGAATGGATTTATATCGGAGTCGCTATGAGACATTTGAGGATCTCAATCTCTATTGCTACCGCGTCGCAGGAACTGTTGGCTTGATGTCGAATGCTGTCATGGGGGTTGACACGAGTGGGCGTGACGTTCCGTGGTACAGAAAGAGTGATGTTGTGAAGCCTGAGCAGGAAGCGATCGCCCTGGGCATTGCGAACCAGTTGACCAATATTCTTCGCGATGTGGGCGAAGATGCCCAACGGGGACGTATCTATCTGCCGTTAGAAGACCTTGCCCGCTTTAACTATACGGAAGAAGACCTCATGAATGGCGTCATTGATGAGCGCTGGAGTGATCTCATGAGGTTTCAGATTGATCGAGCGCAATCGTTTTATATCCAGGCTGAGCAGGGGGTTCGAAAACTGAGCAAGGATGCTCGATGGCCCGTATGGACTGCATTAATGCTCTATCGGAAAATTCTCAATGAGATAGAGCGCAATCAATATGATGTATTCAGCAAGAGGGCTTATGTTCCAGGCGTTCGTAAGTTTTTTACGCTAGCCTTAGCTCGGATGTACGCTGAAGTATTGTAAGTCGTTGCAGTAGTCAAATATTCCATGATCGATGGATTGATGATCGCTAGCAAACTCTCAAAGAAAGGTCGATCTGGATGTTTGAGTATGCTGCAGAATCTCTTCTAGCTCTGACCAACTCTCAGTTTCAATACACTGCGTGATAGTACTAAGTTGAGTCTGATAAGCCTTGAGCGATCGCACCACTTCGTCGCGATTATAGCGAGCCATCATCATGCCCAATTCTGGGTTTCCCCCACCGACTCGGCTTGTGTCTCGAAAGCCTGAGCTTGCAATCGTCCGAGCCAGGGTCAGGACATCATCACTTGGCTCATTAAGGCAAGCTTCAATAAGGCTGGCGCTGACCATCACAGGCAGATGAGAGATCCAAGCAACCGCTCGGTCATGATCATCTGGTGTGCAGATATAGGTTTTTGAATGGAGCGATCGTGCTAACGATTCGATCATAGCAATCGAGTCAGGGAGAGTTTTTTGGGTCGGCGTGATGACATACGCCCGATCGACAAATAACTTGCTGAGGGCTGCGTCAATGCCACTCTCGGCGGTTCCTGCCATGGGATGCCCTCCCACGAAGTTAGGCCACAGAGGCTCTACCGTGCGAACAATAGAGGCTTTGACCGATCCCACATCCGTAAGGATCGTTGTTGAGGATAGGTGAGGAATGAGTTGATCAACGGTCGAAGCAATATAGGCAATTGGCGTACAAATGAAAATCACGTCAGCGGACGCAACGAAGGTGATATCGGTGTGCGCATCGTCAACAACCCCACGCTGAATGGCTTTAGCACAGGTTTCTGGTCGTCGGCTCACACCAATAACCGTATGTTTGTTCAGCGCCCTAAAATCTAATCCCAAAGAGCCGCCAATCAGCCCTAGCCCAACAATTCCAATCTTCATACTGATGTCATGTTTATTCCACACGACTTGGCAAAGTTTACAGAGGAACCAGGGTTTGGGG
>JBCCWF010000671.1:0-2865 GCA_039194035.1 Cyanobacteria bacterium P01_E01_bin.6 | reverse complement strand
TGTAATCATCTGCCCTTTTTGAGATGCCTGGGACAACGACTATGTGTTCTGCCCACATCTGCGAATCTATTAGCCCTAGATTCGCCATGGTGTCGAGAACTCTTATGATGGTTCTCCAGTCCGTGAGATTTAGATTTTTGCTGAGCCTCTTAAACCAGGTTTCTGATGCTTCCACCTGAAATCCATTCGATTCCACGCTGTAGCATTCTTCCAAAATGACCCACCAGATCCCATATCCTTGAACTCCATGAGCTTCTATGAGTTCAAATATTTGGTCGCTATCTCTAGTCGACAAATCGTGCCTAAACCACTGCATACTCAAGCCTCCTTTTGCTGGACTGTGCGAGCGTTGATATGGCACTGCTTACACAACGTTGTTAAATCCTCTAGGTGCCTTAATTCATCACCACGGTGCTCATATGTTTTGTGATGCACTTGAAGAAGTTCGTGAGATCCGCAAGCTTGGCAATATTTGTCACGACGCAAAACTAGCGATCGCACATCTTGCCAATACGGGCTTAATAGGAACTCGTCATAAGATTGGTTCTTCCGCTGTTGAAGAGCATCGTTAAACTCTTCACTTGAGCGAACAGGCTGATGTTCAGGTTTTTGTGCTGTATAATCTTGGGTAAGCATTTTTTTCTCTTTTGAAAATCCCATACCCCGCGATCGCCCTCACTTGGTGTCGCGGGGTTTTTGTTACTAAGAAATAGTCGTTACTTTTGGTAGTCGAGCCTTTAAGAAGTCAGCGATACTAGTAATCGCTTCTAATTTCCATTGAGCACTGCCAGATTCAAATAATGCGGCTTTAATTTCATCGCCTTCTTTCTTAATTCTGAAAATGAAATCAGACGATGGTTGCTCAATTTCTGAGAAGGTTCTGTAGGGCTTCAATTCGACAGGGTTAGGAATTGTCTCAAGCGACAATCGAACACCTTTTTTAACTGTTGCAGTCTGGCTCACTCCATCGTCATTGGCTTGCAATGATTCAGAAGCATCAACAGATGAAACGCATTGTAAAAGCTGCGATCGCACTTTTGAGGGAACGAAAAAAGCTTGAGTCTTGATAATGAACGTCTCTACGTCAAGGAAGCGGTCAAATGGGAATTGGTTATGTCGCACCTCTGAACAATCAGCAATTAGCCATTGATTACGGGTGTTGTGTCGTCCCTCAACGGCGTCAATCAAATGAACCTCAGTGGGGCTTAAAACGTGAATGATTAAGGCTAGGTCTGCTGATATTCCATCAAAATCAGAGTTGATGTAATCAATAATTGACTGCAATGTTTGCGTTTCAAGAGGGGTAACCATCGGCTCTGAAGGAGGCAATTCAACCCTGCGCGAGACATAAACGTTTCCGTCAACAGCCACAATCTCAGGGCTAACGGCCTTCTGGATTTGCTCAATCAAAGAGTCAAACATCTGTATATCTCCTATAAAGAAACTCGGTTTTCAAACAAACTTTTCTGTTGAGGAATTGCCCGCTCTGTCGCCATCACCATGTCAGCACTACGTTGAATCGTCATCGCGGTTTCAATTGGCTTTGTTTGGCCATTACTACTGCTTACGACCTTGACAGTTAATGCTGCGTAGTCTCTCGTAAAACTCGGCTTTATTGATGCCTTGATGGTGATTCTTCGGGTTGCTAACGCTTGATTGTTCACGTCAACAATGTTGAGCAAGACTTCGCTCAGTGCATGATCAAACGCTTCCGAAACAGCGCCTGAATAAATACTGCCAAGCTCAATGTTACAAAGCACTCCCTCATTACTTTCGATCGGCTCCTCAATTGGATTTCCTTCAGCGTCGCGAGGGGGAGAATAGCGCTCAACGGCTTCAATTGTTCGAGCTGTTTCACCAATAAGAAAAGAAGTTTTCCAACACTTTGAGTGGCTGTTGCAACTTGAAGAGACATTCACTTTGATGTCTGCAATGTCACGATTCTCATTTGGTTTAATCTCTAGAGCGATCGAAATCTTTCGCTCTGAATCTGCGACATTATTCAAGTCGGCAATATTCAAAAGAATGTTGCCCATCTCGTATCTGAAAATGTCCGAAATCCTACCGTTCAATAAATCCTCTAAATGGATATTGGATGATGTTGTTTTTCGATATTCGATATCAACAAATGGCTGCGTTTTAGTTTCCATCCTTCCTCTTTTCCCCTTTACAAACTGGATTGCCTTCCTCTTGTTCCCTAATCAAAAGTTCGCAAAAATGGGGAGCGATCGCCCCGTAGTCTTGCCTAAATCGAACCGCGTCAAATTTCATTCAATTACCCTCTCTCCCGAATTCGTTCGCTTCAATCTCCGAACACCAATCCATCGCCGGGTACAATCGTTGCGCGATCGCCACTCCAACCGACAGGTACTCCATCAACAAACGCTCCTGAGTCGTCATCTTGCCGACCATGACTGCATAAGATATGTTTTCCTGCGCCACTTGAAGGAAAGCCCGCAGCATCGTGCCTCTAGTTCTGGCGAGGTATTTTAGGTGGGCGATCGCCAATAGCCAATTCACTTCACCATCGGGTAGATCGCCTGAGTTTATGGCTAATAGCTCATCGGTGGCCTCAATCCATTCGTTCAGCTCTAGGTAAGGTTGCAACTGAATGACTGTCATGCCGCTTCCTCCATCTGAACAAGGTAATTTGCATAGATCTGTCGCGCAGTTGGCGATACAGCACCATCAACTCGGCGGCGCAGAAGCCCATAACAGGCTTTGCGAAGATCGTCTTTATACTTTTTTGCTAAGCTTCTGATGCTTTTTCGTGTCGCATCGTACGCAGGCGTTACGTACTCATGCCTGAGGACGGCGGCGATCGCATTTACTGTCACCTCTCCATGCAGTTCAATGGTGCGGTCG
>JBCCWF010000670.1:0-2871 GCA_039194035.1 Cyanobacteria bacterium P01_E01_bin.6 | reverse complement strand
TCTACGCTTTGGTTACTAGACTGTCTGACTAGCGCCCAGCAAGATGCCGACTTTCACAAGATACCTATTCCAAAGGTGTGTAGCAGCTAAAGCCTTGCACTAAAGTGCATAGTTTTGGACTAGCGTGTTTAGGATAATAAACCCAAACGACAGTGCCTAATGTGGGCCGACAGTCGAGACTGTTAATTTTTGACTATCACATTCGTTTCGATTGAAGGACACGATGACCAATGTCGCGACGGTAATAACTGTCCTCAAATTTGATTGAGGCAAGGGCTTTGTACGCTTGAGCGATCGCCCCTTCAAAGGTGTCACCCAGTCCCGTCACTCCTAGTACCCGACCCCCATCCGTGACCACATGTCCATCAACGAGCTTTGTTCCAGCATGAAAGACAACAGCACCCTTCTCTTCGGCATCTGCTAATCCAGAGATGACATAGCCTTTTTGATAGGAATCTGGGTAACCCCCTGAAGCTAGAACCACACAGGCTGCCGCTGCCTCTTTCCAAGGAATGGGGGGTAAATCGGCCAGTTTTTGCTGAGTACAGGCCAGGAGTAGTTGATCCAGCGGCATATCTAATAGCGGCAATACAGCCTGAATTTCTGGATCCCCAAAGCGGCAGTTGAATTCAATGACTTTTGGGTTTCCCTCAGGAGTAATGATTAGCCCTGCATACAAAACCCCACGATAGTCGATTCCCTTATTCTGCAATGCCTGGAGAGTCGGTTCAAGAATCTCGGCCTGGACTCGTTCTAACAAGGGTAGTGAAATGACAGGGGTAGGAGCGTAAGCTCCCATGCCACCTGTATTGGCTCCAATATCTCCTTCTCCAATCGTCTTATGATCTTGGGCTGGGAGCAACGGGCGTATGGTCTGCCCATCTGTCACCGCCAATACGGAGACTTCCTGGCCTGTTAAAAATTCTTCAATGACAAGACGTTGTCCCGCATCGCCAAACCGTCCGCTAAACGCATCCTTGATAGCTTCTAGCGCTTCGTCAACTGTCTGGGCAACGGTCACTCCTTTTCCAGCAGCAAGGCCATCGGCTTTAACAACAATCGGTGCCCCTTCAGTCTTCACATACTGAATAGCAGAAGCTGCGTCTGTGAAGACGGCTGCTTTCGCCGTTGGGATTTTTGCGGTTTCCATCAGAGCTTTGGCCCAAGCCTTACTCGATTCGATTTGAGCCCCTGCTTGCGTTGGCCCAAAAATTTCCAAGCCCTTCCCTTGGAGAACATCTGTGATACCTGCGGCGAGGGGAACCTCTGGCCCAACAACAATGAGTGAGGCGTTGTTGACAAGAGCAAACCGTTCAATGCCTTCAAAATCTGTGACTTCCATTGCAATATTGCTGCATTTGGGAGTGCGGGCAGTCCCGCCATTGCCAGGCACACAATACACATGATCGATACGGTCGGATTGTGTAAGTTTCCAGGCGATCGCATGTTCTCGACCTCCATTTCCCACGACTAACGCTCTCACGCCTTCCTCCGAATCATGTGTATTTGAATGTAACAGGTTCTACTCGCGTTCTTTTAGACTCAATTCAACCAGCTCGATTTTCGCCAAGCCTTCTCATTTGTCTCATTTGAGTCAACGCGCCCCTCATTATGTCATGTTTGTGGGGGTGCTCCCTCAATCGGAGAAGAATTCTGTAGAATCGTTCTGTTCGCCTATTACCCATCTTCATGCCTGAGTCTATTCATCGAGTCTGTATCATCCTCGGAACGCGCCCAGAGGCGATTAAGCTAGCTCCTGTGATTCAAACGTTTCGTGCTTGCACGACGCTTGAAACGCGGGTCGTGTTGACAGGGCAACACCGTGAGATGGTGGCCCAAGTGATGGACTTGTTTCAACTCCAGGCTGATGAAGATCTGAACATCATGCAACCCAAGCAAACGCTAACCGATATTACCTGTCGGAGTTTGCAAGGGTTACAAGCGTTGTTTCAGTCGTTGCAGCCCCAGTTGGTGATTGTGCAAGGAGATACGACAACTGCTTTTGCGGCGGCGATCGCCTCTTTCTACCAAAAAATTCCTGTGGGTCATGTGGAGGCAGGGCTGAGGACAGATGACTTATTGAACCCTTATCCAGAAGAAGCCAATCGTCGTCTCATTTCTCAGATTGCTCAGCTCCACTTTGCTCCTACGTCAAAAGCCGTTGAGAACTTAAAAGCATCGGATGTGGTTGGAGCGATTCATCACACTGGGAATACCGTGATTGATGCACTGTTATCGGTAGCGGATCGTCGTCCCGATTGCCCGATTCAAGGGCTGGACTGGGGGAAATACCGGGTGTTGTTGTCCACGGTTCATCGACGAGAAAATTGGGGCGAGCCGCTGGAGCGCATTGCAGAGAGTTTCTTGCGCATTTTGGATGCTTTTCCAGACACCGCATTATTGCTGCCATTGCATCGTAACCCAACGGTTCGAGAACCCTTGAACGCGTTGTTGGGTGACCATCCGCGCGCGTTTTTGACGGAACCACTTGATTATGGTGAGTTGGTCGGAGCGATTCAGCGATCGCACCTCCTTCTGACCGATTCTGGGGGACTCCAGGAAGAAGCTCCCAGCCTGGGTAAGCCAGTGCTTGTGCTCCGCGATACGACGGAACGACCTGAGGCGATCGCTGCTGGTACGGCCAAGCTGGTAGGCACCACTCCAGACACCATCGTTGCCGAAGCTTCTGCCTTACTCGGTGATGACGCTGCTTACGATGTGATGGCAACAGCCGTGAATCCCTTCGGAGATGGACATGCTTCAGAGAGAATTTTGGCGATCGCCAACGACTATCTGAATGCATCCCAATAAGTCGATAGGCATAAATAAACTCACTTTTAAAGAACTGGAGCGCGCCCCCGAGGGGCGCGC
>JBCCWF010000669.1:0-2900 GCA_039194035.1 Cyanobacteria bacterium P01_E01_bin.6 | reverse complement strand
GGGCGTCTCCATCCATCTTCGTCATATGCCTGCCCAAACTGCTACCCTTTCCTTGTTTCTATCCCCCTCCTGCATATGCGTCTCAACTCAAACATAAGTGGCTTGAATACAGCACTCTCTTGGCTAGTATTACTTCCTTTTACTACTCAATCTAGAGGAGTGACTTCAATGTCGTAATCACAGCATGTGCAATTTTTTCAAAGCTTTTCTACATCATCAAGCAGCTCTCATAGGCATTTAACTATTGCATGCATGTAAAAAGTCATATCATTAAAGATTTCATCTGAACTATGTTCGATTTGAAAACAAGAGTTTTCTCTATTAGAGGAGTCATATATGACAGTTCAAACGATTGCTAACATAAGAATTGATCAGATCCCTGATAGAATATTTTGGAACAAGAAGTCTCAAGCACTCAATGTTCGACAATATCACCTCAAAGATTTGAAATCATTAATTCAACAGGCTAACACGGAGCACGAATGGAAGCATTTGGTGATTTATGCTGACAAGATTGACTTCGATTTCGAACGGGATCAAAATTTTTCGATTGATTTGTCGGGCCGTAATTGTATTGTGATTGTTTGCCGCAAGTGGAACTTCAAAAGTGATGGCAAGCTCACATTCTGGGACAGCGATGCGGATCCCAACACTCTTGTTCGTTTGAGAGTCCAAGAGGTGCTTAAGAACGGGCAACCTTTAGAAGCCGCAGGGCCGCTCGCGCTTCTGACTGGCGAGAGCTTTTATTCATTAAGACTTGACGGTGGTGGACTCGATTGCCAAGTTGCAATGAGTGATCCGCCTAGACAGTCTAGTTTCCTACAGAGACGTACTGTGCCAAATGATTGGAACATTGGTTCCGATTTCTATTGGATGTTAGTTGAGTCTTTTCAACAATCCTTCAAGGAGCTGGCGACAGACGCGGATGAAGCCCGGAGTCGACTGAACTGGGTCAAGAAAAATACATTCGGGATTTCTTGGAGGCAGGATAGCCTCAGCGAAATGTCCGCCATGGGTTACCAAGCAGCATCGCAGCTCCTGCAATTGGATCGGCCCAAGACGCCTTACTATGTGCCAAAGCTTGGTCTTAGTCGGCAAAGAAGATTGATTATGACCGATGTCGAAGCAGCACTGGGCATTGAGACAGCATTCAACAACTACATAAGTCAGGAGACAGACTTAAAAACACGGCAAGGATTAGCCCAGCAAATCCAAAACAGCGTCGAATCCAAAATCAGTGAGATTGACCAAAAGATCCAAGACCTAAACAACAATCAGCTTGCAGCTGCTCAAGCTGCTATGAAGGAAAATATCAAAGTCTTCAACAGGCAACGGGCAGGTTTGCGAAATAACAACAAAGAGCCTCATGTTGCGGCACCTGGTCCATTAGAGAGCGCACGAACGGCTTTTCAAGAAGCCATCGAAGAAAAGAAAGCCGAGGCGGAAGCACAGGCTTGGTTAGCCGGCTTCGAGGGTGTCGCCAGTCTCGGTGTTGCGGTCACTGGTGGTATCAGTGCCGTAACGACGATAAGTAGTAGTGCCGGCGCAATTGCCAATCTTGTTAAGCAATTGGAGACAGTTGTCAAAATCTTGCAATCAGTGAATGCAATGATCAAGATCGGTGAAAACATCGAGAAGCTGGTGAGCGATGTCGGCTCAAAAAGCAACACGGATTCTGTGGGCCAATTGCCGGATGCAGCGGAGGCGGCAAGTATGTCGGATACTGATTGGAAGACGCTTAAAGAACGCTGGGATTCTGCGCTCGATCCGTATATCTCCGATAGCACACTTGGACCAGCCGCTGCTAAGTATCGTGCCGAGGGACGCATTCTGCTGATCTACGGCCAAGCCGCGATGGACAACCGCATCACGATTGCCAATTTGCAAGGCCAGATCGTCGAATTGTTGATGAATCGCAAGCTTTACCAGGCGCATGAGCAACGTATCAAGAACTTCGTTGATGCCACAAACGCAGAGACTGAACAGGTGCATGAGATTGCGCTACTGCTTCGGCAACGTTACCTCGACACCAAACGCGATCTAATCCTTGACATTGAAAACTACAACAACGCTTTCCGCTATTGGGCTTTAGAGGACTCACCGAGTGTAGGCGTAAACTTCTTAACTACCCTCAATGACATCGCTGGAATGGCAAAAGTCTCAGGTCAAATGGAACAGGCTGAGGATCGACGCTTGCGTGGGTTCACCAGCCCTTCGAAGGCCGCCATTTGCCATATCTATCACCCTCTGACCAATGCACAGCGGAAGGCGCTTTCCAACGGCGATCCAATAGATCTGCCCATCGATTTCTTTCTGCAAGTAGATCCATCACAGAAACCCGTCAAATCAATAGATGAGTCCCGCCTCTTTACTGGCTACGATCGGATTCGCGTGACGAGCGTCGAGGTCTACTTCGAAGGTTTGCCAGAAAACGACGCCGAGAAAGGATATCATGCCACGATTAAGGACAATGGCTTTTACCTAAATCGATGGAAAACAAAGGAGTTTGCTTTTGTGGCTGAAGCTACCTTGAAGAGTCCGTCGTCACACAAAGTGGGTGAATATCAAGGGCTTGAGGCGGACAAAAAGGGGAACACTAACAGTATTACGACATCCGATGAGCAACTCAAACAATCAGACCTAGCTGCAGCTTCCTCGGATCCCTATTTCTTGTCCAGCATTTTCACAACCTGGTCAGTCACGTTGCCGCAAAATGAAGCTCAAAACGGAGACATTTCGTGGAACACTCCGGACCTGGCGTTAATCTTGAATTTTCAGGTGTACTTGATGCAAGGCTGAATACATTCCTTGATTCCTGTAAGTTCAGTTTTAGAGAATCAACTACTTTTTACTCACGTATTACTTCGTATCTTATTTATAGGGAAACACAATGAAAAATC
>JBCCWF010000668.1:0-2900 GCA_039194035.1 Cyanobacteria bacterium P01_E01_bin.6 | reverse complement strand
TGAAAATGTTGCGGGGGAGAGCCGGCGAGATTTTCAAACTGAGTCTGTCGAATTCAACCGACAGTTTAATATCTCGATAGCGGACCGGTGGGGAAATCCACCCGAAGATGTGAAGGCAAAAGAATTGGCATTGGTTCAAATTCTTTCTCCAGCTACGCAGGCTACGCTAATCGAACTTAAAACTAAATATGATGTTCAAGTTGTAATCGATGGTGACACAATATTCTATTCTGGTTGGGATAAGCTAAACACCGATGACTTTGGTATAGTAGCACAACACATTGCTTCGATTGGAGAAGCGTTTGCCGAAAGTGCCGTATCTTTCAAGGACTATGTGGAATAGTCAGTCGTTCATCTTGCTGAACTTAGAGACCACCAAAAGAAACCCCGGAGAGCCACGTGTGCAACAACTCTCCGGGGCGCGGCTGCACTTAAGAGGATGTTTAGGACTGGTGTGTGTGGGAACGTCCATCATCCTCTTCCGCTTATTTGATACTCATCGCAATCTCTTCAAATTATGAAGGTCAGTGTCTTGATATCTTGCGCGATATAAAACTGATCAACACTGCTCAAATAAGCAGGACAGCCATTTGCATGAAGGTATTGATATGTTTCAAATCTGTAACTCCCGTTTAAAAATCAAACGGCTGCCGGGTAAACCCAAGCAGCCGGGGAGTTCATAAGTCGCCGTCAGACGACCGCCATGACCTTTAGGCCCGGAGGCCCTGGACATACGCCACAGCCTCCTATGATTTAGCCGTTCTGCTGTCTTGCAGCAGATGCTGTAGATTTGAGCTTTTCAACACATATCAGAGGAAGAAGGATGGCAGATTATTATGTTGGGCTTGATGTATCCCAAAAGCAAACAAGCATCTGTGTTCTCGATAGCAAAGGCAAGATCATTGCTGAGGGCAAATGTCTCACGCGACCGGGGGACATTTTTGGCTGGCTTAAAAACCGGGTTGATTTAGAAGCTTCTTTGAGGGTCGCACTAGAATCTGGAACGATGAGTAGCTGGTTGCATGGCGGTCTTTGCCAACATGGCTTGAATGTGGTTGTTCTAGAGACGTTTCAAGCCCATCGATTTCTGGCAACATTCCGCAACAAGACTGATAAGAATGATGCACGCGGTTTGGCACAACTGTTGCGCCTAGGTGGTGAGGACTTTCTAAAAGTTGTCATTGTACGCTCTCAAGCTGCTCAAGAAACCCGAGCATTACTTGCAATGCGTGATTATCTGGTAAGTCAAAAGGTTAGTCTGGAAAACCATATTGCAGGTATCTTGAAGCCGTTTGGACTGGTTGTCGCCAGAGGCAGTGTCTGTCCAACCACATTTTATACTCGTGTAATTGAAGCGCTCTCAACAGCAGAACGGGAGGGCTTTAAGCTTCGCAAAATCGTTCTACCTTCACTCAACTTGTACCGTGAGGCATGTGCAAAGATAAAGCCGCTGACGCAACAGGTGGAAGAAGTTGCAGATAGTATTCCCATGGTCAAACTGTTTATGGGCATTCCTGGAGTTGGTCCCATCACAGCACTTTCTTTTTATGCTGCGGTAGACAATCCAGAACGGTTCAAGAAGTCATCAGATGTTGCTGCCTATTTTGGCCTCACACCACGCCAATTCCAGTCAGGTGAAATGGACTATAAATCTGGCATATCAAAGCGTGGAGATCCCATTACCAGACGAGCTCTTGTAACAGCTGCTACGGTTTTGCTCACGGTCACCAATCACTGGTGCTCTCTCAAGGCATGGGGTGTGAGGCTTGCAAAACGTATTGGCTTCTCGAAAGCTCGTATCGCTGTAGCCCGTAAATTGGCAATTATCATGCACAGGATGTGGCTTAAGAATGATCGCTTCAGACCGAGGCATATTCCTCTTGAGCAGAGAAAAGAGCTGTTCCAGCTTACAAGAAAGATGGGTGCTAAAAGCGCAGCATTGTGAGTACATGAAACAAAATACTCCGGTGAAGATGAAAACCGGAGGTCCTGCGCAAGGACGGCAGACAGGGTGAGTGGCGTCTGGTCGGGTGGTCAGCAGGAAGATGGGTATACCCCTTCCCCTGTACTTGAAAGGCCGAGCCTCCTATTGGCCCCACCTGTTTGTTCTTCTGGAAACAGAAGGCGGAAAAAATAGTGTGGCTGTTGAGAAAAACCAACATGACCACGTAGAGACTAATGATCCTTCTTGCAGGTAAAACATAACTCTAAGTTCTGCCGTCCCTTCGGCAGAAACGGTATCCTATTGCCTGATATAACATTTAAAGAATGGAAAATGATTGCACTACCAACGCTTAGGAAATTGCACATCAATATTGACAGCAGAACGACTAGAGACCGACCAATAGAATTGTTCGAGGAGGTGCATTGTGCGGCTGCACCCGCCGCCTTAGGTGAGGTTTCTACGCCCCGGGGCTCGAACATTTCGAACCCTACGTAAACTATATGGGAGATGAGGTGGCGAGGCAAGGGGGTGGGGGAAGTTGTGAAGGCTGGGTTTGTACAAGTTCGAGTCTGTGCCCTTTTTACCAGAAAATCAAGGATTCGGTCTGGAAATTCTCGGGTACTCTCAACTGTCTCATCGCTTTTGTCTTTTTTACCGATAGATAACAGCTTTATTAATCGTCATCTGGAGACAACTCACTTTTCAATACATTGAGAAACGATAGGCGACCTTCCAGTAACTCGGTCCGAAATTTGGGTCTAACATCGTTGTATTGCCAACCAGCTAAGTCCAAAGAATCAATAAAGTCTAGCTCTAGTTCCAAATAATGCTTCGATGCTGAAACAACGGCATCCCACTCAGTTGTTTCGAAATTCCCAAAATTATCCTCCAATTTAGACTCAGCTCTGATATTTTCTTCAATGATACTAATTTCCTGACTTAGCCAATCCTCTCG
>JBCCWF010000667.1:0-2904 GCA_039194035.1 Cyanobacteria bacterium P01_E01_bin.6 | reverse complement strand
CCTTATGTGAGTTGATCGCTGAAATGACGTAGATACGTCGAAACTGTCCAATCTCCAGATTTTGATGCTAGCTGAAACCCTCTATATATAAGGGCTTAATTTAACTCACATAATGCGTAAAATTAGTGATTGATGTATTGGTTAAGCCATTTCACGTCCATCCTTGATGGCTCAAATGTCGTGCGTTCTTACGAGTCGAAGCCCATGATTCCCGCAATGACCCTACTTGCCTCTGGTTTTTGGATGCTGATGATTTTTGACTGCGTTCGAAATGACCCGGAAAAAAATACCTGGCTATGGATTCTGATTTTCCTCAACATACCAGGAGCAGTGATTTACTTCGTGGTTCGTCGATTGCCTTACATCAACATTCCACTCCCTGCTACTTTCAAGCGCTGGACATATCGGAATAAAATTTGGGACGCGGAAGCTGCGGCTAAAAACATTGGCAATGCGCACCAATTTATAACACTCGGCAACCTTCTCACAGAAGCACGGCAGCTGGATCGGGCTATCCATTCATATGAAGAAGCACTGGCTCAAGCACCCAAGAATAGTCATGCACTTTGGGGAATTGCTGCCGTTGAAGTTGATCAAAAGCAATATGAGTCCGCAAAGCAACACCTAGAACTTTTGCTCAAGGAAGATTTGGATTACAAATTTGGTGAAGCCTCTTTAGTGTATGGAACAGTTTTGTTTGAACTCAAAGAATGGGCAGAGGCAAAAAAGCACTTGCAGGATGACATTAAGCGTTGGAGTCACCCTGAAGCATCGTTGATGTTGGCAAACATCCAATTACAAGATGGAGAGACAGAAGCAGCGAAGGAGAATCTTGAACGCATGATGTTCAAACTGAAAGCATCCCCAAGATTTCACTATCGGAAAAAACAACATCTGTTCCGACAAGCCCAACGGATACTAAAAACCATGTAATGTCACTTGGTAGCACTCAATCATTAGAAAAGAGAGCTTTGTATCAAGAGCGATATTGAACGCAACCTCAGAATGGGCAGATTTATTTTTTTCTAGGATAAGAAATAAAGAACACCATCAGTGCTTCTAGAATTCAGCTTCTAGAAGCACTGATGTTCATCAGAAGTATGCAATATCGGGTAAGTAGCTGGACGCAGCAGAACCACATGGGTCATCCGAGATGATATTGACGCCAGCGGTTTTGTGCTCAGCTCAGATGAGTATGAATCACGTCGAGATTCAAAACACGGATTCCCTCATATCCACCCAGACATAAATTGTCAAAAATTGCCCCATGAAACTGAACGTCGAGTTGACGAGAATACGATTTTCTCAGAAATATCGACTGATCCTCTATTTAAGATCAATCCGTCAATTGCCTAGCTGAAAAGGGTAAACCGTATTTTAAATGCAGCATTTTTGCAAATATAGAATTAAGAAAAATATGAAGAAATATGTCAAAAATCGTCTTTTATAAAGAAATGTTGTCGCTTCTTGATCCCGTTGCTAGCGTTGTGTACATGGAGCACCGCACATTGAATGAATCGATTTTGTTGAGGAGAAAATGTTCTACTGTCTGGTTGCTCGATAGGTTATTTGGTTTTGACGAAAGCTTATCTGTTGAGGTCACGTGCATTATGGCGATCGCTTGAAAAATCTGTTCCTAGTTCCCATTTCAAGTGATTCGTCGATCGGTTCATCCGACCTGATTCTGCCAATGGGCGATGTGTTGAATGTTCCCTGTTAACGACCTCGTAACCGTCATCTCAGATTGAGCAGTAAGCTCATTTGCCGCTGCAGCGCATCTCGTTTGGTTCCCTGAAATGTTCTCTAGCTGATGTTGATTCGCATGTCGCTTTGAATGACTAGCGCATGGTTTGTGTTCCCAAACGATTCATCAGGTTTCAGTGAATTCGCCTCAAAGAGGCTGGTTGTGCAAATACTTTGGTTTAGCTGCTTTCCATGTGACGATTGCAATCGCTGCGTCACGTGAAAAATGGAACGGCTGAACCTCACCAAAGGAGGTTTCTATGAAATTAGCAGGAAAGACTGCTCTCGTAACTGGAGCATCTCGCGGAATTGGGCGGGCGATCGCCCTTGAGCTTGCGCAGCAGGGTATGCAACGTATTCTGTTGACTGCTCGTAATCCAAGCTCTCTTGCACATGTTGCGGCTGATATTGAGACGTTAGGCGTTGAGGCGGTGCCTCTTACCCTGGACTTGACGCAGGTCAAGGACGTTAATATTTCGATCGCCCGTGCCTGGAAGGATTATGGCCCGATCCATTTGTTAATTAACTGTGCTGGAGTTGCCCATCAAACGCCATTTCTAAAATCTTCAATTTCTGAAGTCCAAGCAGAAATTAATACGAATCTCTTGGGACTGTATACCATTACTCAGATCCTGGGGCGACGCATGGCAACTCTACGAGAAGGCAACATTGTGAATGTATCCAGCCTAATGGGGAAGGTCGCTGCACCGACAATGGCAACCTATTCAGCAACTAAGTTCGCGATCGTTGGCTTTACGCAAGCCTTGCGGTGCGAACTCGCTGAACATAATGTCAACGTCTCGGTGCTCCTACCATCGTTGACAGATACAGACATGGTTCGTCGATTTGCATTGTTTCGAGGCATGATGCCCATGAGTACTCAGCGTGTTGCGAGGGCTCTTGTGCAAGGGTTGCGTCGCGATGCTTCTGAAATTGTTGTCGGTTGGCAAGGACATCTCGCCCTGTGGTGCGATCGCCTTGCTCCTTGGTTAATCAAGAAAATTGTCCGGTTTTCGACTCCATCATTGAAGCCCCGACCCGCCTATAGTGGCGTAGGGGAAGGCTAGTGTTGTCAGAGCATCTACTCAAAACCACCATCTGTTCGAAAGAATAAAACTGGTCTAACCATCAAATCAGCTGAAGAAAAGCAGGAGAGTCTCT
>JBCCWF010000666.1:0-2926 GCA_039194035.1 Cyanobacteria bacterium P01_E01_bin.6 | reverse complement strand
CCCCCCCCAAACCCTTATTTTTTCGTAAACCTTGCCAAGTCGTGAATTGAACTTGCCTGCATATGAGCGGCACAAGATTTGAGGGTTTGCTTTTAATTGCGCTCAGGCACTTATTGACTCATCTCTAACATGCGCTGAATTGGCTTCAGCGCTGCATGACAAATCTCTTGGGGTAGTGTAATTTCGGGGGTTCGATTTTTCATCGCATCATAAACTTTCTCAAGCGTATTGAGTCGCATGTAAGGGCATTCATTACAGGCACAGTTGTGTATCGACGGTGCAGGAAAAAAGCGTTTATCCGGCGATGCTTTTTCCATCTGATGAATAATACCGGGTTCTGTAGCCACGATGAACGCCTCACTACTGCTACGTTGGCTATATTTCAGCAACGCAGTTGTTGACCCAATAAACTTTGCATGCCGTAGCACTGGCTCTTCACATTCTGGGTGCGCAATGATCTCTGCCTCCGGATGCATCATCTGCAGCTGAACCAGCTTTTTCTCGGAAAACGTCTCATGAACAATACAACTTCCTTTCCAGAGCAACAAATGACGTCCGGTCTGCTCCATTACATACCGACCTAAGTTTTGATCCGGTGCAAATATAATCGGCTGATCCTCTGGAATTTGCTCAACAATATGAACCGCGTTGGAACTCGTACAAATGATGTCACTCATCGCTTTGATTTCAGCGGTGCAGTTGATGTATGACACGACGACATGGTCAGGATGAGCCGCTTTGAAAGCAGCAAATTTGTCTGGAGGACAACTCTCGGCTAGAGAACATCCTGCCTCTAAATCTGGCAAAAGCACTTGTTTTCCTGGGTTGAGAATTTTGGCAGTTTCTGCCATAAAGTGAACCCCCGCGAAAACTATCACGTCGGCGTTTGTTTCTGCCGCCTGCCGAGAGAGTCCTAGCGAGTCGCCAATGTAGTCTGCAATGTCCTGAATATCTGGATCTTGGTAGTAGTGGGCAAGAACCACAGCATTTAACTCGCGCTTTAATTCGTCAATTGCGCTAAACAGATCCAAAGGACGTTGAGTCGATGCTGTATTTGATGCGGTTGTTGGTCGAAGAGCAGTTGTAAACACAGGTATTGGATCAGCCTCCGCTTAGAGCGATAGTGAATTATTGTTACATTATAGTCAATTTCACCAAAAGAACAGTCATCACGGGGAAAAAGTATCTATCAGTGTTGAACTACAGATAACTAAATACTCATTATTTCTTGATTGAGAATAAGCTCTTCAAGGTTCCTCTAGCTCATCATTCATCACTCATCGAACAAAGACTAAAGGCGATCGCCCTCCATTATCTTGGATGGAGTTGTGATTTGTTTTAGTGAAATACACTAATAACCGATTCGATGCTCACGTAATGCAAAACAATAGAAACCTCAGAAAATCCTAGGGTTGAGCCGAGGCATCTAGCAAATTAGGCAAAGACAGAAGTCAACTCTAGGCAAGGAGACAGCACGGAATCCTGTTGGGCGATACAGTAACAAGAGACCCGTGCAACATCACCAAGGAGGGGTATGGGGCAGTCGAACCTGTCTTTTGAGCCAACGAAGTCTCTCCTGGCCTGGTTCCCAGACCTGAGACCAGAAATTTGGATTTTGGCAGCAGGACAACTGCTACTCTTCATTGGCCAAGGCTTTACCCTTGTTTACGCGTCCATTTATTTTGTCAATCAGCTAGGGTTCTCGCCGACTCAAGTTGGGCTGGCCTTGGGCTGTAGTGGAGTTTCAGGAACGATTGGCCGCTTTTTAGCAGGCAATACTGTCGAAACTCCTGGCGTTGGGCGTCGTGGCACCTTGCTCTTGTCGTCAGTCATTTCAGCACTGGCGTGCTTTGTTCTGGCGGCTGCCGAAACCATGCCCCTGCTGATTGTAGGAAATGTGCTGCTGGGCTTGGGCATTAGTTTCTATTGGCCAGCGACACTAGCGATGACGACTGATCTCACGTCAGCGCACCAGCGAGCAGAAGCCTTTGCCTTGACTCGGCTCGCCGACAATCTGGGATTAGGATTGGGAGCATTTTTAGCTGGGCAATACATTGCTATGTCGGGTAGCTTCCGCATCCTGTTCATCAGCAAGGGTGTTGCTTATTTACTGTTTGGATTCGTGATGATGTGGGCGATCGCCGAAACGCTTCCCCCTCAAAACCCATCAGTCCAACACACCTCTCCCAATCTATTGCGCAATTGGCGATCCGCGTTGGGCGATCGCACCTTCGTCACCTATCTGATGGCAAATCTTATCTTCACAACCTATGCGGCTCAACTCAGCAGCACACTCCCTCTCTATCTAGCGAATTTTGTGCCCGCAGGAAACACCACCACAGGATTCTCCGAACAATGGATTAGCTATTTTTTCGTATGGCATGCGGCTTTAAAAATCGTATTTCAGCTACCGATTACTCGTAGATTGCAGCCATTCAATCATGTCACGGTGTTATTGGGATCATTAACCCTATGGGCAGGAGGATTTTTGCTCATATGGGTGATTGGGGTCGTTCCCACCAATGCCGTCATTGTTGCAGTAGGCGCATTTTCCGTGATTGCGATCGCCGAAGTTCTCTACGCACCTTCAGCCACAGCCATTGTGAGCGACATCGCCCCCCAGCATCTTCGAGGCATCTATTTTTCACTAGAATCTGAATGTTGGGCCATTGGATTCTTGATTGGCCCTGCATTAGGAGGGTGGGCTCTCGACCATCCCGTGAATGGCTCCTATGTTTGGTTAGGATTAGTTCTTGTTTCAAGTATCGCTGGAGTCCTGCTAATGAGGTTGAAACGCCGATTATCACAGCTTGAAGTGACCGCTGTTGCAACCATCCCCATCGCTAGCATTGTCTCTCCAAACATCGATACCCCTTAACACTTAGGGACTTGCTATAGCGCTCCGTGCTTAAGTTGAACCAATATT
>JBCCWF010000665.1:0-2931 GCA_039194035.1 Cyanobacteria bacterium P01_E01_bin.6 | reverse complement strand
TCAAAGGCATTATCAACAACTGCTATGAGATATCGCGTCAGCTATTTGTGCCGGTGATTCGCCAGTTCATTTTAGAAAATCTAACGGAGACGACGCTTGCTTGACCCCATCATCACGATTTTGTCAATGCGTAACTCCTAAGTCATTAACTATATTTATTCTCATTAAAGAGAATGATGTCAAAGCATAAATGTTTTTTCTAAAGCATGCCAACACATTAAAACGTAGAATTAATCGATTATAAAGGCATTTTCTTACCTTAATGGTAGGACAGAAAAGTCCATCCATTGAAGAATGGACTCATTTGACAACCAAGTGTTATTGAGATTATATATCAATAACACTTGCAAAAGCAATAAGTAAGAAATTCTAAAACTTGCTAGGAGGTTGACCTGAGTACATACGAGCAAGAGCTACGTATGACAGCTAAGTCTATGGTTGCCAAAAGAAAAGGTATCTTGGCTATGGATGAGAGTAATGGAACATGCAATAAGCGGTTTCAGAAGCTAGGAATCCCAGCCACAGAAGTCTATCGACAAGCGTATCGACAGCTTATTTTGATGACTCCTGGTCTGTCGGAATACATCAGCGGCCCAATTCTTTATGATGAAACAATTCGACAATCTACAACAGATGGAGTCCCCTTTATTACGGTGATCAAAGACGCTGGGATGATTCCAGGCATTAAGGTCGATGCCGGAGCAAAAAAATTAGCTGGACACCCAAATGAAAAAGTAACCGAAGGTCTCGATGGATTGAGAGAACGGATTGCAGAGTACTATCACATGGGTGCGAGGTTTGCAAAGTGGCGTGCTGTTATCACAATTGGTGATGATATCCCTAGCCGTGCTTGTATTGACGCAAATGCCCATGGTCTCGCCCGATACGCTGCCCTCTGTCAAGAAGGTGGACTTGTTCCGATTGTAGAACCAGAAGTACTTATTGACGGGAATCATACCTTGGAAACTTGTTGGAAGGTTACAGACGAAACTCTATATGCAGTTTTCAACCATCTTCATATTCAGGGTGTTGCCTTCGACCAGATGATCTTAAAACCCAGCATGGTCATTCCAGGAAAAGATTGTGCTGAGCAAGCAACTGTTGAAGCAGTTGCTGAATCTACCATTCGTTGCCTATTGAAGAACGTTCCGACCACTGTTGCTGGAATTGCATTCTTGTCTGGTGGTCAATCAATGGAAAAATCGTCTGCTCATCTTAGTGCAATGAATCAATTGCTTAAGGATACGTGTCCTTGGCCCGTTACGTTTTCCTATGCCCGAGCGATTCAGCAGCCTGCCCTCGATTATTGGAGCGGAGACAGCAATCGTATTTCAGAAGCTCAGCAACGCCTGTTATACCGGGCAAAGTGCAATAGTGCGGCAAGTATTGGAAATTACTCGATTGCAATGGAACAATCACTGGCGGCTGCTTAGCCCTTTTTCTGCTCCAGCCTCAAAATACGACATTCTTCCCAAAAAGGGATCCCTGGAGATTTTGTGTCTCCAGGGTTTCTTGCATAAGTATTGAATGAGGGCAAGACAATCACATTAATAAAATTAATGCAATTGAATATCAATAAATTGTTGGCAACTTTTCTAACGAAGCAAGAAATAGAGCTTAAAGCCTTGTGAAATAGAACTCATATATCGATCAATTCTAGGTGCAGAAAAAATATGTAAGCCTTTAAACAAGAATAGTTTGCATTAGTGTGGATATAGGGTATATTGATATTGCTTTATTGAGGTTTATTCTCAATAGACGCCTGCTCTGAATCTAGCTCTCATTAGAATCCGAGCATTCGGGCCCTTGCATGCAGATATTTCAAATACTGTCTTGGCTTGTGTTGAGCTTGTAGATAGGAAAATTTTCTGTACGGGTTACTCACTGGCTAACTTGCAATTTGGAAATTTTGATTCCTACTTCTGTTTCAGGACAGTGCGTTAGTCAGTTGTTGCTTATGTACTAGTCTTTAGTGCAGTTAGCGTCGTTTCAGTTACACGTCAAACGTAAGAGGAACATGGCAAAAGTTGGATTATTTTACGGCTCAACCACGGGCAAAACAGCCGATGCTGCTGAGCAAATCCAGGCAGCCCTTGGGGGAGATTCTACTGTCGATCTACACGATATCAGCGATAAAAGTGCCGCCGACTTAGTTGGGTATGACTATCTCATCATTGGTTGTCCTACGTGGAATATTGGTGATATCCAAGATGATTGGGATGCAATTGTGGACGACCTTGATGACATCGACTTTAGTGGTAAGACCGTTGCTTACTTTGGCACTGGAGACCAAGTCGGGTATGCAGACAATTTCCAAGATGCAATGGGCTTATTGGAAGAAAAGATTTCTGGTCTAGGCGGGAAGACGGTCGGAATGTGGTCGGTGGCCGGGTATGATCACAGTGAGTCAAAAGCTATTCGGGGCGACAAGTTCTGCGGTCTGGCTCTGGATGAAGACAACGAGTCGGATCTGACAGAAGAGCGCATTCAGTCTTGGTGTACTCAAATCAAGTCTGAAATGGGTATTTAGAGCTGAATCGATGCATGAATGGTTTTCCAGAAGCTCCCTGGCAGTTGGTCATGGGTTTAACTGTGCCAACTGCCAGTTTTTTTATCTATTAATCTATTAGGGTCTTATTTGACTCTTGATGATGCTCCTAGTAATTCTGCTTGAGTTTAAGGAATACTGTTCTCTCTATTTCTTACTTAAATAAATACTACACAAGATTATTACTGTAGGACTTACGCAGAGCGAGAGGAGCAGTAGAGCCACAAACAGGGAATCATTCGCTATATTAAAAAAATCAACGACTCTGTAAGCCGCCTGGACTATTGTCAATATCTTCTGGTCAGTCAAATCAACTATACCCTGACCAACTATGCCGACCATTGCGAACGATTTTCCCATGACCAGATCAATCGATATTTAGC
>JBCCWF010000664.1:0-2961 GCA_039194035.1 Cyanobacteria bacterium P01_E01_bin.6 | reverse complement strand
GCTTATGTGAGTTGATCGCTGGAATGACGTAGATACGTCGAAATCACTTAAGTTCCTGATTTGGAGGCTAATCAAAACCCTTGATATACAAGAACTTTAAATAACTCACATAATGCGTCTTTTTTAATTGTGTCTACCTACGTATGACAGGTAATTACTGCCTATCATATGGTGCATCATCGCATGGGCAAACTGTCAAAGAATTAGAACACTTTTAGCGTTGGTTTAGCATTGGTAAGTAGCTATCCATAATTAAATGCAACCTTCCAAATCCTGTGCCGCCTGCACAGCGGGCGGCACAGGATTTGGAGTTTTGGTTTTAATGACGTTCAGGTACTTACAGTTTGCAAACCAGACAATAGAGGAAATCCCCTAAATAGTGTGCAAATTGAGCCAGATGTAGCTCGGATGAGGTGCAATAACAGCATAAATAACGATGCGAATCTGAGTGATTGCCGATAGGATATCTATTGGGGTGGAGCACTTCTGACGTGGGGGCTCTTGTCAGGTGTTGCTTCGCCCTTTGCTTTGACCCAGTCGCTACGCTCTCGATTTCGCAACAGACAGAGCATTGCATGATTAAGGGCATCTAACAGAAATTGAAGTCGTTTAATGACCAGATTCACAACTTGGGGTCTCGTTCGCTTCCACGTTAAGACTGTTTGCAGCTATCCTATGGATCCGATTGATCAGCGATGAAGCTCGATAGGTAATCGCTGATGATAACGTGGGCTAAGTCGAAAGGATGATAACAACATTTGAGATCGGGTGATGGGGAGATCCCTACATTCCCTCAACTCCATTCTCGAATAAGATGAATGAGTGGGGCAATTCTGACGTGGGGGCTCTTGTCAGACGTTGCCTCACTTCTATTGACTTAATTCAGCCGCTACACGCTGTATTTCGTAAACAAGAGAAGATTCGTGATAGAGGAGGGCGATCGCCCTCTTCTATTACAAACATTCTGAATCTAAGCAGTACAGATCAATAGATGAAGCGCAGTGGCGATGAGCTGAATTCCAAGTTCTTGGGAAATCTGACCGTTGGTGTCTTTTCATCAAAGAGCGCCGAATGATTGGGTGATGTTAATTACGACCTTTGCTAGAACGTTTTCTGTTAGTAACTGAACGACATATTCCTGATAAATTTAGCGCATTGAAATAGTGAATTAACATAAGATTGTTTCATCAAAAACAACTCGCCTCATCTGTCGCCTTTTAACTGACTACGCTACTACGCCAATGGGAATGCCTTGCCAAGTTAACAGTATCCTCAAGATCAGCTCATCAAAGGGCTACCCTCAAACACTGGAGATTGGCACTCAACACAAAGTACAGAAGGACGGTTATCGAATCTTTCCTATCGACGTTCCTCTCTGTCTTGTCGATGAAAACTGGCTTGCTCATGCTGATGTCATCATTAATAAGCTGACGTGGCAAAATCAGCTGACTCACTTGGAGTTTAGAATTATCCGTGTTTACGATACGCCTTTTGCAACTCAATAAGTTGCATTGGGAAAGTGATGATGCTATTGCTATTCCCTAAAGCATGCTCTCCTAAGGAAAAACTGCTTTTCTTGGATTTTGAACTGACTGATGGCTTCGCCGCCGTCAGTCAGTTAACGGCTAAAATCTGTCTCTTTCTAGGTCAAAGATAGCTTTTTCCCAACACCATTGAGGTGACTTACCTGGATATCTCGTTTGAATATCATTGATTAAGCGTTCCACTATTGCGCTGTCATGATTACACAATCGAGAGAGTCTTTTTTGAGTGGCAGCATTAACAGTAGATGCAGGTGTTGCAGAGGAAGTAGCCCGTTTCGACTTCTGCATATTCTGCATTGGATATTGAGATTTGTGTTTGAAGTGTAACTGTCGATATTGAGGCTGCCGAGAGGACTGCTTCTGTTGCCGCTTTGCAAGCATATTGACGTAGAGTACAAGCACGACTCCGATAGTGCCCCAAACGAAAAGAGCAACGATCAAAATGACTATCATTACTTCAACAGGCATGACAATAATCCTCAATGGCTTTTTGGATTGTTCCCATTTTTATGGGAGTCCCAAGGCAATTATTTAAGGGGCAAATAAAGATTTTTCCAGAGAAATCCGGGTACTGGTGGGATGTACAAGAATAAGCCTTATAGATATGAGGCCCCATCGGATGAAAAGCTTACGAGTATTGACTGTAGCGACTGCTATCTTGCTCTTGTTTGGTATACCGGCTCAGGCTCAAACCGTTGAAGAACTGAAGGATGACGTACAACGCTCAGTGTGTCGCAATGACTGGGATACTGCACTTGTCGATTTAGGTCGCATGATTGGAAACAGCGACATCTCTACAGACTATCGAGAAGCTCTGATACTCTATCGTCGTCAAATACAGACATGGAGAAGCACCAACACACAGATTGTTGTTTCTGAGGTAACTGAGTGTGAGCAATACGTCGCTGAAGACAATGACATTGCTGAGCCATCTTTAAACGAATCGAGTAGGCTGAACTGGGATCGAGCTATTTCGGCCATTCAATCTGAGCGTGAGACAAGTTGCGACCCATCTTATCCATCTATGTGTATTCCAGTGGGAGCTTCAGACTTAGATTGTGGAGGCATTTCACAACGCAATTTCACTGTTTTCAGCCCAGATCCTCATTTTTTTGATGGAGACTTCGATGGAATCGGTTGCGAACCTAGACGGTAGGGCTGCATTAGAGGTCTATTGAACGATCGCCCTCCACCTTCACATTTCATTTCTCAGCTTTCCCATCAAACTCTTATAGGTTTCTCAGACTGAGGTCAGAGCAGATTCAGACTCCGTCTGCATGATGAAAATCAAGCAAACGGGGAAACACAAACACCCCAACACAGAAATCCTCTCGCTCTGAACAAAGGAGTTTGAATCATGAAACGCATCATCACTGCTACTATCGCTACCGCTGCACTTGCTGTTTTCGCGTCTCCT
>JBCCWF010000663.1:0-2988 GCA_039194035.1 Cyanobacteria bacterium P01_E01_bin.6 | reverse complement strand
ATCGTCTTTATACTTTTTTGCTAAGCTTCTGATGCTTTTTCGTGTCGCATCGTACGCAGGCGTTACGTACTCATGCCTGAGGACGGCGGCGATCGCATTTACTGTCACCTCTCCATGCAGTTCAATGGTGCGGTCGATGATTTCTCTCGCCTCAACTGACTCGCAGCGGAAGTAAATTCCGTTGACTATCTGGTGGGCGATCGCGTATCTTTCCTCATCGTTCATGGCACACCTCACGCAGCATTCTTAAACAACGCATTGAGATAGGCACTGGCCGTACGTCGATAGCTACGGGTTGCGTCTAGGCTGGTGCTCGTTCCGTTTTGTAAAAGGAATAGAGACAGGGCCGCTGCAAACACCCGATCCTGATCCCAATCGGGATGAGTTTCGAGATAAGAGGTCAGGGAATCGCTGAGGTCTTCGGGAATTTCGGCTACAATACTGATTGTTGGGTTCATTTATTGATATCCAAAATAAATTTCGTGGACTGCGACGCACTAGGGGCTTGGGGGCTTAACTATGCGTCGCATCTTTTTATGAGGCGATCGCCTCATCTTTAGACATGTAAGCGGCGATCGCGACTTCAGCCACTGCTTTGATGCACGTCCCTAGAGCCTTTGCAGCATCCTTCAGAGCTTTGTGATCTGCATCTCCCAAGACAATAATTTTGTCGCCATTGACACTCGAAACCCTTGAGTGCACGAGGCTTAATTGAACAGGTTGAGGCATCTGCATAAAAGCCCTGACCGCGTTAGATGTCTCAATCCGAAGAAAACTGCCTGATGTAACAGCAAAAATTTTGAGCTTTTGGTGGGTCTCCGGTGAAACCTTGACAAAATTAGAGCTGAACTTCTCTTGAGTGCTCATGAAAGTAAGAGTAAATTACTGTACTTTTATAGACCATAATACACAATTTATAGATAATGATCCATAAATTTCTTGTGAAATGCCGCATAATCTATGCAGTGTGACCCATAGCTAGTAATTGTTAAAAAATGGATAAAGAGATAAGGCTTTACGATCCTGATGGGTTAGCGGAATTAGGCGAACTCTTGGATTCCTATATGAAAAGAATCAAGGAGGAACACGGGACAACACAGAATGCAGTAGCAGACATGTTTGGCGTTTCTCCGGGTGCCATATCGGATTTAAGGAAAGTGATCCAGCCCAACCCCTCGCCCGAAACGATCCTCAAGCTGGGTGGGCTTATTCCTAAGTCCGACGGAAGACACTACACCGGAATAGAATTACTGGCGATCGCCTGCTCATGGGAAGAAGCCCCAAAGAAAAAACAGAAGCCAGTAGAATACACTGGCCCGAATGAAAAAGCTGTCAAATGGCTGCGGCGGAAGGTAGGCAATGAGGCGATCGCCAGTATTGCTGAACGCTGCAATATACCAAAAGAAACTATTGAAGATATGCTCAATGGTGCTGAACCCACTTGGGTTGACGTAACCAACCTTTCCATGTGCTTGGGATGGGACTTCAACGAAGTGTTTGCCCTATACGGAATAGACCCGAAGGCAAAAATAAAGTCTTCGGGTGATGGCGCATCAAAAACAAAAACTCAGAACAGGCGATCGCAAACCAAGAAGTCTGATTGATCACGCCTTGTCCGAATAATTATCTATGCCGTGCCGCTCTAGGTAGGCGATTGCTACTTGAGGATCGACAGACAACATTTTCTCGTTATCGCAATAAATTTCTATTGCTTGTACGTTTTTGAGTCGAGCAAAAACAGATGGTTCTGCTGTGACGATGCTTAACAGATGCCTTGGGACATCAACAACCAAGAGATGCTTTTTGAGGAAGAAGTTGCACTGCTCAAGTGATTCTCTCAGTGCTGGCCGTCCAGCTAATTCAGGGGCGGAAGTTATCCATTCAGCGATCGCGTCGTTAGATTGAGTTGGAGCTTGCGATTGTGACATTTCAGGAGGCCGTAATTCTGCGGAAAAACAAACGTATTAAAATGCACCCGTCTTAGACTTACCGGATATCACCAATGGGTTTGGTGATTCAAGTCACTAGCGTAGCTTTTAACACATAGAATTATATTTCAGAAACTATAGATAAGTTGAAGTAAAACAGAGGGGCGATCGCCTCTCTGTTTTTTATTTATCCGCCATAAAATAGCCACACGACAGACATCTCTGGTGCTGTCTCGCCATCTCATGCAACATTATCTTGTTTTACTCTTGTGAGGGTATGTAGATTTTATTTTGCTAATCCATATGGTCGGGTTACTCATCTTCAGGATTGAGTTCTAGGGGGGGATGGGTTAGCCATTTTCGCCAATTAGTGAGAGGGAAGGGCGATCGCATCACAAAGTAAGTCAAGCCAGTCAATTAGATCAACTAGCTTAAGAGCTGGGCAAGCACGAATGGTATGAAAACGACCATCGGCTCCAAAGAACCGATGGCGTTTAAGATCAACTTTCAGGAGAGCCATTTTAGCTAGTAGGGAACAGGAACGCATACGGACGGTTCCATCCAGATGGAGTCGTTAAAGTGATTGGGATTTCAACATCATCCCCCGCAGATCCGATCAACCCCAGATCAAATGTAGTGTCAATCGACAATTGCTTGACATACATCTGAACAGGGTTTGTGTATTGGGTATTCAGCAACTTCCCAAAGAATTGGACATTCCCGTAAGCCGTACCTGGTGAATTGCCCCCAATGATGTTCCCTGTCGTGACATTGGCAAAGTAAACACCTGTTACCTGTACCCCATCGGCAAAATCACCTGTGTTGAAGGTGATGGTGTTGTTGGTCACCTGATATTCACCTGCTGCATCTGGCGTATCGGTGACTTGAGTTAGGTACTGTTGTTGGCCTTCGGTTGTCACATTTACGATCACTTTTTGATCTGCCGTTAGTCCCGTGACAGTAACGACATTTGAAGCGTTGATTGCCTTTACTCGTTCGGTCGTACTGGTGGGCTTTAGGATGGTCACAGTAGGGACATGGCGTAACACAGTAACTGATT
>JBCCWF010000662.1:0-3008 GCA_039194035.1 Cyanobacteria bacterium P01_E01_bin.6 | reverse complement strand
TTGTATGGGCCATTGGCGTTTACCCCCCTTTATGCGGAAATTCAGACTCATCCTCGTTTGGCGCTGTGGTCGGCACGATTAACCGCTCGACTGAAGGGCATTGCCCGCCTAGCCACTCAGCGATACTTACGATCAAAAGTGATGTTCCGATCCAGCAGTCCAGGCCGTCTGGCTAAATTTGCCCTGTCCAGACATTTGACGCTAACCCTTTAGAGCAGAAAGATCTGCGATCGCCACCTATCGCCACCTGCAAGAAAACCGAATGCGTTACACGACGTGGCAACGTTTACAGAGGAACCAGGGTTTGGGGCGCGCCATGCGCGCCCCAAATCTCATTTCTTCGTTGCGATTCTTCGTTGCAATGTTGAGAAGGTTGCCAAGTCATGGGCGTTAAGCATCTAAGGATTGTGGGAACGATGATGGAGGGAACCACTTGTGCTAAACACTCAACTTTTGCTTCATGCGAATCCTTGTTGCGAGTCACACCTATATTGTGAAGCTGAACTGTGAAAAGTTCAGAACTCTGGCGTCTCTCTCTCCAGACATGGAGGTGACAATCGTCGTACCCAAACGCTGGCGTCCAGGTGGTGTTCAAAACAAAATAATTGAGTCTGAACCCTGGCAAGACGGAAATTTTCGTGTGGTTCCCATCGCGAACTTTAGCCAAAACAACCAGGGATTGTTGACCTTTTCCCCCGAACTCGTTTCTTTGCTGCGGCAATTTCGTCCTCATGTCATCCAAACAGAACAGGGGGCAAAAGCACTAGCTCAGATTGAGATGATCATGCTCAATCAATGGCTTGGTCTCAGCGCAAAACTGTTGTTTTTCACCTGGTGGAATATTCCATACTCGCTTAAGTTTCCGATATCACTTTTAGAGCGCTATAACCTTACTCACACCCACGGCATCATTTCTGGAAACCAAGACGGAGCCGACATCTTACGAGAACGAGGCTTTCGAGGGGAACTGCGTGTGTTGCCACAATTGGGAGTGGATGAATCGTTATTTCAGCATCAGTCTCAGCCTAAACTCGCTGCCCAGTTTGGGATTCAACCCCATGAATTTGTCGTAGGCTTTGTCGGACGGTTTGTGGAGGAAAAAGGGCTGCTGACGCTGTTCAGGGCGCTGAATACATTGGGCGATCGCCCATGGAAGTGTCTGATGTTAGGGCGCGGCCCACTCAAGGAAACGTTGGTGAATCAGGCTGAGGCATCAGGGTTCGGCGATCGCCTAATTTGGATTGAAAGCGTTCCCCATGATGATGTCCCCCGCTACATTAACCTGATGAGTACGCTCGTCCTGCCATCTGAAACCACCTATCAGTTCAAAACCCTCACAGCAGTGGGATGGAAAGAGCAGTTTGGCCATGTGTTGATCGAGGCGATGGCCTGCCGCGTTCCGGTAATTGGGTCAGATTCTGGCGAAATTCCCCATGTCATTGACCAGGCTGGTCTCGTGTTCTCTGAAGGGAATGCAGATGAATTGGGCGATCGCCTAACCCAGTTGATGGAGCAACCCGCATTTGCCGAGGAGCTGGGGAATCGTGGCTATGAACGCGTGTTAGCTCATTACACTAATCATGCGTTGGCCAAAAAGCACCTGGAATTTTATACCGAGCTGTTGGCAACTCCATAACAACCTGTATCCATAACGATGTGTCCGTAGACCATGACTGAAGCAAACTTAAGGATGCGGCGGTTTTGGCAATGTATTCGCAATTAAGAGGAATCCTTGAAACATGAATGCTCCCCTGCGAGTACTACAAATCATTCCGTCGGTTTCTTTGGTCTATGGTGGCCCGAGCCAAATGGTGTTGGGCTATTCCAAAGCCCTTGCCGCCGAGGGAGCCGAGGTCACCATCCTCACCACTGATTCCAATGGAGATGCTGGTCAACCTCCTCTAGAGGTACCGCTCAATGTTCCGATTGAACGCGATGGCTATACCATTCGATATTTCCGATGTGCCCCATTCCGGCGCTACAAGTTTTCATCTGGATTGTTGACCTGGCTCGCTCAGCATGCCAGTCGCTACGACATCGCGCACATTCATGCCCTCTTTTCACCCGTCAGCTCAATGGCTGCTACGATTGCCCGGTGGCAAGGATTGCCCTATATTTTGCGGCCCTTGGGTACCCTCGACCCCGCCGATTTGCAAAAGAAAAAGCAGCTAAAGCAGCTCTACGCGACCGTGCTGGAACGGGCCAATCTATCCGGAGCCGCCGCCATCCATTTCACCAGTGACCAAGAAGCAAAAATCTCCGAGCGATTTGGCGCACCCACGACCGATATCATCCTTCCCTTAGGCGTCGAACCTCCCTCTTTTTCTGCGTCTCCCACGTTTCACGCATCTGCCACGCTTCTCTCCACTTCTCCCGACGCTTCACTCCACCCCTCCACACCACCACCACCACCCCACCTCATTCCGACGCTCCTCTTCATGTCTCGCATCGATCCGAAAAAAGGTCTGGATCTACTCATTCCAGCACTGACAACGCTTCATCAAGAAGGAGTTCTCTTTCGCTTTGTGATTGCTGGCAGCAATCCTCAAGACCCGAATTATGAACAACAGATTGGCGATCGCATTCGATCGTCGGTTCTATCCGAATGCACTCAAATCATAGGCTTTGTGACAGGAGAAGCCAAAGCAGCGCTTCTTCAGCAAACGGATGTATTCGTGCTGCCCTCCTATTATGAAAACTTTGGCATTGCCGTTGCTGAAGCCATGGCGGCAGGCATTCCAGTCGTTATTTCTGACCAGGTGCATATTTGTCCCGATGTGCAAAAGGGAAATGCCGGATGGGTCAGTCGGTGTGATGTCGATGATTTAACCCATCACCTGCGAGAGGCACTGACCCATCCCAAGCAACGCCAGCAGCGAGGACTTCACGCGCAACAGTGGGCCATTGAGCATTACAGTTGGCAGGCGATCGCCCGACAATCGATAAAGATTTATCATCAGATCTGTGCAAGTGCGGCCTCGTAATTTCATGCTGTCGAGCTTAGGGAC
>JBCCWF010000661.1:0-3030 GCA_039194035.1 Cyanobacteria bacterium P01_E01_bin.6 | reverse complement strand
TGGCTCTTCACTATATTTGAGTGATGCTTATGCTTATATATCTGACTCATCTGACTCTTAAATGTCTGTAATGTATATATATCAATAATGAGTCATTTAAGAGTCAGTCTTGAGTCAGTGAGTCAGATGATAATTACAGTAAAAATCAATGTAACACTTGACGTAAAGTCATCTTGAGTTACACTGTTAAATAACTTTTAGTGTAACTAGGCTTAGAAATGGCTTGGCGTAAGATTAAATCCGCTTCTGATTGTGTAGATTCTTCCGATGTCGCGGTTCTTGAGCGAGAACCTACCGAAGTTGAATCGCTTGATGATTGTGTGCTCACTGACGAGATTCCATCACAGCCCAACGCCTCAACGCTGACAGAGGGGCAACAACAGGTCAAAGATGAGGCGATCGCATGGTTTCAGTCAGGCAGACCTAAGATGCGTTTGCTGTCTGGGTACGCGGGTGTTGGTAAGACGTTCATGCTTGTGAACGTGGTTGAAACTCTCGTGAATGAGGGGTTGCTTGATTGGGGGCAAGTAATTGGCGTGGCTCCTACCCATACTGCTGTAGGGATTCTCAAGGGCGCTACAGAGACAAGGTTTGCCGATTACAAAACATTGGCCTCATTGCTTTCCCTTCGTCCGTCGCTGGTTGAATGGGACATGACCCAACAGCAGTTACTAGATCAGCTGCTGGGCATCCATGAAGATGATTTGGAGCCAGATCAGGCGGTCATGCTGGAGTCTATGCTGACTCTTAAGAAGGCTGCTGACGAGATGCGGGTAGCCTTCAATCCAACCAAGTCAATGGATACGATTGGTGAGTCAATTGGTAAGATTCGCCTGATCATTGTCGATGAAGCATCAATGATTGACGCGATCCAGTTCAGCCTTTTCAACGAGATGATTGAAGCATCTACAGTGCATCCACAGCTACAGGTCATATTTGTGGGCGATCCATGCCAGCTACCGCCTATCAAGGAATCCAAGAGCCGATGCATAGAGGTTGAAGGATTCACTCAGCTTGATCAGGTGGTTCGCTATAGCGGCCCCATTCTCGACTATTGCACTCAGGTTCGTGATGGTGCATTCCTCGACAATCTTCATTACCAAATGGAGCACGATGAGTCGCTGATTCTATGCTCCTATGCAGACGGAATTCGCCTAGTGGCAGACTGCATACGAGATGGAGACGAAGTTCGAGTGATGGCGGCAACAAACGACGCTGTGGACACGATCAATCTCCAGATCAGAACTCTTGTCAAACAAGAGTCTCAGTTGTTCTATGAGCCTGGTGACGTGTTAATCACGAAATCACCGATAGCGCGTGATCAGTATGGCGCTTGCCGTCCTTACCCGTCCAAGAAGAATCAGGTAAAGATCCATGTTGGAACGTCGGCACTGATTCGGATTGACAAGATCGTGAGTGCTGATACATTTACCAGTCATCGGGGCACAGTTTTCGAGAAATTGTTAGTACAGGCCACTGATTTGTCGCTGGAAATGCCGATTGATGAGCTTGTGCATTGCGTAAATCCGAATCAATGGATGGTGTGGCAAGAGGAACAGAAAGAGGCTTTTCAGATGTACATGGCTACACGCAGCCGTTCACGCGATAAGACCAAGCGTGGACAGGAGGGGAAGATGGCTGAGATTGCCTGGAATTTTCTTGGCATCAAGAACTGGTATCAGCACACGTCAGGAATGGAAATTACGCCACAGGAACACCAACGACACTGCAAAAAGCTTCAGAGCAATAGCTTTGGATTGAAGCAGTTCGCTGATGAAGTGACGTATTCGTATGCATCGACCGTGCATCGTGCTCAGGGCGCGGGTTACAACATCGTGTTACTTGATATGAATTCGCTACTGAGGAAGCAGCGAGGGGGCGGTGATGACGGCGGCGCTTGGGACACTCGGAAGCTGCTGTATACGGCTGCTACACGGGCAAGGAAACAATTAGTGTTTTTGGTTTAGGGCAAAGGGTCGCAAAGAGATTACTACCCTTTGTTGACTTTGAAATTAATCATGAAGGAGAACAGAAGAATGAACGAATTGATTTTGATTGAGTCCAGAGCGGCACGAGACGAACAGATAAGTTCGACATCGGGTGAGTACGCAAAGGAATTACTCGCAAAGGTTTCAGCGCTTTTGCATTTTGTTCGAGTGGGTAGTGATGAGGTTGTAACGCCCAATGATTTGGCTGAGTTTTATGGTGTAACACTGTCGGTATTACGTCAGGCTCATAAACGGCATTTTGATGAATTTGAGTCTGATGGTGTTGTCACTGTTGAAGGAGAGGAATTTCAACGCATTCGAGAGGAGCTTGAATCAGGTAATTTTGCGCGTAACAGAATTCAGCGATCAAAAATTCATCATCGAACACGAAGAATCACCTTGTGGACTCCGCGTGGCGCTTTGAGGTTCGGAATGCTTGCAGATGACTCTGAAGTTGCTAACGCCGTGAGAACAGTGCTTTTGAATGGTCTCGGATTTAAAAATGTAAATACTGGCACTGAGCGACTTCCTGTAGACGATCGCATCGATCCCCGAGAGGAGATAGAACGTCATAAGTATGAAATAGAAAAACTGAAATTACAGCGTGAGATAGTTAATTCTGATCTTGCCCGCTTAAACAGACGGGAAGAAATAATTTCCAACAACTCTATCGAAAAAGCTGGTTTCATGCTCGGGTCTCACTGGAGAGATATACAAAAAATTGTGAAGCGAGAGCAGCAACTAAAGGGAAGCCAAGAAGACGACTTAAATAAAATTGAAAATAAAAGCAGCGGTAATTGCAGGCTGTTGCTAACGATATTGCTAATAAATGCAGGTATCTATGTCGAAGATCAGTTCCTTGAGTTACATGCAGGCATGTTGAACGACATTCTCTACACCCTGGAAAGACATCCAGATGGCATTACTCTTGAGCAGTTTAATCAACTTGAGGGTGTCGAGAATGTCGTTCAACATGCCTGCATGTAACTCAAGGAACTGATCTTCGACATAGATACCTGCATTTATTAGCAATATCGTTAGC
>JBCCWF010000660.1:0-3042 GCA_039194035.1 Cyanobacteria bacterium P01_E01_bin.6 | reverse complement strand
GATCCCTAAACAAGCCTCCCCGAATACAACTGGTCAGGGAGGCTCATGATTGTGCAAACTTCTCAACATTGCCGCGAAGAGATGAGGGTTTGGAGCGCGCGTGGCGCGCCCCAAACCCTGGTTCCTCTGTAAACGTTGCAAAGTCGGGGGGGCTTGTTTGTTGAGCTTCGTTTTATGGGAGGCTCGAAACTTAGTTCTGCGATAGAGGCAGTGTCGAAGGCTAGCTGTGACGCCATCGTGCACGATGGCCACGAGCATCGATGTGACTAATCAAGAAGCGATTGCCTCCATAGCGCCCCAGTCCGCCCGGCCACCAGGGATCGAGAAGGCGATAGAGTTGGTCACCGGTCATACCCTCGACATAGTAGTCGATCGCATCACCAACGATATGCCGACTGCTTGACGAGCCTCCAACCTGTCGATTAATCGCAGGTGGACGATACCAGCTTGTGATGATAAACGGGCGGCCAATCCGATCCCGCGCCTGCTGCGCAAGACCTGCAATTCGAACCATCGCATTTACGGTTGCCTGATCGTTAGGCATCCGCTGGCCCCCTCGAGTTGCTTCCGCCCATGTGAAATTACCATTTGCGATAATTGACGCTGACAGCTGTATGTTGCTTGGAGTCCAGCGAGGAGGCCGCATCAGAGGAGGCGTCGGTCTAGGTGGCGCTGGACGCTCCCGCTCCATACGTTTAACATCGTCTAGCAACGATTGCACAACGGCTTCACGCATCCCTAACTGCCGCCATAGTTGAGCCAATCGCAGCAGCGCTTCACGCTGTTCAGGCTTTTCGCCGTAGGCTCCTGGTATTCGTCTAATAAAGGCAACAAGCTCTCGATCAATCTGTTGGGCGATCGCCTGGGCACGATCTGGGTCAAGGGGAGTTGTGAAAATATCCGTCTCAATGCCCAGGGCGGCGATCGCCTTCTTACGAGAGTCTAATCCTCGCCACATCCGAAACCCTTCGAGCAAGGCTGTTCTCTGGCGACCTTGTCCTCGATAATATTCAGGAATTCGCTGGACCAGTGCTATGAGTGCTGGGTCTACGATATCCAGGCCAGGCTCTGGGGAGGTGCTGTTGCTAAGGGAGGCGATCGCATCTTCACGAGTATTCAACCGCCGCCACAGTTGTGTCAGCCTCAGCAAGCTTTCACGCTCATGGGGATAGCCCGCATAGTAAGGCGACACATTTTGAATAAAATTCAACAGTCCTCTGTCTAACCGATCTAAATCAGCTTGCGAGGTGGGGAAGTTTTGGTCATTCAACAGTGACAGAATGATTTCTTCACGGGTATTGGCTTTTCGCCAAATACGCATTGCATCTAGCAACGCTTCTCGCTGATGCGTCACCCCTTGGTAATAGCGAGGCAGACGTTCAACCAAATCAAGCAGTGCTCGGTCAAGAGAGGCAAGGCTTTGAGGAAGTTGAGCTGCCTCAAAGTCGCCCTGCATATCTTCAAGATAGGCCGTTTTCAAGGATTGGTAGTCGCTTGATTCGAGCAACCCTGACCCGGCATCGTCTGAGGATGGACGATATCCATCTGCCACCCGCTGAAGAAAAGTATCAGAATACCGAGATTCTCTTGCATTCCAAAATGCTTCTCCGTCCCACCCTTGCTGAATCAGTGCATCCGTCAGGCCACGGATCGTGTTTGCAGCATATTGCACCTGCTCTGGAAACGTATCTAATTGAGAAAGCGGGATGCGGTTTGCTGGTGCGATACCTAACCCATACTCTCCATCAGGCAAGCGAGGCGCATGATGGACTTCGTAGAGAGCCGCTAGGATCGATTTATGAATACCCACCCGAACTGCTTCTAGGACATAGAAATAGTTGCGCTGGTCTGGGGCTAGTTCTCTCATAACACCCTTTTAGACGATACTAAAGTAGCAAAGCTGAACTCATGATTCCTCGTCTGGTTCTCAATGTGTGAACACAACACAGGTTCATGTTTTTGCCCCTGCGTTTTGAAGCTTTTCAACACCAACCGAGGGGTTTCGCAATAGATTTTGCACAAGACTCGGCACACAAATGAGCATGCCAGACCAATAGAGTTCTATCCCATTTTTTCCATTTAGGCCGTAGATTGTATCAATACTTCAGTGTATGTCGCTTGTGTTTGACTCACCTGGCCCTCTTCCTCAACGACTGGATTCGGTGCAAATTGTTGCAACCGACATGGACGGTACGTTGACCCAAAACGGGAAGTTTTCAGTCGATCTCATTCATGCTCTACAGTCTCTTCAACAGGCTGGAATTAGTGTCATTGTGGTCACTGGGCGCTCCGCTGGATGGGTTCAAAGTGTGGTGAACTATTTACCCATTTGGGGGGCGATCGCCGAAAACGGTGGCGTCTTTTTTTCCTCCAGCGGAGAACAGATACTTTTTCCTGATATCGAGGCCATTGAGCACCATCGTCAGCATTTGCAACAGACGTTTCAGCGCTGTCAGGCCCAATTCCCAAGCCTGCATGAATCGGCAGATAATCAATTTCGGTTAACCGACTGGACGTTTAGTGTCGAAGGATTATCGTCCGCTGATCTCGAAACGTTATGCCATCAAGCAGAAGCCGATCAATGGAGCTTTACGTATAGTACAGTGCAGTGTCACATCAAGCCCAGACATCAGAATAAGGCGATCGCCCTGAATCATCTATTGAACCAATACTTTCCAGCGACATCTCGTTCTGCTGTCATTACGGTTGGCGACAGCCCCAATGATGAGAGCTTGTTTGACCGACAATTGGTGCCCTTTTCTGTTGGCGTCGCCAATATCCAGCACTATCTCACGCGTCTCCAACACCACCCGACTTATATCACTCAATATCCTGAAGTCGGTGGTTTTTGTGAACTCGCGCAATTAATCCTCAAAAGCTCGATTGGATAACGATAACCACAGACTGTCGGTTCGAGGATTTTTTGCAGCCAATATGAAGCGGTTCGAACTAAGACGTTAAAGCCTCGGTTGTCTCTCCATTTAGGCTAGAGAGAAGCAATATGTCTTCTGGAGGGTGGAATAATGGGTGCGACGATTCAGT
>JBCCWF010000659.1:0-3053 GCA_039194035.1 Cyanobacteria bacterium P01_E01_bin.6 | reverse complement strand
GCGGATGGTAATAGGTCTCTGGGGTAATATTGGGATTATTCACAAAGTAGCTTAATCGCTCCAGGTGGCTACGGGCCTGGCAATTTCGATGCGTCAGATACTTAATCCACCGACTCAGACAACTACTCTCTGAGAGTAAGAGGGCGGCAACATTCTCACTGAAGACGCTCAAGTGACGCTTGTCCTTGGGGTGAATGAATTGACTCAGTTGCTCTTGTAGCTGACGATGAAGCAGGGGAGTGGACATGGGTGCACTTCGATGTTGTGGTAAGCATGAAGCATCTCATCTAATCCCCTTTCTGTCACTTCAATGGCCTGCTGGGCAACGGCTACAGTCAGATCTAAAGTTTTCTGCACCACCAAGGATAACGAGCTCTGAGGTAGACGATTTATTAGAAACTGGCGGGTTTCAAACGGTTGAATCTGAAGAGATATATAGAGGAGCATCTAGTTATTTTGTAGTGGCAAAGAAGTTACAAAAAACATAACAAGCGCATGCAGACGGACATTTTCACTCGCTACGCTCCTGAAAACGCCGCTGATGCGGAGAGTTAGGTGGCGCTAAGTCAGGCTCTTAGCCTCAGTTCTGAATGTCGCAGTCGAGGAAGAGTAAAATGGTTGATGGCGCGGAACAGAAAACAGACATTGATTTGACTATGGCTTCGTGGGAGTACGTAGCAGGAATGCCATCTGAAAATCTCAAAAGTTTGGCTTGCACTTATAGCGGCTATCGCGAAGATACGGATCGTCCCATTGGTCGGCTTGAGATTCCGAAAGATCAAGTTACCGTAATTTTGGGATTCGGCGCTCGCTTGCGGACTAGTCCCGTGGGTTCCACGACATTGACTCAATCGCAAGCCTTTGTGGTTGGTTTATGTGAAAAGCCTTTGATTGTTGAACATGAGGGGTCTCAACGTTGTGTTGAGATCGAACTTCTTCCGTGGGTTGCAAACAAGCTTTTCTGTGGAGCATCTGCTGAGTTGACGCAAGGAATTGTTGACCTAGAAGACATTTGGGGGAGTGATGCAAATTTGCTTATTGAACAACTTAGCGAGAGTTCTTCTTGGCCGCAGAGCTTTGCGGTAGTAGAGCAATTCCTTTCAGAAAAATTTGCAAGGTCAAACCAGATCATTCGATCAGAAGTTCAATGGGCTTGGGGACAGCTTGAAAGCTTTGGTGGACGCATTCCAATTCGACAGCTTGCCAGAGAACTAGGCTGGAGCGATCGGCATTTTGCAACCTGTTTTCGAGAACAAATTGGGATTACACCGAAAGCTGCTGCTCGTCGGATTCGATTTACTCGCGCTCATCGACTTCTAACCAACTCAAAAAATTATGCGCTGAGTGAAATCGCAACGACATGCGGTTATAGTGACCAAAGCCACTTTACACGAGAATTTCATGGCTTCGCTGGTTGTTCCCCAGCAGTGTACAAGACAGCGCATTTCCACGACCTTCCTGGCACTCCTAGCGACATCATCAACTAATAGGCAAGGTCAATTTTATTCAAGACGTCATGTCTTATTAGAGCTATCTTAGCGTTTTATCGATTGGACTCAGGAGACGTAAAATGGTTAGCGAAGTATCTTATCTGGAAATCGGTGCGAAAGACGCAGCTGTTTCCCGTGCCTTTTTCGAGCACCTTTTTGGGTGGAGCTTTCATCCGATGGGAAGTAATAATGAAGGCTGGTTTCAAACGCCATCCATTAAAGCCGGATTACATGGCAATGATCCAGAACCTCAATTTTTTATCTTTTTCGATGTTCCCGATCTAATAGCAGCAATTGCACGGGTTAAGGAGTTGGGAGGAGAAACAGACGAGCCAAGTCCTGACGAACCTGGCTTTGGGAAGTTTTGTGCTTGCCGCGATCCTCAGGGCATTCGCTTTGGGTTACACCAGTTACCTGAAGATTGAGGTTGGTGTGCAATAGTACGGAGCAGGTGCCGCACCGCCCAACAAGCCCGTTCACACCGACTGTATAAAGTGGGTTGGTGAGTCTGAAAGGTCACTATCAGCGGGTGATGGACAACGTTATGCGGCTGGAGTTCCCGGCGAAGATAATCACTGTAACCCTCGCTCAGTATTAAAGACTGTTCTTCTATCGCTCTCTGAGTAAGCGATGTAGGATGGAAACAAGGAGGGCAATATGAGTATTCCTATCATCAATGAGGTTGTTGAACAGTTGAAAGTCATGCCTCAGCCTTTGCAAAGGCAGGTACTTCAATTCGTGCGATCGCTGGTAAAAACGGAAGTTCGAGGTACACCAGGGCAGCAATTGGTACGTTTTGCCGGTTCAATTCCTTCTGATGACCTTCAGTTGATGTATGAGGCGATCGAGCAGGATTGTGAACGGGTAGATATTGGTGAGTGGTAGGTTTTTGCTCGATACCAACATCGTTATTGCACTTTTTGCTGATGAGGCGATCGTCAAAAGCAATCTTGCTCAAGCTGAAACCACACGGCAATATGGTGAGGTAAAAAACAAGTTAAGACTCAAGGGCCGCCCGCTACCTGAGAATGATGTCTGGATTGCAGCCCTTACACGGCACAACGCTCTGATTCTAGTAACACGCGATGCTCATTTCCAAGAAGTGGAGAGTTTGCAAACAGTAGCGTGGTGAGTAAAGTCGCCGCATAACAACCCGGTCGGAGCGAACTACCGAAAGTTTCCGGTGTGGATGTAAAGGTTGCTAACAGCCACTCAACCAGAACGTTGTACTGCTTAGGTGCTCCGTGGAACTGTAACTCTGTCGGGTGCGAACTGACCAGTTAGCGCTGGCGCGATCGCCCAATCTTTCGAGAATCCTATCAAGGAACTGAACAATCGAACGGAAAACTCGCATCAACCGGCTCGAATCCAAGAGCGACGGATGCGACAATTCAAATCTCCAGGACAGGCGCAACGATATTTGAACCGATTTGAGGTCACTTTCACCCAAAACAACATCAACTCACGGCTTTGTTGCATAAATAAAATCTGGCCCCCATATCTCCCTTGTTGGGAGATTTTCAGAAATTTGAGGCATAGCTATCCGGCATTCCCAAGTGCGTC
>JBCCWF010000658.1:0-3079 GCA_039194035.1 Cyanobacteria bacterium P01_E01_bin.6 | reverse complement strand
TTTCAGGTATTCAACTCCAGGTGGCCGCTAAAGTTGCCAGTCATACCCTGCGAATCGTCTTGCGTCAATCCTTCGCTATTGATGTGCTTACCTTTGAGCAGCAATCTGTTCGAAACAAATTTACACTCACATAAGGCGTACTGTATTGTCTAGCAAGTCCCTTAGTTGGCATGACTGTTGAGTGGGTATGCATTATAAAGACGGCCTGCCCATAAGCCATTCGATACTCTGATCGGTTCATCCTGAGTAGAATCGGCAGCGTTTTTCGAATGCGTTCGTTATACGGCTTGTATTTTAGGGCGAGATTCTTCTCGCCTTAAAATACAAGCCCGTTATACAGGGTTCCTGATGGGCTCAGATTGAGCAGATAAGGGAGGCCGCAAACAGAGATAGGCCACAATTCCGAACAATGGAATCAAAATGACTGCCCAGAAGATGCGGCGATCGCCCAATCCACGTCTGGCCATATCATCGCCTAGCAGCGATCCTACCAGTACACAGAGCATACAAAAGTCCAAACTCATGACGTGAATAAATCGACTCTGCTGCCACTGTTCAGCAAACTCTCCCCAGTCTCCAGCCATGAGGCCATAGGCGAAGAATCCAACAGCACCCAGGGCGATCGCCCCGCCAAACCATCGAGAATTCACAATGCGTACAAGTTGGCTTGGTTGATCGATACCTGTCGGATTTGGTTGGCGCAGCGCTAAATATGGCAACACCGCAAATGCTCCGAGGGCAAAGGAGGCGATCGCAAATGGCCATGCCATGACGCGTTGTCCATACCCGTCGGTGACCATTAGAGCACCGTAGATCAATGGCCAAATTCCCATAATATTGAACAGCCCAACAATCAGTGGATTGATGTCATCCCATTGCCCAGTTGACAAACGCTGAATAAGGGGAAAGGTATCGGGCTGATCCGGTGGTGCAAAAACAAATGCGTATCCAATAAAACTGAGCCAAATTGCCCAAAATACCGCAGATCGGTTCATCTGACTAAACTCGATTAAAGAGTGAAAGTTATAAAGACCCCGAGATATTTGGGTAGTGGTGGCTGAACCACCACTACCCAAATACTTTCCAGTTTTATTTCATCGCTAATTCCTAAATATAAATAAAATCTAATGCTTCCTAATCATTCGGCGCAATGAGATTTACTCTGGGGAAATAATCAAGCTAGTAATAGCTTATACACTCTCTATGTCCCTCACGTTAATGACAGAGAATATTGCCATTGAGCTATTGTATTCACTCTCATCAGAATACTGATAGCACAGGCTGAGAAATATATGCTTCGTTGCAACGATCGCAAGATCCATGAAAGCGTTCAGTTCATAGTTTGTTGCGATTTAAATGTATTTATGTGAGTTCTGTCATAACAGACCTCTAAATTGGGGGTTAGATGGCGATATGTTCTGAATCCCCTGTCATTTTGTACCAATCCATCAACCTATCTTAATGCGGCCCCTGTTTAAGGAATCTCTGCCCTAACGTGGAATCAGAGCGATGCTCATTCTAGGAGTGAAACTAGGGTAAAAACTGCGCCTATGCACGGCTATCAACTTGAACTTCACACCTTGATTGAGCACTGACTAACTGAGAAGTATCGTGAGCGTGTGGAGCAGGTTATGGATGTCAGTGATTTACTGAAACGCTACGAAGCTGGTGAGCGAGACTTCATTGGAGCAAATCTCCAAGGTGCAGATTTGACTGGGGTTGCCCTTATTGGTGTTAATTTGACTGGGGCAAACTTAACCGGGGCAAATTTAAGTAAGGCGTTTCTAACCCGTGCCAATTTATCTGAGGCATTCTTAAACTGGGCTGATTTACGCTATGCCAAACTGAGTGACAGCATCCTTGGGGACACAGATTTAACGAAAGCAAACTTGAGTGGCGCATTTTTAGTCAAATCTAACTTGCGACTAGCGAAGCTAAGCGGTGCCACCCTCGAATTTGCAAACCTCCGAGGAGCCAGCTTGGAAAGGGCGAATTTATGCGGCGCAAATTTTCGAGGCAGTAACCTCCGAGGGTCAACCTTGTCACGAGCCAATCTAAACTGGGCGAATCTGAGTAGCGTTCGCTTAAGTGGGGCCAATCTCCAGGGCGCTTTTCTAAGCCACGTCAACCTGAATGGAGCCTTTTTGAATGGGGTTGATCTCTGCGGAGTGGATTTAAGTGGTGTCAATCTGAGTGAAGCAAAGTTGAGTGGTGCCAATTTAGAAGGTGCCAATCTACATGCATCAAATCTTTCAGCTGCCCAATTGAACGGTGTGCGCTTGATGTCGGCAAACTTGACACGCGCAGACTTAAAGGAGGCCTACCTCAAAAGTGCCAATCTTGATTGGAGTAACTTGTCTCAAGCCGATTTAACATCGGCCAATCTTCATGGAGCTAAGCTTTTAGGCGTTCGGCTAAATGGCACAAAATATACGGGTGCACTGCTGCCTGAAACAACGCGGGAATACTTAAATCTGTTGTCTTCTACGCCCAAAGCTTTGTATTCTGCCTAAGTATTCTGCCTAAACTTGCTCGACTGTCCATCAAAGCCGACCATCTTATTGAGGTGAATCATCCTATCGGGCATCAGGTACTAAAATTATGCTGCTGGACATTAAGATGATGACGTGGGATGTCGAGATATCCCACATAACGCCAATCCACAACGTTGCCTCAAGGTATGTCCGAAACCTCATACTCACTCTGCATTGTTTTGATGACAGCTTCCTCCCAGGAAGAAGCCAAAACAATCGCCAGTCAACTCATTGAGCAACGTCTTGCAGCCTGTGTCAATCTTTTTCCAGTCCACTCTATTTACCGATGGAATGATGGTGTTTGCAATGATGACGAATGGCAACTCATCATCAAAACTGACCTAAAAAAATTTCCAGCACTCCAAGAGCAGGCGATCGCCATTCACTCCTACGATGTGCCTGAACTCATTGCAATTCCAATTGTTCAAGGATACGAACCCTATCTCCAATGGGTCACTCAAGAAGTTCAGGGAGAAACCCGTTAATAGCAAGGTTACAGCTGATCGAAGGGACTTGCTAGCAAATAAAGTACCAATAGAGGGGCG
>JBCCWF010000657.1:0-3093 GCA_039194035.1 Cyanobacteria bacterium P01_E01_bin.6 | reverse complement strand
GCGAAGGCGAATAAATACACCAATCAAGGCAATGCAAACGGGGGCCGATGCAATCGTGGCGATCGCTAATACAAACCCATCAGACACAAGATTCTGAGCTAAGGCTTCGATGTCAGCACCTTGATTTTGAATGCCGTACACAATCAAGGCCATGATGGCGATGAATGTTTGTACCGCAACAAACGCTGACCACACGCAAAATGACAGCCCTACGGTGCTCCAAAAGCCCCAGGGCTTTGTCTTTAGTTCAGAGTGAGTCATGCCCAATACCGGTGTGAAGGAACAAACGAAACGTTAGCAAGACTGTGGTCTTGACTGAATGCCGAATCATTCTGTGTTGCCGATTATTCAGTCAACATCGCCGAGCTGCAACGACGTTCGAGTTCTGTAATCTCTTTAGGGACTCCCGCAGTCAAGACTTCGTGGCCATGGTCTGTGATTAAAATGTCGTCTTCAATGCGGATGCCAATGCCTCGCCATCGCTCGTCTACGTCGGGCTGCCCCTCTTTGACTTGAATGGTCGGTGAAATATAAATTCCTGGTTCTACAGTAAAAATATGCCCAGATTCGAGCAAATGAGGAGCGTCGCCATGCTGATAAACCCCAACATCATGCACGTCTAATCCCAGCCAATGCCCGGTACGGTGCATGTAAAAGGGTTTGTAATGTTCTTCTTTGATAATTTCTTCAGGGTCACCCTGCAAAAGCCCCAAATCCATCAAACCATCTACAATCACTCGGACAGCCGTGTTGTGAATGTCACCGTAAGCTTTTCCGGGTTGGGCACAGGCGATCGCCTGTTTCTGAGCTTCGAGAACAATCTCGTATAGAATTCGCTGCTCGTCTGTAAAGCGTCCATTGACTGGGAAGGTGCGCGTAATATCTGCGTTGTAATACCCATAGGAACATCCTGCATCAATGAGCAAGAGATCCCCATTTTCTATTTGCTTGGTATTTTCGACATAGTGCAGCACACAGGCATTTTTCCCGGCCGCCACAATTGACGGGTAGGCTGGCCCTAACGCTCCATGAGTACGGAACGTGTGTTCTAGTTCTGCCTGAACTTCATATTCATATCGCCCTGGCTGAGCATAGGCCATTGCTCGGTTGTGAGCCTCGACCGAAATCGCAGCAGCCTGCTTCATGAGCGTGATTTCTGCCGGACTTTTGATCTGTCGTAAGGTGTGGAGTGTGGTGCTGATATCTTCAATTGCAACAGGTCCTGTACCCGTCTTGGGATATGTACGTAAAAGCCGCTGCCAGTGTTTCAGAATGGTTTCGTTGAAGGGGCGATCGCGACCCAGTCGATAATGAATTCGATCGGCTTTCTCAATGTACTGAGGTAGCTTCTCATTCAACTCCTCAATTGAGTATACCTCATCGGCTCCATACGCTGTTTTGGCAGCATCAACTCCTGTTCGATAGCCACTCCAGGTTTCTTTCTCTGGATCATTCGGACGAACAAACAGTACATATTGATGCTCCTCATGATGAGGGGCTAATACGGCGACGGCTTCAGTCTCATCAAATCCTGTGATGTAGTAGAAGTCACTGTCCTGTCGAAAATTATATTCAACGTCATTATGCATGACAGCATGGGGGGCACTCCGCAAAATAGCAGTGCCTTGCCCAAGTTTTTCCATAAGCCGTTGACGACGCTGAAGATGCTCTTGCTGCATGAAATCACACTGAAAGTTCACTAAGTAGGTGGGCACAATTAAAAACCAAATTCATAACCCTGCGCCATCCGCTGCGTGGGCGGCGCAGGGTTATGAATTTGGTCTTTAATTGTGCCGAGGTACTTATCTCCTATATTGACGTGTGCAGTCGATCCACATCAACACAAAAGACATAATTAACCGAGTTGAATAGAGTCATCTCGACTGATTTGATCGGCTTCACTACTGTTGACCACGGATCAGAAGCCTCGTGTTGTTCCAGATGGAAACCGAGGGTTGATGATAAGAACAGCTGTTAACCTGGAACACTTTTTAGCGGCTGGTTGGCTGCTCGTGATGGGTTCAAAAACATGCTCATCACATTATTATCAAAAGCCGCACTTTTCTACGCTAAAACCGGCTTGTATTCTAAGCCTGTATGTTTCTCTACAACGTAGTTAAAACCTCCCCAGCTGACGTTATAAGCCCTAAAATCGATAATTGAAAACCTCAATTTTTTGCCCCGTTTCTGGCAATGAGGCACGACTAAATGAGATGGAATCGGTTGATCGTCGGGTAATTGGAACGCCATCCATCAGGGCTAAAAATTCTTCTAGTCCAGCAATATCACAGGAGTCTGGGTCTGCAGCAGCCGTACGATAGTGCGTTGGGACAATGATTTTTGGGTTGAGCACATCAATGGCTTGCCGTGCTTGTTCTGCATTATATGCTTTGACGCCGCCCCCAACTGGAATAAACACCACATCAGGCCGTCCAATGAGGATCTGCTCCTCTAGCATGATGGGTGCCGCTGCTCCTCCTAAGTGAAGTAGGTTGACTCCTCCTTGAGTCCACCGCCATACGACGTTTGTGCCAAATCGACGCCCTTGATTGAGATCATGGGGCGTGGCAATACCCTGGACTTGCATGTTGCTAAACTCATACACCCCTGGCTCAGAGAGAATGCGTGGGTTTCCGGGCAATCCTTCAACGACGCCTTCATCCAGTAATCGACTGCTAATCATGACAAGATTGGCAACGACATTCGGTGTCCGGTAGTCAGCGGTACACCCCAGAGTACGAAACGGATTGACGAGAATGCGACGCCCATCCCCAGAGAAAAGAAAACAGGTGTGGCCTAACCACTGCACTGTTACTGAGCCAGTCGATTGTGCCTGGCTAGATCGTGCGAGGGTTGAAGTGCCGATGAGTGCTGTTGAAAGAGCACTGAGACCTGCATATTGAAAAAACTTACGTCGCTTCATTCGATTTCCTCAACAACCAATTGCGAGTCTGCCAAAGCTGATTCAAGACTCCAGCTTACAGTGATTTGTTGCCAGAGTGGAATCCTAGCTAGGCCAATCCTTAAATAGTCCATCTTTCACTGTTTAGGAACGTGCTAGAAAATAAAGTACCAATAGAGAGGCGGCGGGCT
>JBCCWF010000656.1:0-3107 GCA_039194035.1 Cyanobacteria bacterium P01_E01_bin.6 | reverse complement strand
TTCTGTAAACTTTACCAAGTCGTGTAAACAAATTCAGATTTGTATTTTAAGACGAGATTCTGGAGCGCTTCGCACCCCAGAATCTCGTCAAATTCTTTTTGGTTTAAGTGATAAGCCCAACTTCAATACTAAGTATTTTATTTGAGAACATCTCCGATAACTTTTTTCTGATGTTTACAGCAACATTAATGCATAAGATAAATTTATTTTTCTCATGAAAATACTTAGAGAATACTTTTGCTAATTGACAGATATTTCCTGCATGATAAACTTTGCAGAGAATATCAATGAAGAAATATTTAGAAACTCTGGAAATCGGTGCAAAATAGAAGCTTGAACGGTACAAAATTGTGTGTTAGCCATTAGAATGGGGCATCGAAATTTAAATTTCCGATCATGCTTGGCTGATTAATCATACTTTCTTCCTAAGCTTTTCGTTGGGTCTAATTTTGGAGTCTATCTGTCTTTCAGTTGATAATTTTCCGAAGATTGTATTGTCTGTTTTCCTCGGAATGAAGATAGTTCTTCGACCCATTCGTTTCTGTTGCTCACGTGCTGATGTTGTTAATCCTCGGTATCTAGAATAAGGAGATTCTGATGAATAAAGGTGAATTAGTAGATAAGATTGCAGAAAAAGCAAGTGTGACAAAGAAGGAGGCTGACCTTGTTTTGTCCGCTGCTTTGGAAGCGATCATGGAAGCTGTTTCTTCGGACGATAAAGTGACGCTAGTTGGGTTTGGGTCCTTCGAACCTCGTGAACGTAAAGCGAGAGAAGGCCGTAATCCTAAGACTGGCGAGGCGATGACCATTCCTGCAACGGTTGTGCCAGCATTTTCTGCTGGCAAGCTATTCAAGGAAAAGGTTGCCGCTAAATAACGTGCTGGATCAGGACAATCGTCCGAAACAACCCAGACATGGGGGGAATTTGTTGTGGGCTGCTCAGCTTGCTAACTGTTCCCCTTTTGATATTTTGGATATCTCTGCTAGCATCAGTCCGCTTGGTCCTCCAGCATCGGCGATCGCCGCTATTCAGGATAATCTCAATCGCCTGATTCATTACCCTGATCCAAGCTATCGCTTGCTGCGAGATGCTCTAGGCGATTTCCACGATGTTGATCCAGAGTGGATTGTTCCGGGCAATGGGGCAGCCGAGATTCTCACCTGGATAGGGCGAGACATTGCTGATTGCAGGGGTGATGGGAGGTCTCAGTCTCATCTCATCACCCCTGCTTTTGGTGATTATGAGCGAGCGCTCACAGCGTTCGACGCAGACATTATTCCCCATTCATTGACCTTAGATGCGCTATATGAGTCTGCCAAAGATGGCAGATCTCACGTAAACAACCTTATTTCAGATGGAAGCGTTGACTTGGGGGCCGTTTTAGATGACCCGCTTTCAACGTTGGCTAGCTCAACTGCAACGTCTTCGAACACATCTGATTTTTCCCAAGGCATACCGATCCAACACGTATTGGGTGCGAGTCATTCGTTGCTTGTGAATAATCCTCACAATCCAACCGGGGCATTATTTTCTGCCGCGAGTATCGAGGTTTTTTGTGGAGAGATGGCGCGTGTTGTTGTCGATGAGGCGTTTATGGATTTTTTGCGTCCGCACCAACAGCAAAGTCTGATTCAGAGAGTTTCAGCATTTTCTAACTTGATTATTGTGCGATCGCTCACGAAGTTTTATAGCCTACCAGGCCTGCGCATTGGCTATGCGATCGCCCATCCTGATCGCATCAACTGCTGGCAACAATGGCGAGACCCCTGGCCCGTGAATACGCTAGCCGAAGCCGCTGCGATCGCCATTCTCCAAGACACGGACTTTCAAGAACAAACCTGGCAGTGGCTTGAAGAAGCCCGGTTGCAATTATTTCAAGGACTTGTAGAGATTCCAGGATTGCAACCATTTCCAGGAGCTGCGAATTTTCTGTTGATTCGAGCCAATGTCTCAGTCATCGCACTACAACGATGGCTTTTAGAGCATCACCGCATTTTAATTCGTGACTGTATGAGCTTCCCCGAGTTGGGCGATCGCTACTTTCGCATTGCAGTTCGTACAACGGAGGAGAATGCACGAGTGCTCCACGCTATTTCTTCAGGCATGCACGCATTGATGGCCTGACTAGCGATCGCCCTTCATGGCTGGGTAATAGTGATGACTCGGCAAACTTCTCAAAATTGCAACAAAAACAATGAGGATTTGGGGCGCGCGTTGCGCGCCCCAAATCCTCATTCCTCTATAAAATTTTGCCAAGTCATGTAATATTCTCCGTTGATTCCACGACAAAGACATAAGCGATTGAGGCGTGCTCATGTCTTCGTAAACTTTGCCAAGTCTTGACGGCACATTCGTGGTGAGAACAGCTCACTCAAATAACGATTGTGTTGTGATCATCAGCACGCCTATGCTTATCCAAAGCAACGCTGTCCGTCGGGTAATCCGCAAGGCATCGGTTACTTTTTCGGGTGTAATCGGGGTGATGGGATTTCCGAGTTTTGGCTTTTGCGTCACTTTGCCACGGTATGTGTTCGTTCCTCCAACCTGGACATCCAGAGTTGCAGCATATACGCATTCACTCCAACCTGCATTAGGGCTTGGATCTTGGGGTGCGTCGCGTCGGCAAATCGTCCAGACCTGTCGGGGTTTTCCGGATAGTAATCCAATGGTGAATACCGTGAGTCTGCAGGGAAGCCATGTGAGGATATCTTCTAACTTGGCGCTGAAATAGCCTAAATGTAGATAGGGCAAGGTTCGGTAGCCAACCATTGAGTCGAGCGTGCTGGCAGCTTTGTAGGCGATCGCTAGAGGAACACTTCCCATGGGTAACAGTGCGCCAATAATGCCGTAAAAAAGCGGAGCCATCACCCCATCAGTGGCGTTTTCTGTGACCGTTTCGAAAACAGCACGATAAATATCATCCTGGGTTAATGGTTCCGTATCTCGCCCGACATATAATCGCAGTCGCGAGCGAGCTGTTTCGATGTCTCCAGTTTTTAGAGGTGTAAGCACATCGGCAGATGCATCGCGCAAGCTCCTCTCTGCAAAGCAACTAGCTAGCAATATTGCTGCCATCAGAAGACCACAAACAGGGTGGGTGGCCGTG
>JBCCWF010000655.1:0-3166 GCA_039194035.1 Cyanobacteria bacterium P01_E01_bin.6 | reverse complement strand
GGTGCTCTGATTGACCTTTTTTCTGGCAATCCTCAATCTCCGCTTCCTCAGCCTGAGTAGTTACGTTTTTAGTTTAATAACGCCAAGCTACTTAAATCTCGCACTATCAACAATAATAAAAATGTATTACTGAGTCATCCTCACCCTTCATGACTGTTTCGTGTCGGGTCACCCAGATGTTCATCGCTTAATCCGACGATGGCTTAATCCGACGTTGCTTCATCAGTCTTAGTCGTGGAAGGCGGGGCTGTGCCATAAAACGTTTCGAGGCTGTGGGTATCGCCCACAAAGCGCCAGTGCCATGGCTCGTAGTTCACCGTAGCCGATTCCTCTCTGACAAAGGACAGCTCAAAACTGTAGAAGGAGGCATTTTCTTCGAGCCAGGCAAACGCCTCTGTGGTCTCAAATTGTTCTTCTAATTCAAATTCTGGTTGCCGTCCGTCAATCACATCGATGGCATAGCCCGTGTGATGTTCGCTATACCCTGGGGGAGCGCTCACGGTGGCACGCTCTCCTGCCCGCTGTCCTGATTCGCGCTTGATGCCAAAAAACAAATATTGCTGTTGCTCTATACTGCGAAACCCAGAGACTGGCGTGATAATCACGTCATCAGCCCGCGCTGCGGCGACCATGTCACTAAAACTACGGGCTGCACTATCTCTCAACTTGATGCGACCGTCCGCCACGATTGATACGAGTGATTCGGGGGGAGCTTCCTCGTATTGACGATGGCCTAGGAGAGACCGTCTCTGAGAAAACGCCGGAATGTTGGTGTTTGCAAAGGCGTCTTCTAGAACAGCTCTTGCCGTCAACGGCGTGGGCGACACCACAGAGATAATCTCCATTTCCTGTAAATACCATGCGCTCAGTGATCCCGAGACAAGGGCGATCAACGCTAAGCCAAACCACCACGCAGACGAAACCTGAGTTGATGACCGTTTGGCTGTTGAGGGGGCATTGATTGTCGATGACGTCACCGATGCTCGTCTAGCTTCGGGAATATCGTCAGGAATTTCAACCATAGGGAGATCGGGCACGTTAGCAAATGAAATGTTACATCAGGGTTGATACAAAGTGTAGCCTCAGCACCGTGGTATTGCCCGGACATTGCAATCATCACCACTGAATTATATAAGGGCAACGTCCTCAGCATTTTGAAATCTGTACGGCGCTCGTTAAGGTGCTCTGATTCATGCTTGCACATCTGGTGATGATGACATTGGACGGCAGCTTGATGAGCCAGTTGTCTCCGTCTGGCAACCTATTCATCACAAATTCATCACAGACCCACTATCGTTACAGCTTGTCCTCACCACGTTATTATCACCACGTTATTGGCACAGAATCTAAGAGCTATTGTCATTCCTACGGGAAGGAGGAAATGGATCTGGAGAAAAGTGATAGCTCGTATGGGCTCCATTCGGATATAAGAACGTACACACTACGGAGACATCAGGATTGTATCGAATCAGCATGTTCTGTAGGCCGACTTGTTTCCAGTCACTCAATATCGCCTCAATTTGACTCATTGGACGAAATTTAATTTGCCAGTCTTCAAGAATCGGCGACGGATTATCGAGCTGTCGAAGAATGACAACGGTGCCTTTTTCACCCAGCGTTTGATAGCCGCCATGGGCGATCGCCCCGATACGTTCAGCGTTAGCTTCAATAACTGCAAACTGTGTCTCATTAGACTCCAGTGGCTCTTTCATCGTGAGTTAGTCCTCCTTGGCATAATTTGGTGAATGATTCTGAATTCTCCCATCCGCTGCTTGATATAGCAGGCTTGTATTTTAAGTCCGGCTTGTTGTCTGCGGAGTGCCCCACAATCCCGTCAAACTTTTCCTGGCTTACGTGATAAGCCATACGGTACAGTCCTTAACATTTTGCTTGGTAACAAGAATTGCAATAAACACTGGGATATTTCCGTATTCCTGAGATAGTCTTATTGTCTAGGATGTTGATTATTGTCTAACTTCCTACAAAAACACCCCATTACCCATCAATGTCATTTCAGCATAATGTTCGTGTCGTGAACCTTAGGGAACCCTATTGAGAGATTGTTTATTCCTTATAAGCACGGCAATATTCTACATTCTGCTGATTGAAGGAGTATTCTAGATAAGGCCGAGCGACTTCATCTCCGTTTAATTGTCTTAAAAATCATTCTGTTCACATGGAAAAGTCCATGTTGAACGTGTATGTGATTGGGGCACTTCTTTGAAGTCATTCTGATTTTTCCGTTCATTTTTTGGATCTCGTTTTTTCATGGACGACCGCTATAACCCACGTGAATCAAGTGATGCTGTTGTGATCCGCAATGCTCCTTTTTTTGAAGGGTTACCTGCGGCATCAGTTGAACAGGCTACAGCTCATGCTGTGAATCGAAGGCACCCCATGAATCAGGTCATTCTGTTAGAGAATGATTGGGGAAATTCGGTCTATTTCATCATGGAAGGCTGGGTCAAAATCCGTACCTATAACCTAGATGGAAAAGAGGTAACCCTCAATATCCTCGGCAAGGGTGAGCTGTTTGGGGAAATGGCTCCACTGGATGAGGTTCCTCGATCAACAGATGTCATCACCCTGGCTCCAACAATCATCAGTAACCTACCGTCCAACGATTTTGTTCAATTGATTCAGTCGGAGCCCTTAGCCGGGATCCACCTTGCGCAACTGATGGCTCGTCGACTGAGACAAGTGAATCGCCGTCTCCGGCTGCGTGAGTCTGACAGCACATCAAGAGTCGTCGATATTCTGCTGTTTCTTGCGGATGGCCAGGGCAAACCCGGTGAACAAGGAATCGAGATTCCTAACCTACCGCATCGAGAACTGAGTAGCCTCAGTGGATTAGCTCGTGAAACAGTGACTCGGGTGCTCAGTAAACTAGAGAAGAAAGATCTGATTGTGCGCGATCGCGACAAATTGTCCATTCTGAATATCACTGCGTTAGAAAAAATGCTCGTCTAGGGAATAGGAATGAAAAAATATTTCGGGGTTTTTTAGTTGTCATTCCTAGGTCAACGAACTAAGGGAGCATGCAAAAATAACTTGAACATTTTTTGATTCTGACTCTATCCTGAAAAGAGTAAGAGCTTGCAGGGATGAGTATGCTGAGTGGAGCAACAGAAGCAATTATCAAAAAGAAATATGAGCACCTGGCTCC
>JBCCWF010000654.1:0-3166 GCA_039194035.1 Cyanobacteria bacterium P01_E01_bin.6 | reverse complement strand
TTGTGTCACTCGCTCTTTGCCCAAGGGCAATCTGTTGAACAAGTTGTGGAGGTCATGATGCCTGCCTAAGTCTCTTTTTTCTTCTTAAAACAAAAAAACTTCGAGAACTTTGCCAAGTCGTGTCTCTAGTTTCAACTATGTCGTGATGATGGGCGATCGCTCTGTATCTAGGCATTGAGAGAGGGCGATCGCCACTTTTATTAGAGCATTTAGCGTTTTTTGCCGTGGCACTGTTTAAATTTTTTACCGCTATGACACCAACAGGGTTCATTCTTTTTCGGTTGGATCGGCGGTAACATATCCCCATCAGTGTAAAACCATTTACCTTGTTCTTTGATAAAGCGCGATCGCTCGCGGAGTTGGGCCACATTTTTTCCTTCTTGGTACACCGCGACAAACTCAACAACACCTGTTTCATCTGAAGGTTGCCCTGCTTCGGTTGCGAGTACGGTTAACCCCAGCCATTTCAAATGGTTGGCAGTCGCCGTGATCCGTTTACGGCTATTAGGCTCACGGCGACTGAGATGTTCGGTATTGAGTAGGTAATCAATATTTTTGAGGCAGTAGGCAGAGTAGCGCGATCGCATGAGTTTTTCGGCGGTGGGGGCAGGTAGCTTTCCCTGCAGATAAATGCCACAGCACTGAGTTAATAAATTTTGGCTTCCACAGGGGCACGATATTGAGGAGGGGCGATCGCCAGAAATAAGCATGACTAAACTTCGAAATGATTGGCATCATTTTAGGTCGAAAAGTCTACTATTAAACTCACCTTGAAAGGGCTGGGCTAGGATGCCTAAGGATGTCAGCTTGTAAGTTCGTAACATAACAAGATGACCCAGTGGTTTAAAGAGGAGAGGGAATGGCTATTTCTCGCCGTCAGATGATTGCGATAACGAGTGGTGCGGCTTCGGCAGTGCTGCTGGAGAGCTGTTTGCGATCGCTACGCTCGGGTGCTCAAACGAGCCAATCCACTGCTGGTTTTGGGCCATTGCGTCCCGATCCAGACGGGATTTTGGATTTGCCAGACGGGTTTCGCTATCGAATCATTTCCCAGGCGGGACAACGCATGGATGATGGTCACCGTGTCCCCGGTGCATTTGATGGCATGGGAGCCTTTCAAGCACCAGACGATCACGTCATTCTCATCCGCAACCATGAACTATTGCCCGGTGATCGGCTCAGTCTCACCGCTGACGAAGCGTCTGTCTATGACGCCCGATGCAAAGGCGGCACAACGACTCTGCTGGTCGCTCCAGATCACACCGTTGTGCAGCAGTTCACCTCTCTCGCAGGTACCTCCCGCAACTGTGCAGGCGGCACAACACCCTGGCAGTCTTGGATTAGCTGCGAAGAAATCACCACAACTCCAGCCCTGAATCGAGTCGGCAATCCTGAGAACGTGGACAAAGCCCACGGGTACAACTTCGAGGTTCCGGCAGATGCCACTGCTGCCATCCATCCAGAACCGCTGGTCGCCATGGGACGCTTTCGTCATGAGGCGATCGCCGTTGACCCTCGGACAGGCATCGTTTATCAAACCGAAGATCAAAATGATGGGTTGTTCTACCGCTTCATCCCCAATGAACCCGGTCAGCTTGGGGCGGGGGGCAGGCTAGAAGCATTGATGATCAGCGATGCCCCACAGACGGTCACTCACCGAAGATTTCCAGTGAATCAACCCGTCTCAGTGGAGTGGGTTCCCATTGAAGAGGTCGATCCAGCCGACGACACCGTGCGCTATGAAGGTCAGCAGAAAGGAGCGGCTCTATTTTCACGGGGAGAAGGCATTTGCTACAGCGACGGTCATTTTTATTTTACTTGCACGAATGGAGGCGACATTCCCAACGGACAGGTTTGGAAATATACGCCCGATGTCACAGACTCAAATGCCGCAGCGTCAGAATATACGGGCGGCATTCTGGAGTTACTGGTACAGCCCAACAATCCCCGCGTCCTCGACTATCCCGACAATATCATCATGGCTCCGTGGGGCGATTTGCTGCTGTGTGAAGACGGAGCCGGAGAGCAGTTTATGGTTGGGTTGACTCCTGAGGGACAGCTGTATCCCTTTGCCCGCAATGCTCTCAACGGTGCAGAATTCGCTGGCATCTGCTCGCTCCCAGGTCGAACTACCTTGTTTCTCAACATCTATTCTCCAGGGTTGACCCTCGCTGTGTGGAACGATACGTCCAGGTATTGACAACAGCTATGAAGGATGACGCTAATCGTGCCTGAACTCCTATAGCAGCCCGCACGTAGGGTAGGACATATATTTTTGTGGAAAGTCGCGCGGAGCGCGGCTTTCCACAAAAATATTGGTTCAATTTAAGCGCGGAGCGCTATAGTAATACCAACAGGATGTCACATTTGACGTTCCTACTTCGTCTCCTTTAATGAACACCTGAACAGGAGACAAGGAACCATGATGGCAAGACTTGACTATGCCAAGGTTGAACCCGCCGCATTGAAAGCAATGATGGGATTAGAAAACTATGTCCGCAACAGCGGGATCGACAGCACCCTGCTCGAACTCATTAAGATTCGGGCTTCTCAACTGAACCGCTGTGCTTTTTGCATCGATATGCACACAAAAGATGCTAGACACTCAGGGGAAACGGAACAACGACTGTATGCCCTTAATGCCTGGGCAGAAACTCCGTTTTTCACCCCCCAAGAGCGGTCGGTATTGGCTCTAACGGAAGAGGTGACACGACTAGGGGAGCATGGAGTTTCAGACATAGTATATGGAGATGTCAGCCGCTACTTTAGCCCTCAGCAAATTACCCAACTCCTCATGGCGATTGTGGTGATTAATGCCTGGAATCGCATTAGCATTACCGCACAGACGGTGCCCGGTAGTTACGCCGTGAGCGCAGCGTAAGCAACACACAATCATGCCAACATTCGCTCAATTTCGGACTGTATTCAGTAGGTAAACACCATTAAACAGAAACTCTCTAAAGCCTGTGCCACTCGCTGAACAAGCAGCACAGGCTTTAGAAAATGGTTTTGAATGATGCCGAGGGTAATGAGGATTTATTATCATTTCCTGTTTGAAAGCCCAAATTACGTGTCTCACATGACCTGGCAAACGTCGCAAAAAATAACGAGGGAATGAGGATTTGGGGCGCGCGCCCCAAATCCTCATTCTTCTGTAAATTTTCCA
>JBCCWF010000653.1:0-3174 GCA_039194035.1 Cyanobacteria bacterium P01_E01_bin.6 | reverse complement strand
CTCAGTAGATAGACATCAATAAACTCACTTTAAAAACCTGGGGAGCGCCCCTCCGGGACGCTCCCCAGGTTTTTGAGTTTTTAGTTTAATAACGCCAAGCTACTTACTTATCACTATTAAGATACTGAGAACGTGACGTTTTAGTCCAATGTTTGAGGCAGATGTTGGATGGGGTCTTCGCTGAATAACGGCTCTGAGGAGCGATGCCCATCCTGATTGTCATCGTGATCTGCTCGATCTGATGGGGATTGTTGTGTAGAGTATGGGTTTTGGATGGATTGATGGGTAGATGCCCCATCTTCTTGGTTTTCTCCAACCATTGTCGATAGGTTGTCAATATGCCGGACTTGAATCTGATGGAGTCGAGTGTTTTCCGCAGAAATCACGGTCATTTCAAGATCGCCAAAAACAAGCATATCTCCTGGTTTAGGAATTTTCTGGAGCTGGTCAATTAAAAATCCTCCGAGCGTTTGATAATCGTCGGAGATGGGGATGTTGTAATTGAGTTCTTCATTTACATCTTCAATATTGACCTGTGCTTGGACCAATGCGGTTTGATCATCAAGAGTCTGAATAGAGATAATATCGTCATCATTTAGTTCATGAGCCTCTCCGATAATCTCAGCTGCAATATCTTGCAGGACTACTAGCCCAGCTGTTCCACCAAATTCATCCAAGACGATCACAATGGGTTGTGCAGAACGCTGCATAAGATGAAGCAACTCACTTAACAATACGTGCTCGCTCACAAATTTAGCTGGGTTGAGCCAGGGTGAAATTGGGCTATCAAGATCAAGCTCACCTTTTTCCAGTGGGGCGGCAAGTGATTTGAAGCTAATGATGCCACGGATGTCATCAAGAGAGTCTCCCAGCACTGGGTAGCGAGAGTGTTCCGTGTGGCTCATTTCTTGAAGAAGCTGTCTGACGGTTGCTTCAGATGAGAGAGCAACAATACTGGTTCGTGGAACCATAACCTCACCTGCCGTCACATCGCCGAATTCAAACACATTGGTCAACAATTCGCGTTCATCGGCTTCCAGTCCAGGAGATTCGGTTGAGGTGCTGATGATGAGCTGGAGTTCTTCGGGTGTTAGCTGATCATAGGTGGCATTGTGTTGATATTGTACGTTTCCTAATCTCAGCAGCAGTCGTGTTGATTGATTCAGCACCCAAATAAAGGGGTGGAAGAACCGTGCGATCGCCAAACTTGGCGTCCCAAGCCATCGAGCGAGTTGTTCTGCATAGATGAGAGCGACCGATTTAGGGCACAGCTCTCCTAGCACAATCTGAAGATATGCAATCAAAAAGAAGGCAATCGGTACTGCGATCGCGTGAGACAGGGTTAAACTCAACGGTCGAGATAGCGGTAAGCTCATGAGCCACTCGGCTAATGGCCTTGCTATGGTGGCTTCTCCAATCCATCCCAACGCTAGACTGGATAGGGTAATGCCGAACTGAGTGGTGGATAGTAGGCGCTCAATTCCACGCTGGAGGGTTTGCACCGTTTTGGCCTGTTCATCGCCTTCAGATGCGAGGTGATTGATGCGCGATCGCCTCACTGAGACAATGGAGAATTCAGCGGCAACAAAAAATGCATTGATAGCTATCAGCAGGACTACTGATGATAGACGCAAAAAGACATCTGATGAATGGGGTAGTGACATCAGTATGTTGGGACAGCTAAAAGGTAAAATGAACCCTGCACAACAGCCGTAAACCATACGTCAAGGCTATTCAAGCGCAGCAGATTTGAATGTCGGGGATACATTGTCGAGGCTATATATGGTGATTGACGCAAGAAGCGATTGAATCGCATTATAATCCTCTGCCACTATTCAATGAATAGCACTCAATGCAGGACAAAATATGATGTCTACAGCACTACTGTGTAATTGGGATGTCATTGATTTGCAATTCAACTTGCTGATTAGGGTAGTCGGTCAATCGCAGCGAGAATGTTCCTGATGTTCCAAGTAATATGCTAGGAATGGTCACTGATCCTTGAAAGGTTTCGCCCGTTGGAGGAATTTCCTGGGGCAGCCCATCTGTGCTGACGCTCAGTGACTGATCGTCTTCATCTAACACATCCATCAGACTATACAGAAACTCAACCGGGCGATCGCCAACATTCTGTAAGCTAAGGCTGACCTGCACCGTGTTGCGCTGCCGCTGAACTGAATGAACTGCCAAGATGACTTGGTTATTTTCAGTTGATAGTGGAAGACTTTGTTGGTAAGTGACTAGCGACACATCTGAATTGTTGCTTGCTCGTGTTGCTGCGGAATCATCAGATGCGTTTTGGATGGGTGATTCCGCTGCATCAGCGTCTGCAACTGGTGCTGCTTGAGCATCAGGCAATGGCCCGCTTCCTGGCGTTCCATTCATCCGTACAGTCACTTGAGCTAAGATTTCACTTTCTGACTTTAGGACAGTCTGACCGTGTATCGCGTCCGGTTGATCGTCTGAGTCTTCATTGGTTGCGCCTGTGCGTCGAATGTCAGGCTGAGTGATGCCACTCAAGGCTTGGCGTCCCAGTGCATACCCCCAAAATGTGCTCACCGATGTGGCCCCAACCATAATCGTGAACAACAGCATTAATAAACTAACGGCCGGGTCAAGTTTCATTCTTCAGCATTTATCCACGTTAAAAGCCACTGATGACACCTGAGGCACAGCACCGAATGATGTTTGCTAAATTCAGCATAACGTCTGAATGCTGGCTCATGTGCAGCTCTCAATCCGTGCTTGATTTAAGAGCATGAGTGATAAGTAAATCGCCATAATTAAACGAATCCTTTCAAATCCTGTGCCGCCCGCTGCGCAGCGGGCGGCACAGGATTTGGGATTTTGGTTTTCATTACGTCCAAGTACTTAAACCATATTAAAGAGTGATCGCCTTCTGCCTGTTGAGGCGTTGGGTGAGAACAAAATAAAGTGACAGCATGGGCTATATTTTTCTTATTCTCGACTCGGTGAAAGCTCCATATATTGCATGAAGCTTAGCACTCGATACTTAAATCCACCACGATCACTCCATTTAATGAATCATTCTGGTTGAAACCTTGCATTCCAGGATAAAATATTGGCCTATTATGCTGTGCAAGCATTTTATAAAGACCAGGGTTGGCCGAGCGGTTGAGGCAGCGAACTCATAATTCGCGCTAGGCAGGTTCG
>JBCCWF010000652.1:0-3180 GCA_039194035.1 Cyanobacteria bacterium P01_E01_bin.6 | reverse complement strand
GAAACCGTCCTACAATCCAACCCAGAACATCCTCTTGCCCAGAGTGCGATGGAAGAGATGAGCGCTGCGCCTCCCCGCCTCTAATCAGAGATCGCTGGCCAAAAACCTTGCCCAATAGGACATTGCATACAACCACAAGCTTTGCTCCCCAGTTGCAAGCCTTAAAGCAACTTCTGTCCAGCGCCAAAAATGACAGTGCTGAGTTTTGCTGAGCTTCAGTTAGCTTGAAGAAGCCACTTGAAAGACGTTCCTTGAATTTCGTAGTCTCTGGAACTTCCCAATAGAGCACTGGGCTCTTCCGAGCACTGTAGCGATCGGCAATCCGCCATGGAGAGGACCCTAAACATTTATCCTTACCCATCAAGGTTTTGAACTGTCTCCATACTCCAGCCTTACAGCGGATTGCCATAGCATTCGTCTTTGTATTGCAAACATGCTGGCTATGTCACCATAGACCGATGGCGTCGAGAAGCCAGATCGCGGATCAATGGAAGTCTTGAGCGGATGTAAGAGTCAATTTGCTGGATTTCGTGAGGTGAATAAAATCGTTGAGCGCAAAGACGACCGAGGAGTGACAAGGTCAGAGTCTCATTTTCTTGACGCAAGAGAACTTGAGCAGGTGTTTCCTCGACTAACGACCAAAAGTGGCGAATACATGGAACATCCATTTCGTTAGCTGTGGAAGGACACTACATTTAATAAAATCTTTAGATTTAGTACAACCCCTCAGAGAGTGGGAATGACCTTGAAGTAAGTATCATAACGGACTAATACATCGGATATATTGTTATTCCGTCAAGTGCGTTTTGCCTCGAATCCAACTCAAGGTCATATTTGGCGGGCAAAAGCAAGTTGATTTCAGATGTTGAGATTGTTGATCCACATCCCCAAAACAGCTCCACGAACAATGGAATGTTTCGTTACGTTCGAAAACGTATTGCAATGTAGATTGGCGTCTACTAAGCAGAGGGATGAGAGCAAACTGCAAGTAAAGCTTTGTCAACAGTTGGAAGAGAGGTAGATAAGCCTGAAAGGCTTACTGAAAAGGACTTACGAAGGGATATCATTCCTAAAACTAAGCCTGAAAAAACACTAGATGGGTAGATGGGAAAAGGTCGTCCAGCATCTTGGGTCCACTTCACATCCAGTTGTCTTTTCATAGCGATCGCGGGCTCAGCGTGCAAATCCACTCTCTCTAGACCACGAAAAAACAGTCAAGAAAAGCGGCATATCTCTTAAGGAAAAAATTGATGATTCCGCGTGAGATTGAGGTAATAATATGAGCTGGTATTAGTGTTTCTCAGGCACAATCGTTGCTTTTTCTTTATAGGTGTTTTGTGGATACTGTGCTAAAGCATGCTGTTGATATTCGTGTGCTCCCGAATGATCGTGAAGCAGAACGCTTTCTAGAGAACATCTTGCGGAATCGAAATTGCATTGATGCATCGTATCGCCGACTTCAGTCTCTTGAGGCAGATCTAAAAGCCATCGAGGAATACAGCAAAGTAGAAGATGATAATGCACGGAGAACAACCGAATTCTGCAGGAGATTGACAGAGTTTGGCATCCCCATTTACATTTTCGAGTGGAGTGTTATGTAAGGTTTGTCAACTCTGCTCTATGCAATCAGTTAGCTTTCAATGCTGGCAAGCGTATATAGGAAATCGGAGAAAATACTAGAGAACTCATATCGATCAAATGCTTTCCAGGGAAAGCTCTCAGTGTTCAGACATCTCTAAGTCAGACATCTTTCAGAGCAGGCATAAGTCTATATACACAGAGAATGAGCAATTTTTCGACACTACCGACTTTACTGCCTTCAACTCTTTCATTTCAATTCAGTAAACAAGCCAGCATCGAGAGCATCGACGAACAATCTGTATGGCATGAATGCGGAATTGCGAGAATTGCTGGTGTCAACAATCAAAAGACTATCTTGCTGATTCCGAACGATTGCCCCCATTACTAGCCATTGATGATGGGGGGTGTCGCGATGGGCAAACGTCTTGCCCAGATACATTGAGGGAGTAGACATAATGGGCGACCTGAAGGAGCTGACACCACATATAGTGCACAAATCAAAACAAAAACTTTCACGACTCCACATTTAGATGGCGGCTCCTTTACATTCGTTCGGCCACAAGTGGGCTAGAGAGGCTCAAGGTGAATGAAGGGAACGGTCGGCTTACATGCCAACTCAAAGCAAGAAGATCGTTTTTTGACTTCAGCGATCGGCTCGACTTAGCGATGAGGAAGCAAAATATCATTATCATCATTCTCTCGACAACCTCAATCAGGCATCAGTTGAAGCTATCTTATTGAGAGGTGACCACCTGGTAACCTTACTCCGTTTTGAAGCAAAATCCTTTTTACGTGTAACTCAAGATGGAAGCAATGTATACTTTATCGCTTAAGAATTATCAAGTTCATCGTAGTTAAGATTTGAATATCATTTGAATGCTTATCAGTAAGAGCAGAATTGTCAATTTAAAGTGAAGAAATCATCTTTAGTGTACAGTGATTGGATTGCATGCTAGGGTAATGAAAGAATTGGAAAACGGTTGCAGAATTTAATTGATGAAAATTACGACTACTTCGTTTTTCAAGCAAGTAGATATCTCTCCGAATTTTTGTTCTTCTCATTCTAGAAATTATGGAGATGATGTATGACAGTATATGTCGGCAACTTATCATTTGAGGCTACTGCTGAAGATCTGGGATCTGTCTTTAAAGAATATGGGTCGATAAAAAACATAAAGCTTCCCACAGATCGAGAAACAGGTCGTATGCGTGGATTTGCTTTTGTTGAGATGGAGCAAGATTCGGAAGAAGCTGCTGCTATTGAAGCATTAGATGGCGCTTTTTGGATGGGGCGAGACCTTAAAGTAAATAAGGCAAAGCCTCGTCAATAATGAACGATTAGAGATTCTTAAGGATGGAATCTTCTGTCCTAAGAATCTCTAGTACAATTTCTCAGGATCGACAGGCTAAATAATCGGGTGCTGTAGGAACCGAAAGCTAGAGTATAGAAGTATTTGCATCTGTAAGCTGAAAGATATCCCGTCTTCGACAGAGCGATATCAGCGCCTGTCGGTAGTAGCGGAAGGAGCGCGTGCATCACGCTCGTCAGGGGCCGCACCCCCGAAGGGTTGTTGGTGGCGGTCGGCCTGGCGCGACCGG
>JBCCWF010000651.1:0-3199 GCA_039194035.1 Cyanobacteria bacterium P01_E01_bin.6 | reverse complement strand
CTCTATTGGTACTTTATTTTCTAGCAAGTCCCTTACGTCGAGCGTTAACTAGCATTTTTGGATGATTCTGCGTCAACAAAACCAGCAACCGTAGGCAGCAAGGATGAGGCACGCTCCACCGAGAACTCTGTAAATGCGCCCCAAGCGGCACTAATAATCCGTCCTGGTTGGAGTTCACCCTTAAGCAAATTCCAGATACGCCCCACTTCTTCTGTGTGAAGGTAGTCATCTTCCGTGAGCGCATTAATAATCTGGAGCCGGAGAAACTGTCCTTCGTCTGACATCAAATATTGCAAACCAAGCTGAGCTGCGGGCAACAAATCTAAGTTCTCGCGAGTTTGGGCGATCGCAATCAAATTTTCCAAGCGATGCCACTGAAATTTCCCGTCTTTGAACAAGATGTCAATCAGTCGGCGACGAAATTCTGGTGTTTCTTCTGTTAGCAATCGCCGTGCCACATATGGATACGCAACTTCAACAATCTTAAACGCTGGATTAATACTCAATGCCAATCCTTCTTGAGTCACCAACGAACGGATAATCAGCGCAAACTTGGCCGGAACCCGAAACGGGTACTCATATACAAGCTCAGAAAAATCATCGGTGATGGTTTTGAAGTTAAAGTCTCCAACACTTTCGCCAACGGCTTTATCAAACACAGCTTCAAGGGCTGGAATGATCGGGGTGATATCTGTGTCTGCTGTCAAAAAACCCAGATTGACAAAGTCCTGAGCAAGGCGATCATATTCCTTATTAATAAGGTGGACGACGGAATCCACCAAATACCCCTTTGTGTCTTGGCTGAGCTGATCCATCATGCCAAAGTCGATGTAAGCCATGCGGCCATCTGGCATGGCAAAAAGATTACCTGGATGGGGATCAGCATGAAAGAAGCCAAACTCCAATAACTGTTGAAGCCCGGACGTCACGCCAATTTCAATCAGCTGATCTGAATCTAACCCGGCCTGCTTGATGCGCTGAATATCTGTTAGCTTGCAGCCATCAATCCATTCGAGAGTGAGGACATGTTGGCTACTAAACCGCCAGTAGATCGATGGCACCTTCACTTGAGGACTATTTTGGAAGTTTGCAGCAAAGCGCTCTGCATTCCGCCCCTCATGAAGGTAGTCGATTTCTTCAAAGAGTTTGATGCCAAACTCATCCACAATCAGCGTGAGTTCGTGCCCTAGATTAAGTGGTAAAAACGGAGCAATCCACCCAGCAGCCCATCGAAGAAGATAGAGGTCTAGCGTGAGCTTGGGTAATAAGTTAGGGCGTTGAACTTTTACCGCAACGGTATCGCCACTATAAAGTTTGGCCTTGTAGACCTGCCCTAAGCTCGCTGCTGCGACAGGAACAGGAGAAATCTCACTGAATACCTCATCAACGGCTCGGTCGAGTTCGTCTTCAATGATTGAAAACGCGAGGGGGGTTGGAAAAGGAGGAAGCTGATCTTGCAGCGTTGTCAGTTCTTCCAAAAAGTCTTTCCGAATCAAATCGGCACGAGTTGATAATGCCTGCCCAACTTTGATGTAAGTCGGCCCAAGATGGGTGAGAATCTTTCGGAGCTGCGCGGCGCGCTTGAGAAACTGTTGGTCGGATGCTTTTAGCCATCGATCGAGCTGTAATCCGACAATAAACCCCGTAAATGACCAAATGATCAGGAACGCTCGAAGAATCACCTGGATAGGACGAATGCGATAGTAACGGGCGATCGCATCTGGATCATATCGCCTCATTTCGTGGAGAGTTTGATGCCGAGTCACGCTAATCGATGCCTCTTGACGACGGAAGCCATAGAGCACATGTACTCTGAAGCCAGAACATTGAAACGAATGCTAACGAAAAGTTGCAACCACAGCAACGCATTCATCCCTTGTACCTTCACGCCTCAGCTACAACACTCCACAACACAGAAAACATTACTCTTAACTCTAGTATAGAAAACTACAAAAAACTTGAATATCCTTGAAGAACTTAATGTTTGTAAATGAACAAATTTCATCGTGTAACATCTTAGCTATACCGCTTATTTTAGAACGGTTTCACATCAATTACTGATTGCTGCTATCGGAGATGTTGTCGTTCAAATCGGAGAATAGATTGACACATTTTGAAATAACATTTGACCGATGTATGGCATAAGGCATCTCAGTTACAGAGGTCAGCATAGAGCGGTTGTCCAAATAGGAGAATCCGACCATGTCCGAAGTATTGGATTTTCTTCAGATACACATCAGGTTTATTCAATGCTGCATTGCTATCCGTTTCTAGAACACCACTAAGATGACTCTCGTAACGTAGCTTGTGCTTCTTGGCATGACGTTGGATAAGGCAGGCTGTGCTGTGCTACATCGACTCATATTCGGTCGTGATTCAGAGAAACGTGGAGTAGGTTGCAATATCATCCCAGATCCAAGACTGTGAAGCCAAACCAGCTCTTTGAACTGCTGTATTGTTGGATCGAGAGTGTTGCCATATCCAGTTAAAGTAATTCATCACCAACCGAGTTGTTACTTTTGTCTGCTGCCAAAGCTTGCCAAATTTGTTTTGACGTCGGTGCCACCGTCCCGTCTGCTGCCGAACAATCCCATGGATGCTTTCTAATCGTTGGGTGTTTTCCTTGCCAATCACCTGGGTGACTTCAGGGGGTAAACCTCGCTCGTAACCTCTGCCGTGACAGCTTTTTCAAGGTTCTTCTATTCGCTCAGACTCCATAGTCAATGTGGGTAGAAATTAAACAACATCTGTTTTACAAGCTGGCGATCATGGTTGTAAAGTCGATTTTTTTTGTGCTATCGTTACGAAACTGCACGAGTAGCGGGTCTTTCCCGTAGTGATATGTGCGGGTGTAGTTTAGTGGTAAAACCTCAGCCTTCCAAGCTGATTATGCGGGTTCGATTCCCGCCACCCGCTTAAAATTTAAAAACCCTGAAGTGTATTCACTTCAGGGTTTTTAATTATATGAAGAATTACGAGTACTAAGTTCAATGTCACTGACATAAGGAAGAAGAAAAGGGTGTAAAGCCTGATAATGATAGGCTATAGCGTTTTAACACCCTCGTTATTCTACTATACGCCTTATGTGAGTGTAAATTTGTTTCGAACAGATTGCTGCTCAAAGGTAAGCACATCAATAGCGAAGGATTGACGCAAGACGATTCGCAGGGTATGACTGGCAACTTTAGCGGCCACCTGG
>JBCCWF010000650.1:0-3200 GCA_039194035.1 Cyanobacteria bacterium P01_E01_bin.6 | reverse complement strand
CGCGCAGGGGGCGGCGCAGAGTTTTATGGGTTTTATCGTTAATTGTGACCCCTACTGAGTTCTTGCTTGAAGCTTTTCTGGGAGGATGTGTGGTTCGTACGACCGAGAATTTAGAGCACAATGCTGAACCCCCCTTGAGTATGGTGGAAGCACTGTTTCGAGGATCAAACATTAGAGGCGCAAAAGCAGGCGTCAATGTCTTTGAAGTAACGGTTGAACGGTTGAGTTCTGCCATCAAAATGGGGCTGTATCAACCGGGTGAACAACTTCCTTCCGAACCCGAGATGGCAGATCTGATGGGCGTCAGTCGCAGTACCTTGCGAGAAGCAATTCGAGTCCTGCTGGTGCAAGGAATTCTTGTTGTGCGGCGAGGCAGAACCGGCGGCACATTCGTATCCGAAACCTTTGCGCCACCCAGCGTTCTCGACTTACAGAAACGGCTGGATGCTGATGGAGTGTCGATTCAAGAAATTTTGGACTATCGCACCATTGTCGAAACTGGAATCGTCGGCTTAGCGGCTGGGCGATCGCTCCCCCATCAACAGCAAGAGCTGCAAAACCTGGTTGATCAGATGCGAGGGGCTGAAGCAAATTTCAGTGACTATCGTCGCTTAGATACTCAGTTTCATCTGCTTCTTGCGAGAGCCACCCAGTCCAATCGACTCATCACCATTATGGCGGATATTCATGCTGAACTCTCAGATTTGATGGCGGTGATTCCCCATAGCCAAGCGGCTTGCACGCATTCAACAGAGCAGCATCAGCAACTCGTGGATGCGATTAGAAACGGTGATATTGATCGAGCGAAGACGATCATGGAAGAGCATGTGGGCGGGACTCGAAGTCTCTTGAATGGTCTGCTGGGAAAATGACATGACTTGGCAAAGGTCTGTGCGATCGCCACTCATTCCCAATCCTCCAAGAGCGGTCTAAACCTCTTACGCGTCAAGCAACTCGGCAACTGCTATTGGAAAATCTTATTGCCAACTTTTAATCTGTATGTTAGTTTTAATGACTGCAACGTAGTTCCGGTCAGGTGTTGCATCATTGGACCTTGTTGATTCAAGCCATCCAACAAAAACAAAAACGTACTGCTCTTAAGACTGGTCCCAGCATTTCATTTGGGTAGGGGCACATTTAGGAGCAATCTAATCCATGAAATTTGATACCCTCGGTCTATCGACCGAACTGTTGCGTGCTGTGAGCGATGAGGGATATACCGAAGCAACCCCAATTCAGCAACAGGCGATTCCTCCAATTTTGCAAGGGCAAGATATTTTTGCGAGTGCTCAAACAGGAACAGGTAAAACAGCGGGTTTTACACTGCCGCTCCTGCAGCGCCTGAGCACGACTCACCCTAGCCAAGGATTTCGTACCCCGCGCACGCTTATCCTTACCCCGACACGAGAATTGGCCGTCCAAGTCAGCGATAGTGTTAAAACCTATGGCAAATACCTACCGTTCAAGTCGGTGGCAGTTTATGGCGGTGTCGGCATTGTCCCCCAAATTCAGGCTTTGAAGCGTGGTGTTGATATTGTGGTGGCAACTCCTGGTCGTTTGCTTGACCACATGGGACAAAGGACAGTTGATCTCTCCCAAATCGAGATTCTGGTGTTGGATGAGTGCGATCGCATGCTAGACATGGGGTTCATCCATGACATTCGCAAGGTTTTGGCGAAACTGCCTGATTCTCGGCAAACCCTAATGTTCTCTGCGACCTTCTCGCCAGCCATCCGGAAACTAGCGAGCACGCTGCTCAATACCCCCGTTCAGATTGAAGTTGCGCCTCGTAACACCGCTGCTGAGCAAGTCGAGCAGATGGTGCACCCTGTGGATCGCGATCGCAAGCGAGAATTGTTATCTTATCTCATTGGATTCAATAATTGGAGGCAAGTGCTGGTCTTTACCCGCACCAAGCATGGAGCCAATCGCCTGGCTGAGCAATTAGCGAAAGATGGGCTGAAAACGGCAGCGATTCATGGCAACAAAAGTCAGGCTGCTCGTACCCGCGCACTGAAAAACTTTAAGGAAGGGAATGTACGAGTTCTCGTTGCAACGGATGTGGCCTCCCGCGGGTTAGATATTGACCAACTTCCCTATGTGGTGAACTTTGAACTGCCTAATGTACCTGAAGACTATGTGCATCGCATAGGTCGGACGGGACGCGCGGGCAATGAAGGACGGGCCATATCGCTCATGTCCAAGGATGAAGAGCCGTTGCTGAAAGATATCGAAAAGTTGCTGAAGCGCAAACTCGAAAGAGATATTGTTTTAGGATATGAGCCGACTGCCTCGTCTCGGCATGGGGAAGCGCCACCGTCGAACAATCGACGATCGAAGCAACGTCGCAGTAGCCAAGGGCAAACACCGCCTAAAGCTCGTCCGTCTCGGGCTAAAAAGTCCAATGCACCCAGCAATGGGAAGCGCAAACGGCTGCACACTGCTTAACGTCCTATGCTTCCTCTGAAGGCTACCGTGTTCACATCAATAGCTAATGATAATGATGTCCAACGACGGCTAGATCCCCCTAAATCCCCCTTAAAAAGCGATTGTCTTAGCTGTCAAGTCCCCCTTGCCGTTGAGGTTGCCAAGGTTGCCAAGGTTGTCCAGTTTTGAGGATCGCATTCAAGATGACCAAGAGTTTTCGCATGCAAGCGGTTAAAGCTACTTTCTTCTGTTTGCCTTGTGCCAGTAAGCGGTCATAGAACGCTTTGATAACCGGATTATGCCGTGTGGCGACCAGTGTCGGCATGTAAAGAGCCGTTCTCACCCGTGCTCGACCGCCCCAAATCATTCGCCGACCCCGGAATTGCCCACTATCGCGATTGAGTGGTGCGAGGCCGACTAGAGCCGCGATTTGCTTTGTATCTAAGTGTCCCAACTCGGGTAACTCCGCCAACAGCGTCGATGATAAAACGTCTCCCACACCAGGAACGCTTTGAATCAACTGGGCTTGCTGGCACCATAGAGGGGTTTGCTCAATGGTTTGCTGCCTCAAAGGGTGACAACCAACTTCTAAACTATATGGGGCAATAGTTTGAGAAACTGAACCACTCTGTACTGAAAGTACAGAGGTTTTTAGGGGACTGAAAGTCCCGATTCTTTGCAGGACTAAAGTCCTGCCTCCTACTCCAACATGAAATTCTCACTCTCTCGATTTGACCGTTGCCGATGATGCTCTATGTACTCCACCACCATCT
>JBCCWF010000649.1:0-3204 GCA_039194035.1 Cyanobacteria bacterium P01_E01_bin.6 | reverse complement strand
GGAGTATGTTCAACCTCCTCATCTGACCGGTTAGCAGCTTGTCTGGCGTCATTCTGGAAACAATCGTCTCTTCTCGAACTGTCGCAAGCAAACAACAGCCACTCTCTACAGGCTGCAATCAGGTCAACGTACTCAACAGATGTTGAAAATCAGCAGCTACTGTCTGAAGCTCGCGGCTGGGAATGCAGTTAGGGCTAGGCCAGTGCCACCCCTTCTGGATGCCAACCGAAGAACTGTAGATCTTCAGGCAATGTATTTGGGGGGCTTGAAACCAGAGTCTTACGGCCACGGAATCCGATTGCTTTGATGGTTTCGGTGGGAGGAATGGTGTGGAGTACGAAGGAACGGCCTCGGTATTTCAGGTGGGAGTTCATGCTATCGCTTGGCGGAAGTGATGGCAGGTGACAGCGCTTCGCTGTGATTAAGAGTATTCCGCAGGCTTGGGGATGCGGCGGTGATGGCGGGCATGGGAGGGGGGTGATGGCGATCACAACCTCTCCAGATGCAAGAATTTGGCACACAAACCGAGCTTAGGGCTCCCACAACATGAACGTCGTTTATCCACACAATATCCAAGAGCAGCCTGATCTTATCGATCTCAAATACTATAAAAGTCTAATACTTTTATATGAATTGGATTTAAACCTATAATATGTTTAAACCTTAATCAGATAACGTAAATTGAAATCTAGAGAGGGTATGGACTTTGAAACTAGGGGGCTCTCCTGCTTATTCAGAATCCGCTTGCCAATATGATAGGTATCAGCTCGTTCCGATCTCTGAAACAGGCCACCTCAAACCGAATGGCTTTATCTGAATATGCTAGATTTGGCATAATGAGGTGGGAGAATGAAATCAGCACTTAAACCTGTTCTATGGGTCGGTAGTGCCCTCAAAGACTTGAAGGCCTTTCCAGAAGAGGTCAGGAGTGAGGTGGGCTTTGCACTGTTCCAGGCTCAGCGGGGAGAAAAGCCTCTGAATACCAAACCTCTAAAAGGCTATTCAGGAGCTAGCGTCTTAGAGATTCGAGAGAATTTTGACAAAGATACCTACCGAGTTGTCTACACAGTGCAATTCGCCAAGGCGGTTTATGTCCTACATGCATTTCAGAAGAAATCAAAAACAGGGATTGCAACACCTAAGAAAGATTTAGCCACCATTGACTCAAGACTGAAGGATGCTCAACAGCACTATGCGGCCAACTATCAGGAGAAATAAGCCATGACGAATAACGTAACGGAAAGCAGTGGAAATGTTTTCGCAGATCTAGACGTTCCGACCCCCGAGGAACACCTAGCAAAAGCAGCTTTAGCTGCAGAAATTAGCAAGGAAATCGTAGCTCGAAAGCTGACCCAGAAGGTAGCAGGAGACATCATGGGCATCGATCAGCCTAAAGTCTCAGCCCTAATGAGAGGTCAACTTTCAGGCTTCACAATGGATAGACTCGTGTCACTGTTAAACACCCTCGATTTAGATGTAGACATAACGGTTAACCCCAAACCAGAATCTCGCTCGCGCGCTAGGACAAAAGTCCACGTTTAATGATGGTTTACCTGTACTTCAAAAGGGTTTAACCTATTTACCTCTAAATATATAAAGGTATTATATGTTTAGCATATCTCTAAGCTCATCGAGATTTTGAATCTCGCTCCAATCAACCTCGCTGCTCTGAAGCAGAGAGATCGCAACTCCGATCAAATGCTGGGGATATACTCGCTCTCCTGGCTTTACAGGGCTCTCGTTATTGGAGCGAATCTGGCGGGCAACACGATCCAGCCAATCCCTTTGTAAATCGGTGACCTTAATGTTGACAGGCACCATCTTAACGGTTGAACGCTTAATACGTTTAGATGTCTTTTTATCCTTCGCAGGCATGGGCGAACTGGGTTTCGTTTGTCCAAAATCGCTCAACTTTCCTAAGCCGATTTTCTTAGTCATTTCAGACCCCAAATTTTCATGACTTCTTTCGCAAGGGACTTATATGCTGCTGCGCCTGCAGACTTTGGTGCATAGGTAGTAACTGGCTGCTGCTGAGCGATGCTCTCAGCAACGTTGATGTTTTCGGGGATGACAGTGTGCAGCAGACGATAGTTGTAATCTTCTGCTCCCTCAATCAACAGATCATCAGCCTCGCGGGTTAGCACCAAGCGTGGCCTGTAGCGAACACGCAATACGTCGATAGCGATATTCGGGTTCTCACCACGTATCAATGCAATCGCTTCATTCAATCCCTTCAACGCAGCCGGTTCACAGAGCGTTGGAACTAAGACGCGATCGCTGTTCAAGATTGATTGAACTGAAGCTATCCCTAAACCGGGTGGGCAGTCCATCATCACAGTGGTGGTCTTATCAAACTTCTTGAGAGCGGGTTGGAATAAATCTTCCTCAGCCTGCAACCGAAACATATTGATAGAGCCTGGTAAAACAGACAGATTCTTAGTCGGCGTGGCGATCGGCTCGGAATCACGCCCTTGCAACCAATCCAACGAGGTAGGCTCAACCCCATCAACCCCCAAACCAAACGAAAGCGTTCGCTGGCCGTCAAGATCGATTGCGAGAACGGACAATCCTCTATCCGCCAAGCAAGCCCCTAGATTCAGAACCGTAGTTGACTTAGCCGTCCCCCCCTTAAAGTTAAAACACGATATTCGCACAATAAACCTCAAAGACAATTATGCCTTAAAGGTATTATACCTTTAACAGAATAAAGGTCAATACTAATTTCGGAGCGTAAGAATCTCGCCAGTATCTCTGTCATGAATGCTTTTGAGCAGTACTCAAGTAAACTCCGATTCTTCAGTTGCGTATGATCTGTTCATGGTCTCAAGCTCAAAGAATGACAGCCAAAGAGGTTATTGCCCAGGAGTTGGAAGGGCTGTCCGAGGAGCAGCTTCAGTTAATGCTGAAATATGCAAAAGCCCTAGACGCTCTACGACACAAGAGATAGCTCCCGACCCAACGCTTTTGCTTCTTGAATGCAACAGCCAAAGCCGAAATAGCTCACTCTATCAATCAATACTTATGGCTTCCGACCCTGCGTCCGCTTTCTCTTTCGATAAAAAAGATCAAGGCTTGTTGCGAGTCCTCACCCATATCAATCAGACCTTGGAAAGAGATGCTGCCGTTTGCGATAGCGTGATGCTTCTCAGAAAGACCCTTCAGGTTAATCGAGTGGTGCTTTACTACTTCTATCGAGAGTGGGAG
>JBCCWF010000648.1:0-3234 GCA_039194035.1 Cyanobacteria bacterium P01_E01_bin.6 | reverse complement strand
TATTTGCAGATCCCTTATTTCTCCACCAAGTTCTCTACACAATACATCTCTACACAGTACAAGTAAGACACAATCGACATCATCGACCGTGTCTCATTACATCACACGACTTGGCAACGTTTATAAAAAAAACGAGAGTTTGGGGCACGCGTTGTGCGCCCCAAACCCTCATTTCTCTGTTGCAATTTTGAGCAGTTTGCCAAGTCATTACATCAGGAACGATCGCTCATTAATGATGGTGAACGTGAGCGTGCTGCTCTCCATGCTCGTGATGGTGTCCGCCGTCGTGTCCATGCTGATGGCTATGGGCATGCTCCTGAGCAATCTGAGCAGCCTGGATCGTTGCTAATGATGGATTCACTGCCAGCGCTTCTTCAGAAAGCAAATCAGCAATCAGAGGACTTGCCCAGCGAGCAGCCATTTGAGTGAAATGAGGATGATCATTAACACATGGCATCTGAACAAATGTGACATCTGGCCGCTTCTTCTGGAGGTCATGAACAATATGCTCGACGTCCAAAAGCGTTTCATGGTTCTCTGTGGCAAAGCCAATAGGCGCAAACACAATAGCTGTTGCACCGAGTTCCATCAGGTTCTTAGCAGCCAGCTCAGCGTTCGGCTGTGTCCATTTGATCATCGGCGTCTGGTGATTGAGCCAGCCCACAGAGATCAATGGATACTTGGTGATGAGTTGATCTCGCACCCGGTCATATAAAGCCTGGCTTTCGACAATCCCAGAGGTGAACCCTTTTGCTTCATGGGGACAACCATGATTTAACAACACCACACCAATTTGAGAGGGCAAATGAGCTACCACCAAATCATTGGCGATGCGCTCTTCAACCAGTCGTGCCATGAGATTGATGTAGTCCGGCTGATCATAGAACGAGGGAATGTACCTCATTCCTTTAACCCAGTGATGATCAGTTCCTGCAAGGTGAGTCAACGCATGATTGACCTGCTCAATTGCAATACCACTGGTGAAAATGGAATCCACAACGAGCAGTGGATAAATCAACACTTTGTCAAAGCCTTGGGCCTTAATGTCTTCTAAGACTTGATTCGGTAAAAACGGAGCACAAAAGTTAAACGCTTTGAAAACTTGAACGCGATCGCCCCATTCTTGTTGCAAGAACGATTCAATTCCTGCACGTTGCTGCTCAAAAATCGCATTGTGGGGCGATATAAAATTGCCGTGCTGATGACTCCATTCATGGAGGTCAAAGACGGCAAGCAGCTTAGCCAGTGGAGGATAAATCCAAGTGGGAACAGGAGCAAATTTCGCCGTGAGTAGGTTTAATGCTTGTTCGTTGTAATTTGCAAAGTCATCGTAGCTTTCGACTTCACCATAGCCCATTAACAAAACAGCAACGCGATGATTACCAGAATCTTCGGTGCCGTGATGTTCATGGGATTGATGTGAAAGTTGTACGGGCGTAACCACAGGAATGCCTCCCTCAAGTACTCAAGCCACGCTATCACTCCTATTCTGAGAGGGCGTGAATCTTAGCACTTCCTCAAGGATTCAAAACACGCTCCAACCCTAAGTATAATTACGCATTCAAGCATTCTATCTGTCCTATGGAAGCAATCATTTTTGATAGGGATCACTTTCAACACCGGGCAATTGAACGAACAGCATCCGTATCAAAACTTGACGCGTAGGAGAAAGGCGATCGCTCCATAAGACTATTTGCAGCGTTAAGGAGTGTGTCAAAGGTGTAGGAGGGATTAAATTTTTTCAAGTAAGAAGGACTTCTCACTCCGGTGGTAATTGCCACCGTTGGCATTCCAAGAGCTTGTCCGGCACAAATGTCTGCTTCTGTATCTCCGACCATCCACGCTTGCATCGGTCGACCATAGTGATAGAGGTGATCTTGCCAAGCCTGCTTCAGCAAAGCACTTTTACACTCGATTCCATTCAAGTACGCAGCATCTATGTTGGTTGTCCCATAAACATCAGAGAAAAATGGAAGTAATCCATACTCGTGCAAGAGTTGGGTCGCTTGCTGCTGACAACGGAGGGTCACGAGAATGAGCCGCACTCCCTGTTTATTGAGTAGCTTGAATGCCCAGTGAGCACCTGGTTGAATCTGATCGTAATGAAGCAGATGAGGTTTATTCACTAGGTGTTTCACGCGGGCGAGAAATGAGTCAGTTTCTTGCTCCTTGAGCCCAGAACGAATAGCAATCTCACTATCAGGAACACGGTGCTGCTTCATTTCCCAAAATTTTTGCTTTGTCATAGGCTGAATGGAGGGCGATCGCCCGTCAGCCGAATGACTCAGTTGAAATTCTTGGAGTCCAGCTAAATAGGTTTTGTAGTAGCGTTCCGAGACATCGACAATAGGCCCGTCAAAGTCACAAAAAATGGTTCGCTTACTGATCATGCGCGATCGCTCCATGTGAATACATACAACCCAAAACCATGGACTAACGTGCTCCTATGCAATATTTTTGCAGTGGGTAAAGGAATCTTAATATATGTTTATGCTAGTCCACTCAACTGTGAATTGTCTTGAAGAAAGAGTATTTGAGAGTTCAGCATATTTTATATAGGTGGAACCACGCATCGATTGATCAGCCCATCTCATCCAGCATTGCTGAGGTTTAATGAACTGGCATTCCCAAGAAAGACTTGGTAATGCCCCAATAGTGATAGAAGTGCCAATGAACCCCGATACTGCTCCAACGTTCATTCGCTACGTAAAAAGACTGGGACTGCTCAGTCTCCTCGTTCTCCTTTGGCTATTACTTTTTGTTCCGACAGCAGTTTAGAGCGTATTGCAGTAGCGGTTAAATGGCTAGCCATAACTAAACGTACTCTTCCAAATCCCGCACAGAGAGCGGTGCGGGCGGTGCGGGATTTGGGGCTTTGTTTTTAATGACGCCCAACTGCTTAACTACATTTCAACATTACATTCCAAGTTCTTTTAGAGAGACGGGGGAAGCCCTTCAGTTTGTTTGGGTGGGACACGGGAAACTCATCCTTATGGCTCTCTACGATTAATTTATAACGAACTCTGAGCCTAGGAGTGACCATGTGTAAGCATTGCGTGACATGAGATTTCTGCTTGCCTCATCCCCAACCAAAGCCAGCCAGAACAACAACTAAGGGATCTTCAAATAAAGTACCAATAGAGGGGCGGGGGGGGGGGGGCGCCGGCCCCCGCGGGGGGGAGGTGGCGATTGATGATTGATTGTTTGTTTTTTTTTTTATGTGTGGTTGTTTTT
>JBCCWF010000647.1:0-3239 GCA_039194035.1 Cyanobacteria bacterium P01_E01_bin.6 | reverse complement strand
TGTTTGAGGACCGCATTGTATTTCCCCCAGTTACGGATACGGTACTGTTTCTTGGCTGGTTGCTCACTCATAAGTCTCAGGCTCAAAGGTGGGTTTAGAGGATTATCCCATCTAAGTCAGACTCTTTATGCAACAACGCCTCTTCTCTTTGTAAATTTGCATCTCTTCAGTGAAAATTGTCAACCTGGAATTGATTCAGGGTTGATAAGTAGATGGTCATAATTAAGCAAGGTAAATTTGATAGGGTCTCCTTCTCGTTCACCTTTGGTGTTAATAAATTGGGAATGTCTACCGTTAAGGTGTTGGAGTCGCGAACCTCAATGGCACCACTTCGTAAATGGCACCACTTCGTAACGTTGTGTTTGGGTCATTATCAACCACACTGCCATTCGCAAATGTGAGGTCCCGCAGCACAACGTCCGAGTCGTCGTAACTGATCTGCAGACTTCGTGTTTTGCCCTCACCACGGAGGGTGAGGTTGGGAGCATCCCCACTTTCTATCCAAAGGTTTCACAGGCTTGTGTGACTATGCATGAACTGCCTCTGCATTGACATTAGAAGGTTCTGCCCAGCATGACTCTCGTTGATCTGAAAAATGGAACCTTTCATTTCCAGTATAAATTCCTAAAGATTGGGCGACACTCACCATGTAATCATCATGCTTGACCGGTGCTGGGCAACGATTCTCGCGGTGGCATTGCCGAATTTCAGGAATGACATCGGCTAATGGGATTGCTTGTACCTGACTTCCTTTCCAAATGATCAGTTGGTTATGTTGGTTCTCAGCAATGACATCTATGGCTTTAGAACCAAATGCCGCAGCCAGTAGTCGATCAACCGAGGTCGGCACTCCACTACGCTGGATATGACCAAGGGTTGTTGCCCGAGTGTCTACTTGATTCATATCGCAATACTTATCATGGCCGGTACTGCACAAGACTAAGCTATGTTCACGGATGCGATCGCTCAGATAGTCGCCAATGTACCTTTCTTTACGCCCGTCTCGATTCTTCACCCCTTCAGAAACAACCACAAGGGCAAATCGGCGACCCTTCTGACGGAGCTTGGCAATACGACTACAAATCTGATGCAGAATACCCTCATGAATGGTCGGGACGAGTTCTGGAATAAGAATAACGTCTGCACCTCCAGCAATGCCTGCATAGAGACTGAGATGCCCTGCATCACGCCCCATCACTTGTACGACCATGACACGATCGTGACTGGCAGCGGTAAAGGTTAGATCATAGAGAGCATTGGTTACCGTGCTAACAGCTGTATCAAAGCCAATGGAGCGTTCGGTAAATGGGACGTCATTGTCAATTGTTTTCGGGATAGCAATCAGATTCCAGTTCCCTCGATGAGCCAGGTCGTAAATGATATCAAAGCTCCCATCACCACCAATGACAATCAGAGCATCTAGCTCTAATCGCTTGTATCCACCGATAATTTGTTGTGATATCTCTGGTTGGCTAGGATTACCTCGACTCAGAGAACCCAAGACACTGCCACTCAGGAACTGTAGGATGTCTAGTCCTTGTAGAATCCCTGGAATATTAAACCCATGTTTGTGAAGCAGGAGATCTTCCGGCTGACAAAGGCCTTGATAAACGGCCATCAGGCCGTCGGTTCCCCGAGGAATGCCGTAGACTTCCCACCCTCGATAAGATGCGCATTTCACTACGGAGCGAATCACAGCATTGAGCCCTGGACAGTCGCCGCCACTGGTCAAAACTCCGATCTTTTTACACATCTCTACGAACTCCTACCTTCAAAAATTTTCGTGTTTGAAACTATTGCAAGATACTTAGATTGATGACGTAAGCTGGGGAAATTTAACGGGATTGTGCGACGCTCTGCGCTCTACCATCCCGGCTTAAAATACAAATCGATATTTTGAGAAGTCACAAGTTGTCACAAGTTATAGAAAGTGGCAAAACAAGTTGTCACTTTCTATAACTTGTTGCTTACTTCAATTAAGTCTGATTACAAGATATACATATATCTTTGAACTATGAATATCTTTGAATCCTGAAATTCGGAACACCGCGATGTCCCGATTCAGTTATGTCAAAAATCGATGAAATTTATTCTCACCGAACTGGTGAAATATGCTTTGGCTATAGAAAGCAGGAATCTTCCTTTTACTGCTCATCATTTATCTGAAAATGCCTTGGATACACAATTATGGGGGAAAGAAATAGGCCATAAAGTCAGATCACGTTTTTTATTCTGCACATGAATTTGTCAAATTTATCATAGAGATAAACCGTGATTTTTAATGACATTTAATTTGAGCTTAAGAATGATTGGTACTATCAATACAGTTTTGTTTATGTTTGCGTATCTATCCAGTCTTTTGGACAATCTTATGCATCGATATAAACTCAATTAAGGGACTTGCTAGAAAATAAAGTACCCATAGAGGGCGATCGCCCCTGCTTGATTACTGCCATCATCTTTGGTGACGACGGTCAATCGTTTATTATTATCAAGAATTGTTGGAAAAGGGTTGCTTGAGGAAAGTTTGTGAAACAGATGATGAAGGGTTTTATTGTTGGTGCGATCGCCGTCGTATTTGCGTTGCTCGTCGGGATGTTTGGAATAACTACTCCGCTGATAGCGAATGCCCTAGAAGTAGCGCAAGGTGCGTCAACTGCAGCGACTGCTACGGTTCAGAGCACGGATGGTTCTGCCATGGTGTTGGGAGAAGCAACGTTCACCGAAACGCCTGAGGGTTTAAAAGTTGACTTGGCCTTAAGTGATGTTCCGACTGGATTTCACGGGTTCCATGTCCATCAATTTGGCAGCTGTGATGAGGGAGGTGTTGCTGCTGGCGGGCACTTCAACCCAGACGGTGTCAAGCATGGATACTTGCTCAAGGATGGTTATGACGCTGCCCATGTGGGCGATTTAGGAAATGTAGTGATTTATTCTAACGGCTCTGGCACGATCTCTGTGACGCTTCCAGACTTGCCATTGACCGATGGTGATCGGGCGATCGCCGGTCATGCAGTGATTCTTCATGCTGATCGCGATGACTTTGGCCAGCCCACAGGCAACGCGGGTGGACGCATCGGCTGCGGCATTATTGAGCTTGCTAGCTAATCTCCATGACGGCTACATCATGACGGTATGGCGCTCCGCTCTTAAGTTGAACCAATATTTTTGTGGTAATCCGCGCGGTGGGCGGCGTTCCACAAAAATATTGGGTCAACGTAAGATCGGACTGCGAGAGG
>JBCCWF010000646.1:0-3252 GCA_039194035.1 Cyanobacteria bacterium P01_E01_bin.6 | reverse complement strand
GTGATTTTCTCTCTAGCTAAATATCGATTGATCTGGTCATGGGAAAATCGTTCGCAATGGTCGGCATAGTTGGTCAGGGTATAGTTGATTTGACTGACCAGAAGATATTGACAATAGTCCAGGCGGCTTACAGAGTCGTGCATTTATTTACACTATCGAATGATTCCCTGTTTGTGGCTCTACTGCTCCTCTCGCTCTGCGTAAGTCCTAACATTCTTAAAACAGACTCCAATTGATTCAGCAACTCCGACGATAGAGCTACACAATGATTCGTCAACATTGTCGGAGGAGTCTAAATAATATTTTTCCAGAAATGTCTCATATGCGCTGTGTATCAGTCTTTATCCCATTTACCGGAACAGATGCTTGGGATTTGCTAGATAGGCGATAGAAAACATCCTCATCATTATTAGTAAAGGCTAGTTGGCTTATGAAACGTCTTATCGTTTGCTGTGATGGAACGTGGCAGGATCGCGAACGCTCAGATTTTCCGACAAATGTGGCTCGGATCTTTGATGCCACCCTGTCCACAGGCCATGACAATATTACTCAAGAAAAAAAATATATTCGTGGATTAGGAACCGACAGCTTACGCGACCGACTACCGGGCGGAGCCTTTGGCAAGGGTATTGATGACGATATTCTTGAGGGATATTCGTTTTTGAGCCAACACTATGAGGCGGGTGACCAAATTTATCTGTTTGGATTTAGCCGCGGAGCTTATACGGTTCGAAGCTTGGCTGGATTAATTTATTGCTCAGGACTACTCGCACCGTCCAAGCTAGAAACACTCCAACAAGACGCCTATGACATCTACCGTTCTCGTGAGATTAAGCCGAGCGATCCAATGGCGGTGAAATTTAGGCAGGATAATGGCGATCGCGTCCCAATTACGTTTGTGGGGTGCTGGGATACGGTAGGGTCACTGGGAATTCCTGACTTGGTATCGTGGCTACCGATCAATACATTGGCCAATCGAAAATATCAATTTCATGACACGGAGCTAAGTTCTATTATTCAAAATGCTTGCCATGCAGTCGCCATTGATGAGCGACGGAGAGCGCTGAACATTACCCCCATGAAGAAAACAAATAACCCAACGGAACAAGACCAGGTCATTCAACAGGTTTGGTTTCCGGGCGTACATGGATGTGTCGGGGGCGGTAAGCTCATCAATCGAAATCTATCTGATGGAGCCCTCCTTTGGATGTTGGAGAAGGCAAGAAACGTCGGACTTTCGGTCGATCCGGGACAGATTCGTGATGGCGTTGAGCCAAATCATACCAGTGATTTTGATGGCCGCATTGGGTTTTGGGTGATTGCTGGCGTTATTCGTCGGAATATCAGCGAATACAGCGACACATTTGATGATATTCATGTGAGTACAAAAGATCGATGGCGCGATGTGTCTGACTACCGCCCTTCCCATCTTCGAAAAGCCTTTGGAAAAGACCTGGATGCCCATAAATAAAACATCTAAACCGTCTCTAGGATGGGAATTGTCGTGTTTTCTGCGGAAGCACGACAATTCCCCACTGGGTTTGGGTTTAATACATGAGGATTCTGGACATCGATGTTCAATCATGGGCAATCAGATCACATGAGAATAGCTGGGCTGGACACCCTCTTATGCCTAGTGCTGCCAGGGCATCTCTCTGTGATGAGCTTCTCTGTGAGAGATATGCCATACTTCAGGAAATCTGTTGTCCATCTCCATCGCGCATGCGTGTTCCGTTGTGTCTGTTCCCTCTATTCAACCCATGACGTCAGGCCAATCCAAAAAGTCAGGTGTCTCTAATATCTGGTTTTCAGAGCTGCAAGACCTGATTAAAGGTGCATCAGGAGGTTTCCTGTTTGGAATTCCGTTGCTCTATACAGTGGAAGTTTGGTCTATTGGGTCATCGGCCAACGCGCCGCTGCTGTTAGCCGTTTTGGGGACAACGTTTGTTGTGGTGTGGCTCATCACGCAAACCGAAGGGTTTCGTCGCACCCTCACTCTTCATCCGATTGAGGCGGTGATGGAAAGCATTGAGGCCTTGAGTTTGGGACTGGTTTGTGCGGCGATCGCCCTTGTTCTCCTGCGTCGTGTCACGCTCGAAACGCCCCTCGCCGAAACATTAGGGAAACTTGTGTTTGAAGGAGTACCTTTTGCCTTTGGGGTGACGCTGGCCCGCTCAACGCTGAGTCGCGATCGCCAACAGCGAGACGAACGCCGTCGGGTGTTGCCATCCGGCAAACTGTCGTCCTACACGGTGTTTAGTTTGGGGGATGCACTGATCGATTTGGATGCAACGCTGCTCGGAGCCATCATCATTGCCTTTAGCATTGCTCCCACAGAAGAGATTCCGTTGATTTCATCCTCTATTCCATCCCTATGGCTGTTGTTGATTATGATGGCGTCACTGGTGTTGTCTTACGGCATTGTATTTGCATCCGGTTTTGCCGATCGCGATGAACGAGAACAACGAGGACTCTTGCTCAGCCCAATTACCGAAACGCTGGCAGCCTATCTCATTGCATTGACCGCATCCATGGTGATGCTGGTTTTCTTTCAGCAATTGAGTTGGGTCACGCCGTGGCAGGAGTGGCTAAGCGATACGATTGTGTTGGGACTTCCAGCCACAATCGGAGGAGCTGCAGGCCGAATATTAATTTGATATGACTGAACCTAGGACGTATTCTGAACAGTCGAGCCATGAGGATCCATTCACGGGATCAGGTGAATCAGGTTCGGGGAAAACAGCATTGAATGATAGGACAATGCAACAAGAAAGGCGATCGCTAGCCGAATGGATCACCTTTGTCCTCGCTAGTATCATTCTGATTGCGTTGATTGCCCTCATTCTCTACGACTGGCAAATCAATCAGCTGCGCCCCCCTGAGTTTCATATCATGGTGGACAACACGACACGCATTGCTAACCAACGGTACTACGTTCCCTTCGAGATCCAGAACACCGGGGGCCGCATTGCCCGAACCGTTCAGGTCATGGCAGCACTCCATATTGATGGCGAAGAAGACGAATCTGGAGAGCAGCAAATCGACTTTCTCTCAGGCAACGAACGCAAACGAGGGAGCTTTGTGTTCACCCATAATCCACGGCAAGGAGAACTCATCATCCGCGTCGCTAGTTATCGATTGCCGTGAATAATCTGTTGCATTAGGAATGAAAACTTTAAAAACTTCGAGTTATTTTGTTGGGGGGGGGGGGGGTTGCCACCCCCCCCCCAAAATAACAATAAGGTTGTATTT
>JBCCWF010000645.1:0-3262 GCA_039194035.1 Cyanobacteria bacterium P01_E01_bin.6 | reverse complement strand
GGGTCGCCCCCCGCCGGGGCCCTCCCCAGGTTTTTGGGCTTTTAGTTTAATCACGCCAAGCTACTTAATTTTAGTTATGGTCATCGAATCTACGTCGATGCTGTTCTAAATAAAGTTGCTGTAACAACGCTTCTGTTTCTGCTTGGAGGTGAAGAAATTGGACTCGCTGATTAGGGGCATAAGGCAGCTTTCGAATACCATTTGAGCTACTTTCGACGTGTTCAGACAAATGTAAGCGACTTGCTTCTAAGATGCTTGTTTGAGTATTCATGTTTTTATATTTGTCTCTCAATCCGTATCAACATAGAATTGTAACGCAATCTTCACAATTCGCAGCAATTCTCTCTCTTCGAACGAAACTCGCGATCAGTCTTCATTCCTAAGAAATAATGCATTCTCATCGCACACGCAAGGTTTGCTCGATATGCTGTGACAACACTAGCTATTAACGTGTGGAGCGTCATTTATGGCCAAAGGGAAGTCTCAGCCTGCTGCACAAGAAACATTAGCTAATTTTTTAAGCCAAGCCTCTGACAGTCAGTGGAATGAGACCTTGTCAGCCGTTGCCAAGCGTTTTAGTTGTGAATATCGAGGTGATTCATTCTCATTGCCGGACGAAGTGGAGGCGATGCCTATTTTTCGGGAATGGACATCGGGTGCACTGGCACCTCGCATTGCTTCTCCTTTCTGGGAAATCGCGAAGCCAAAGAAAAACCAACATTGCCTAGACATTGGGTGTGGCGTTAGCTTTTTAATATATCCATGGCGAGACTGGAACGCCTTCTTTTATGGTCATGAGATCAGTGCTGTGGCGCGAGATGCCCTCGTAGCCAGAGCACCTCAGCTGAACTCTAAATTGTTTAAAGGGGTGAAGCTTTTGCCAGCACACCAACTAGAATACGAACCCAATCAGTTTGATCTGGCGATCGCCACAGGGTTTAGCTGCTACTATCCACTTGACTATTGGCGGTTAGTCATGAGTGAGGTTCGTCGAGTGCTGAAGCCGGACGGAACGTTTGTTTTTGATGTCATCAATCCTGATGTTGAACTGGCAGAGAACTGGGCGATTCTCGAAACCTATCTCGGAACAGAAGTGTTCTTAGAACCTCTCGACGACTGGAAAAACGTTATTAAAACAGCCAAAGGAAAAATTCTTAAACAAAAAGAAGGAGAACTGTTTCATCTCTACAAAGTGACGTTCCCGTAGATGGCATTACATTGAATCTTTGATCAGAACACCTATGCTCGATTATCCCGAAAGCCCAAAAGTCGACCATGTTGAGGATTATCACGGTACGCGTATTGCTGACCCTTATCGGTGGCTGGAAGAACCAGATTCCGAGCAAAGTCGTCAATGGATAGCGGATCAAAATACATTGACCTTTGGGTACCTGGAGACGATTCCAGAGCGGCAATGCATTAAAGAGCGATTGACACAACTCTGGAACCACGAAAAATTCCGCACCCCCTTTAAGAAGGGCGATCGCTTCTTCTTTTTTAAGAATAATGGCTTGCAAAATCAGGATGTGCTTTACACGTTGCTTGATTTGGACGCAGAGCCAATCACCCTACTCGACCCCAATACACTCTCTGAAGACGGCACAGTGGCTCTGGCCGGACTTGCCATTAGCGACAATGCTCGATACATGGCCTACGGATTATCCACCGCAGGCTCTGATTGGCAAACGTGGAGAATTCGCGACATTGAAACTGGCCACGACCTGTCTGACATCATTCAATGGGTCAAGTTCTCAGGTGCAGCATGGACAAAAGATGCACAGGGTTTCTTTTACAGTCGTTACGATGAACCAAATGAATCCTCAAAATTAGAGGATGTGAACTACTACCAAAAGCTGTATTACCATCGACTCGGGACTCCTCAAACAGACGATGTGCTGATCTATGAACGCCCAGATGAAAAGGAATGGGGATTTAGAGGAGAGGTCACTGACGATGGCCGTTATTTGCTCATTTCTGTGTGGAGAGGAACCGAGCGCAAGAACTTGGTGTTTTACAAAGATTTAACGCTGCCAGAGGCTCCTGTGATTGAGCTCATTCGTTCGTTTGATGCAAAATTTTCATTTATCGACAATGACGACACCCTATTTTGGTTTGAAACCGATTTAGCGGCACCTCGCAGTCGGGTCATTGCGATTGATCTCAATCAACCTGAGCAAGAACATTGGCGCGACGTGATTGCTCAAGCAGAGGAAACCCTTCAAAGCGTTAGCTTGCTGAATCATCAGTTCATTGTGTCCTACCTTCAAAATGCGTATTCAGCCATTAAGGTTTTTACCCTTGATGGGGCATTTATTCGTCAGATTGAGTTGCCAGGCATTGGCTCTGTTGGAGGATTCTCCGGTAAATGCGACGATATAGAGACTTTCTATGCATTTACAGGGTTCACAACACCCACCACTATTTATCGCTACAACGTGATTACCGGTGACAGCACCTTGTTTTGTCAGCCCAATGTTGCCTTTGATCCCACTATGTATGAAACCAAGCAAGTGTTCTATCCCAGTAAGGATGGAACTCGCATTCCCATGTTTATTACCCATAAAGCAGGCATTATCCTGGATGGTCAAAACCCGACGCTGCTCTATGGGTATGGTGGATTCAATGTTTCTTTAACGCCATCCTTTTCTATCAGCAACGTGGCTTGGATGGAGATGGGCGGTGTTTATGCCGTACCAAATCTACGCGGTGGCGGTGAATATGGTGAAACCTGGCACCAGAGTGGCACTAAGCTGAAAAAGCAAAATGTTTTTGATGACTTTATTGCAGCAGCAGAATGGCTGATTGAAAAGGGTTACACCTCGTCTGACACGTTGGCGATCGCTGGCGGCAGTAATGGAGGGCTCCTGGTAGGAGCCTGCATGACTCAGCGCCCAGAGCTATTTGCGGCTGCATTGCCCGCCGTAGGTGTGATGGACATGTTGCGTTTTCACAAGTTCACCATTGGCTGGGCATGGACCTCTGACTATGGTTCTCCAGACAATGAGGAAGAATTCAGCGCACTCTATGCGTATTCTCCGCTTCACCAACTGAAACCAGGAACAGCCTACCCTGCAACATTGGTTACGACAGCCGATCATGACGATCGGGTAGTTCCAGCCCACAGTTTCAAGTTTGCTGCCGCCTTACAGAACGCTCATGCAGGTGAGAATCCTGTGCTCATTCGTATTGAAACGAAGGCCGGTCATGGCGCTGGTAAACCAACAACAAAAATCATTGAGGAGGTTGCCGATAAATGGGGATT
>JBCCWF010000644.1:0-3263 GCA_039194035.1 Cyanobacteria bacterium P01_E01_bin.6 | reverse complement strand
CCGTCGCCCCTTTATTGGTACTTTATTTTTTAGCAAGTCCCTAATCTCCAACTGGCTCTGTCAGGAACCGATAACGATCGTCGTGTTCAAATTCTAAAGACACGCCTATTTTTGTTGGTGGAGGTCTAAGCTAAGTAGATGGCCATAATTAAACGTATCCTTACAAACCCTGTGCCGCCCGCGGCGCGGGCGGCACAGGGTTTGGGGTTTTGCTTTTAATTATGTCCAGGTACTTATAAAGAAAACTGTGTAGAATCCATATGCGTCGCGCTATTGTGGCGTCAATGAATCTGAGGATGAGGAAGGCTTCTGTGGCGAACGTTACCGGGCACTTTGGTTCCTCACGATACCCTTGTCAAACGCTATCCGACTGACAAACGCTAGATATTTTGAGGGAGAACTTGCATGAGCTACCGCATGGATCGTCGTGCCTATGCCGAAACCTATGGCCCAACGGTGGGCGATCGCGTTCGGTTAGCAGACACCGAGTTGATCATCGAAGTAGAGCAAGACTATACGACCTACGGCGATGAGGTGAAGTTTGGCGGCGGCAAAGTGATCCGCGATGGCATGGGACAGTCGCCCATCTCCAATGCCGATGGTGCTGTAGATATGGTGATTACGAATGCTCTGATTCTGGATTGGTGGGGCATTGTCAAGGCGGATATCGGTATCAAAAATGGCAAGATTGACATCATTGGCAAAGCTGGCAATCCCTACATCCAGGACAACATCAACATCATCATTGGCCCTGGAACAGAAGCCGTTGCCGGGGAAGGAATGATTCTCACGGCAGGCGGCATTGATGCCCACATCCACTTCATCTGTCCCCAGCAAATTGAAACGGCGATCGCCTCTGGAGTCACGACGATGATTGGGGGAGGGACTGGCCCCGCCACTGGCACCAATGCCACTACCTGCACCCCCGGCCCCTGGAACATTTACCGTATGCTGCAAGCTGCCGATGCCTTTCCGTTGAATTTTGGGTTTCTCGGCAAAGGCAATAGTGCTCAAACTCCTGGACTCGTGGAACAGGTGAAGGCAGGGGCCATGGGACTCAAGCTCCACGAAGATTGGGGCACGACCCCAGCCGCGATTGATACGTGTCTGACGGTGGCGGATGACTATGACGTGCAGGTTGCGATTCACACCGATACGCTGAATGAGTCGGGTTTTGTGGAACACACCATCGCCGCGTTTAAGAATCGGGCGATTCACACCTATCACACCGAAGGTGCAGGGGGTGGCCACGCCCCTGACATTATCAAAGTTTGTGGAGAGTCGAACGTATTACCCTCCTCCACGAATCCAACCCGTCCCTACACGGTGAATACCTTAGAAGAGCATTTGGACATGCTGATGGTCTGTCACCACCTCAGCCGCAGCATTCCTGAAGACGTGGCCTTTGCGGAGTCTCGTATCCGGCGGGAGACGATTGCCGCTGAAGATATCCTCCATGACTTGGGTGCCTTTAGCATGATTGCGTCCGACTCTCAAGCCATGGGACGGGTCGGTGAGGTCATTATCCGCACCTGGCAGACTGCCCACAAAATGAAAGTGCAGCGGGGAGCGTTATCTGGGGATTCTGACCAAAACGACAATACGCGTGCAAAGCGGTATGTGGCGAAGTACACGATTAATCCTGCCATTGCTCACGGCATTGCAAACCATGTGGGGTCGGTAGAAGAAGGGAAATTGGCTGATTTGTGTCTCTGGAAACCAGCGATGTTTGGCGTGAAGCCAGAAATTATTATCAAAGGGGGGGCGATCGCCTGGGCGCAAATGGGTGACCCCAATGCGAGTATCCCGACGCCACAGCCGGTGCATATGCGGCCAATGTTTGGCAGCTACGGAGGGGCGATCGCCGCGACCTCATTCACCTTTGTCTCTCAAGCGGCGGAAGAGGCAGGCATCGGAGAACAGATCAACCTCCAGAAGCCCGTCGCCGCAGTGAGCAACACGCGCCAGGTTCGCAAAGCCGATATGAAGCTCAACGACTATCAGCCTCAGGTGGACGTAGATCCAGAAACCTATGAAGTGCGTGCCGATGGAGAACTGCTCACCTGTGAACCAGCAACGGTATTGCCGATGGCACAACGCTATTTCTTGTTTTAGGTGATCACGTGTTTTAGGTGATCAGTCGCTAGCCAGCGTTGGGCTTCTACAATACTCTGATGATGGTTGTTCTCTCACTCGCTCACCCCATGAACCGATATCTCACTCCATTTCGCTGGTTTGGTTTGGCGATCGCCACTGCGGTCGTCATGCTTTTGATCACCGTTGGCGTTCCGTCAAACAGCACAGCCCAAACACCCTCTGGGACAGAATTGTTGTGGTATGGGCAATCGGCTTACAAAATCACCACACCATCTGGCAAGGTTTTGTTGGTTGACCCCTGGATTACCAATCCGTTGAATCCAAATGGAGAGGAGAATTTGGCCAATTCAAAATCTTCACGCAGTCAACTGTGAGGGGCGCGTCTGGGGTTGGTCATTGAGCCGTGTCAAATGCCTTAGCGAAGCCATGGCGTAGGGGCTACCAAAGCTTAGCAGGGGGTGCGTTACGGCGATGCCTAACGGCACCCTACGATGCCTTTATCTGCTGCACCATGTTTTGAATCAGCGGATGATAGGACAACATGGCCTCTTGGCCTGCAGCCATCGCCGATTGCACACAGCCGAACAGATTTTGAACCGTGGTGTTGACATAGGGATGCTCTTGCCCCAACCGCTGCATAAAAATGGAGAGGGCTTGCAGATACAGCGGTTGAGCATCGGCAAAGCGCCCCGTTTTGCTGTAGAGTCCAGCCAAGTTTCCAAGACGAATACCAATTGTGGGATGACTTTCTCCTAGAACTTCTAAACTAATTTCTAAGGCTTGCTGATAATAGGGTTCGGCCTCCTCGTAGCGTCCTTGCGAGTCATATAATCCTGCGAGATTGTTCAAACTGGTGGCCACAGCCGGATGGCGATCGCCCAGCAACGCCCGCATCATCTCCAAGGCTTGCTGATAATAGGGTTCGGCCTCCTCGTAGCGTCCTTGCGATCGATAGAGTCCTGCGAGATTGTTCAAACTGGTGGCCACAGCCGGATGGCGATCGCCCAGCAACGCCCGCCTCATCTCCAAGGCTTGCTGATAATAGGGTTCGGCCTCCTCGTAACGTCCTTGCGACTGATACAACAAGGCGAGATTGTTCAAACTGGTGGCCACATCCGGATGGCGATCGCCCAGCAACGCCCGTCTCATCTCCAACGCTTGCTGAT
>JBCCWF010000643.1:0-3292 GCA_039194035.1 Cyanobacteria bacterium P01_E01_bin.6 | reverse complement strand
GGCGTGCGTTGCGCGCCCCTAACCCTATGTTTCTTCGTAAACGTTTCTAAGTCGTGTACGCAACTCTATAGAGACAAATAACCGAACGTCACATCAAACTGTTCGCACCAGATCCCGATAGACCCAAATTGAGAAATATCAACATCGTCTGGAACGGCATAACGTTGTCTACCTTCAAATTCGTTAAGTTGGCCGAGGGAAACGTATTCACCTGTGCCTTCAATACTGACGGGAACACTGTTATGTTCATAAATAATCACTTCGACATCAGGGCCATTGGCTGTGCTGAAGTCTTGGCTCAGTTGTACAAATTGCTGACCATTTATTGTAAAAACAATAGCAGAACCCGTCGTGGGAGCGGTTTGTCCTTCAGAAGTAACAAATTTGCCCGCATCAAGCAGATCAATCGTTTGCTTGGTCTGATTCGTAATCGATTCTGCACGAACAGACAATGGAGACAACGTTGCTTGAGCAACACTACCAAAGAAGAGAAGGGATAATCCAAATATTGTGGTGGTTGTCAGTTTCATTAGTTCACGCCTTGTGATGGTATGTTCGAGAATGCAGTGAAGTACGAAACCTGACTGCTCTCAATTCTTCGCTTGTGACCTCACTGTAAAACGTCATTATGAGTCGTAGCTGATCTCTTTCTTAGTAAATACCTGGACGTCATTAAAACCAAAATCCAACATCCTGTGCCGCCCGCGCAGCAGGCGACACAGGACTTGAAGAAGTACGTAGCTACTTACTATCAAAGCAACTGATTAGGGAATACTGTAAGCACCATTTCCTAATCGGTTTTCCCTTTTTCTAAATTACGTCTTGCTGGCAATAAAAAAACGCAGTTACTAACGCATAACTGGGATCTAAAGTGCGATAACCGTCCACGATTTGGATGGGGTTCCGCAGCAGCACCATGATGCAGAAAATTTCAAGCTTTGTTTTGAAAATCTCGTCATCATGGTCAGAATTCGATAGCATCGAGGAATCTGATAAGGCAAGTTGATTGAAATAGTGGAGTAACGGATGATGGTTGGCTCTTGAGCGTAAGGTTGAAGACAACTTACATAGTCACACAATCCATTTAAAGCATCACCTCTGATAAGTGCCTGAACGTAATTAAACCCAAAACCCAAATTCTGTGCCGCCTACTGTGCGGGCGGCACAGAATTTGAAAGAGGACGTTTAATGATAGCTAGCTACTTAGTTACAGAGGTATTCTGTCGTTACACACTCAGTCGGGCATCTATGAGAATTCGAAAATGGGCGATCGCCGTTGGAGTCCTACTCTGCCTATCCAGTACATTTACACCAGCACGTCGCGTAGTCGCAACGCGAACGTTGCTAACCGTTGAAAAGGACATTGCAGCGTCTGCAACTAAACCTGAGTCTGGATCTAGATCTGATCTGAGTGTTGAAAATACACTTAGGTTTCAGACCCATTGGCCACGGGTGACTTTTTTTTTCTTGGGACTAGGGGCGATCGCCTTAGGCTTGCAACAATATCGCTCTCGGTGTCGCTGGCGGCGAGTAGACTATGCTCGCAAAGTCGTGATGGAATTCAAGCAACAGCCTAGTGTTCAGAATGTCATGAGCATTCTCGATTTTGAGGAATACCGAACACAATATTACTCAGATCCATTGACTGGCCACGTCCAATCTTTCGAAGCTACCGATGCTCGTCTCCGGCGATCGCTCCGAGAGCACGGTGCAATGGTGAAAATTAAGGCAGCATTGCTCACCGGAAAACACAACCATGGACTTTATTACAACGAGTTGATGGGTGAACAAAAACTCATCAACGTTGATGTTTGCAAACAATATGAAGAGATTGAGTTTCCCACTGAAGTCACCTTAAGAAATTGGTTTGATGAATTTTTGACTGGTCTAGAGAATATCGAAGCCATGATTCAGGGTGGATTATTCACGGCAAGAGATGTGAAGCCATTTATCCTCTATTGGATTCAATTGATGGCGGATCGCACGGTACGACGAAAGGGCGGCGCAAGTTTCTACGATCCGCTGTTTTACTACATTCATCACTCTGGCTACACAGGAGTAGAGACTTTATTTGAACGCTTTGGATATAAGGTTCTACCACCTCCCTATACAAAACGTGACTTCGAACAAGATCCAGAATTCGAGCAAATTTCCTTCGACAAAAGTGATATCTACCGTGCTTTATGCTGTGCCAAAGCATCTATGTTGGTCTACGCCGATAACAGCTATATGTCAGACATTGTAGAGCTTTGGCTTAGAGCTGACGATGACTACAACTATCATCAGCAAAGCAACGAGCAATTCTTAGCTGGCGTCATCCAGGATTGGCAAAACGAACAAAACATCGAGCAGATCGATCTTCGACAGTACTTTAAATCGTTCGAACATAGAGAAACTGACACTCAAGCCTTTCTATTCCGCAAAAGAGAGCATATTATTCTCGTTTTTCGTGGCACTGAAAAATTTCAAGACTGGCAAACGAACCTTAGCCTGTCCCTTAGTAAATTCCTATCTGCTCCACCCAATAAATCATCAACAAAAGAAATTTCATTAGGGAAAGCCCACCGAGGATTCTTAAAAGCACTGAAAAGCATTGAAGCTGATGTCGTTGAAACGCTTGATTTATGGGGTGCTCGTAGTATACCAAGTACGGAGATAGATTCAGACGATCAAGTAGAACCTCCCAAACTTTGGATAACCGGACACAGTTTAGGCGGGGCACTTGCCGCCCTTGCTGCTGTATCACTGAAGTGTCAAGACTTCAATGTTGCTGGACTTTATACATTTGGGCAACCGCGGGTCGGAGATTGGGCATTTATTCGGTCAGCGATGAATAGGTTGAACCAACCTAAGCCTATTCCAGTTAAGCGCTATGCCAATAACAATGATATTGTTCCTCTGATTCCACCAGGTTTTGTCCCCTGGCAACCAACCCGTCTCTATGGGCACTTTGGACATTTTCAATACTTCGATTCAGGTGGAAATTTGCAGAAAAATACGTTTTTAGGTCAACGTATTCCAGACAGACTTTGGGGATTTCTCTCTGCTTTATTAACCACAGGTCCCGATGCTGTTTCCGATCACTTCATGGAGTTTTACATTGCTAACTTGCAAAAGGCTCTTGCGCTCGAAAAAGAAGAACTTGAGCTTAAAAAAGAAGAATAAAGTAGCTAACCATCATTAAACTTTCCCTTCCAAATCCTGTATCGTCTTCGCAGCAGGCAATACAGGATTTATCAGTTTAGTTATAAGGGACTTGCTAGAAAATACATTACCAATAGAGGGGCGGCGG
>JBCCWF010000642.1:0-3332 GCA_039194035.1 Cyanobacteria bacterium P01_E01_bin.6 | reverse complement strand
TTTTTAGTTTAATAACACCAAGCTACTTACATGAAGACAGAAAGATTATCGTTTGACTCGTCGCTAAGTAGGTGGTCACAATTAACTGTAAAATCCATAAAACCCTGCACCGCTCGCGCAGCGAGCAGTTCAAGGTTATGAATTTGGTTTTCAATTGTGCCGAGGTACTTATTACAATTCCTTCATCACCTCACGAGCGGCTTCGAGCGTGCGATCGATATCCGCATCGGTATGCGCGAGGGATGTGAATCCAGCCTCAAACTGGGATGGTGCGAGATAAATACCTTGTTCCAACATGCCTCGATGGAATCGACCGAATTTTTGTAAGTCAGATTGCTTTGCCACATCATAGTTATGAACAGGGCCAGGATTGAAGAAGAACCCGAACATAGCGCTGATTTGTCCACCATATCCGTCGTGGCCTGTTTCCTTCGCAACTGCCAACATGCCATCAGCCAATTTCTTGGTGATGCGATCAAGCTGTTCGTAGGTACCAGGACGCTTGAGCAACTCCAGAGTTTTGATGCCAGCCGTCATCGCGAGAGGATTACCAGAAAGGGTTCCGGCTTGGTACATGGGGCCAGCTGGTGCAACCATTTCCATAATGTCCCTGCGACCACCATAGGCTCCCACAGGAAGACCACCACCAATCACTTTGCCGAGAGTCGTGAGGTCGGGTGTGACGCCAAATTTCTCTTGAGCACCGCCATAGGCAATGCGGAACCCGGTCATGACTTCGTCAAATACGAGCAAGGTACCGTTTGCGGTCGTCAGTTCACGCAATCCTTCCAAAAATCCAGGCTGAGGAGGAATAAAGCCCGAGTTTCCGACAACAGGTTCTAAAATGAGTCCTGCAATTTCGCCGGGGTTGTCATCAAACAACTTTTTTACTGCTGCCAAGTCGTTGTAAGGGGCTGTTAACGTGCTAGCTGCGGTGGATTTTGGAACACCTGGAGAATCCGGCAATCCGAGGGTCGCTACACCGGAACCAGCTTTCACCAAAAACATGTCAGCATGCCCGTGATAGCAGCCTTCAAACTTGATGATTTTCTCGCGGCCTGTAAACGCTCTCATGAGGCGAAGAATTGACATACAGGCTTCGGTTCCGGAATTGACGAAGCGCACCATCTCAATGCTGGGAACGGCATCAATCACCATCTCTGCCAGAACATTTTCTAAATAGCAAGGTGCCCCAAAGCTGGTTCCTTTTTCCAGGGCATCATGCAGTGCCGCAATGACTTCAGGTTCAGCGTGACCACAAATGGCAGGCCCCCATGTTCCGACGTAATCGATATATTGATTGCCATCAACATCCCAGATGTACGCGCCTTTGACTCGGTCAAAAACAATGGGCTGTCCCCCAACGGATTTAAATGCACGAACGGGGGAGTTGACGCCACCAGGCATTAACTGTTGAGCGGCGGAAAAAATTTCTTCTGATTTTGTTGTTTTAATTGGGGTTGTAACCAAGGTGTTCTCCTTCCTGGCGTTTTGCAGTCAATGGGTTTTCGACAATGCAATCAGACCATCGTGTGATGAGAGCAGTCTGCTACATGCCGCATTAAGAGTAAACAGTGTTTTATTATCCTATTCATCTTCTTTTTGTAACGGGAGCTGTAGCAAAGCGTTATACGTCGATCGTTATCGTTAACGAAATACTTTCGAACGAGGACTAATGTTCAGATAATGGATCATCTGGTTTGGGTTCGGCGATCGCCCCTAATGTCCCTTGAATGGCATCAATATACGCTGCGGGTGTTAGAAATAGCATGCGTCCTCTCATGCCAGCAGAAACCGCAATTTTCTCGAAACGCTGAATCGTCGCATCCACATAGGCCGGAAATGACTTTTTGCTACCCAAAACTGTCACACCGCCCCGAATATAGCCTGTCAAGGGTTGTACATCTTTGAGCAGAACAACGTTTACTTTGCGATCGCCACTCAGCCGAGCGAGTTGTTTGAGATTGAGGTGAGTATTGGCTGGAATGACGGCAAAACAAACGCCGTGGCGATCGCCTTTGGCAACGAGTGTTTTGAATACTTGTTTGGCATCCAGGCCTAGTTTTTTAGCTGTATTCTCTGCATCCAAATCATGAGGATCAACGTCATATTCGAGGAGTTCATAGCTAACGTTAAGCTTATCCAGGATGCGAGCAGCATTGGTTTTCATAGTTTCAGAAAGAAGGGCATAACGATTGAGTTCAACAGCGGCAAGTAAGCCTAATATTTCGCTCGCCGTTGCAACGATTTGTCAGCCTGCTGAGTTGCGGTGTGTAAGCCACTGCTGAAATGATTTCTGACTTTCCCCTGACGGTTGACCCAAAATCATATTTTTAACGCTAATGTCTTCGTCAAGCTGGTTCCAATGAATACCTTCACCTTGACCAATTAATCGCAAATTTTGGCGTTCTTCCATAGAACCGTGTAATAGACGTGGATACCACGCTAGCGGCACTGAAATAGTACGACCATCTGATAAATCAACGGATAAGGTATCATCTGTGATCTCAATTGCTTGAATTGTAGGTATATCTAGTAAGTCAATCATTAAAGAAGTCATTCCAGCCCTCTAATAACCTATCTTGATGTTCTTCGACCAGCTTTTGAATACGATTGATCTCTTTACGACTAAATCCCCTATTATTTTGAAGCCGAATTGGGGTAAGCCAAAACTTTGCTTCATCTTGATCGCGTTCAACATGTATGTGGGGTGGTTCATCACGGTCTCCGGCGTAGCAAAAGAAACGATATGGCCCAATCGTCAAAAGGGTAGGCATTTGGGTGATGTTTGGCTACATCTCTTAAATGATACGGCTTATGTGAGTTGATCGCTGGAATGACGTAGATACGTCGAAATCACTTAAGTTCCTGATTTGGAGGCTAATCAAAACCCTTGATATACAAGAACTTTAAATAACTCACATAATGCGTATGATAATAATTAGCGGAGACTAACAAGCACGTCAAGACTTACATCTTTTGACAGATCGCAACCTAGTTTATGCAACTCGCAGACTGGGAAAATCATCAAAATCTTTTTCCGTTCGGTACAATGCGGTGTTTGCACAGTACAACTCGGCAATTGCTCTTGATAAGTCTAAGCTACACGCTCAGTATCGTTCTGGAACCAAGATATGAATCGTGAGTTTGAGGGCTTAGTATTTAAGAAAAGTTTAAAATGCCTAAGCGTTTCGTAATTGCTCAACCGGGTTGACCAGCGACGATGAGTGGAAGAAGATGGTAGGCTTTTTGCATGACAGCACTACCGCCCCTGGATGGACTGAGTCACGAAGAGAAGGATGCTCTCATTCAAGAGCTGTGGAACGACCTGC
>JBCCWF010000641.1:0-3427 GCA_039194035.1 Cyanobacteria bacterium P01_E01_bin.6 | reverse complement strand
TTTCAGGTATTCAACTCCAGGTGGCCGCTAAAGTTGCCAGTCATACCCTGCGAATCGTCTTGCGTCAATCCTTCGCTATTGATGTGCTTACCTTTGAGCAGCAATCTGTTCGAAACAAATTTACACTCACATAAGGCGTATACCTGTTCTGTGCACATGTCCAGCTATTGCATGGTTTTTGTCATAGCCGTTCGCCAGTGCTGAATGGGTTTGGTGGGTTGGCTAGCCTGTTTTATGCAGATACTTGATTTTGTGCGCGCATCGAGTGGATTAGTTAAGCCTGGATTGAGTTCGCTGCAAAGACTTGCGTTGACAGTCAAATTTACTCGTGATGACAACACTGATTTCTGCATTAGGGCTTGATATTGGAAGAAAACGTATTGGTGTGGCTGGGTGTGATGGCTTGGGGCTTGTTGCTGTTGGTTTAACCACGATTGAGCGGCGATCGTATGAGCACGTGATTTCGCAACTGAGGCAATTTGTCGATGAGCGCAGCGTAACTGTGTTAGTGATTGGCTTGCCCTATATGGTCAATGGTGAGTTGGGATCTCAGGCGAGACAAGTGACAAAGTTTGCGCGTCGCCTTGAAGCGACTCTGCAGCTTCCCGTAGAGTATGTGGATGAGCGGTTTACCTCTCTTCAGGCGGAAGAGCTGATGCATGCTGAGCATCAATCGCCATCTCGAAATAAGGCCATGATTGACCGTAAAGCGGCTGCCATTATTTTGCAACGATGGTTAGACGAGCGATGATGATGGCTTTCGATATAAAAGTACCTACGGGGGGGCACAGGTCTTTTATGGTGGTCTCATTTAACTGGTAATATACGCTTGCACAAGTGCGTGTTGTTTGCCTCAATGTATCCGGTACGTTGAGCAACAATTTGAGCACGTATTAGGGATAGTGCGATGCATATAGATTGGCATGATTTTTTTGTGAACTCCTGATTCTGAAAGGAGTTTCTGAGAAAATGCGTTTTACTCTATGAGATGTCTATACGCAGATGCACCATCCCCCCCGGTGAGCCTTGAGGCTCAGCATCTGCTCCTTATCCATTTCGACTCAAGTATGAACAAACGCTCTGACAATCAAGTTGAAGGTGAATTGCCAATCGTGGTGTTAACGGAGGACGATGGGCGATCGCTTCCGTGTTTTGTAGAACGTTCTGTTGATGTTGACAACGTTAGCTACGTGCTCCTTTTGCCCGTTGATACTCCGGTCGAAATTCTTGCTTGGGAGCCAGACGAGGACGATGATGACGAAGAGGTGCTGATCGATATCGACGACGATACGATTCAAGCTATTTTTTCGACAGCCAAGGCAGTACTTGCAGAACAAAACTTGATTCTGTCTCATACGGCGCTGACGCTGACGGTGTCAGGCGAGATTCCTGAACCTGACGAGGAAGATGTGATTACCATTGATTTGGGAGAGGATCCAGGTGGGTTGACTTCTGAGGATCTTCAGCTGTTGACATCTTTCTTCCATGAGGAACAGGAGTATGCGATTTATACGCCCCTTGATCCGCTTCTCTTCTTTGCGCGCATGGATGAAGATGGTAAACCGAGCGTGTTGTCTCCTGAAGAGTTTGAACAAGTCCGATCGCAGCTTGAAAATCATTTATTTGATGATGTCGATTGATCACTGAGGTCTGGTTAAGGGCACCGTGCCTGCATCTTCAATTGTGTGATGTGTCGCAGATGGCACGAATCAGGAGAAGATAGCCAATCTATATGTTGGAATCGGAACCTTTGCGATTTACTTGAGTCCATTCATATTAGATGTAAGACTATTTAAGTACCTGGACATAATTAAAACCAAAACCCCAGATCCTTTGCTGCTCGTACAGCGAGGGGTACAGAATCTGGAATGATACGTTTAATTATGGCTTTCTACTTATTGATTTCTTGAATCTACAGATTGATGAGGTCTTTAGGGTAGCGGCTAAAGCGTTGTCTGATCTCAAAAAGGACGTTGTGTCCACTGACGAGATCGTGAGTAGATTTTGTGTCAGGGCATTACCGTATGAAACGATTTTCAAAATGGGTCTTTTATCTTCTTGTCTTTCCTGTGTCCTTAGGATTGTCGGGTTGGCAGGGTTGGCAGTGGTGGAGTTGGGCGATCGCCCCGGTAGACTCTGACTCATCAACAGTCGTATCGAGTGCTATTGATGGCGAGGTTGTAAGCGATACACCTGCTCGTGATGATGGTGTTGAAATTGATATCGAGGACGGCACCTCGGCACGACAAATTGGCGAGGAATTGAGTGCGAGTGGGTTGATTCGCTCATCGACAGCCTGGAACCTATGGACGCGCTGGCAAACACTACAAAAGCGTCCAGGTGGGTTTCTCGCAGGTACGTATGTGATTTCGCCGACTGAGCCTATGCCTGCGATCGCTAACCGCATCTGGGAAGGGGATGTCAAGACAGCTAGTATCACAATTCCAGAAGGTTGGGCGATCGACGATATTGCAAGTTATTTGGAAGCAGAAGGACTCGTTCCTGAGTCTGATTTTTTAACAGCGTCTGAAATGGTTAGCCCACGGGACTATCCGTGGTTGCCAGCTGCTGTTTTCTCTGCTGCTGGGGCAAACTTGGAAGGTTTTTTATTTCCAGATACCTACGAAGTGATAGATGGTGTCACGGCAGAGCAATTAGTTGCTCAGATGCTTGATCGCTTTTCTCAAGTTGCCCTGCCACTCTACGATGAATCAACGACTCCGTATTCTTTGATGGAATGGGTAACATTAGCCAGCATCGTGGAAAAAGAAGCAGTTGTCAGTGATGAGCGAGAAGAAATCGCTGCTGTGTTTGCTCGTCGACTGCGGGAAGGCATCGCTCTTGGATCGGATCCAACCGTGGAATATGCCCTGGGTATTCAACAAACGCCTGAAAATCCTCTAACATTTAACGATATTAAGGTGGCATCTCCTTATAATACCTATCGGTATCCAGGGCTTCCCCCTGGCCCTATTGCCAGTCCTGGGGTGGCTAGCTTGGATGTGTCGGTTAATCCGCGAGATACGCGTTATCTATACTTTGTCGCCCGCTACGATGGGACGCATGTCTTTAGTCGGACTCTTGCTGAGCACGAATCTGCCCAGGCGGCTATTCGTCGTCGTATTGATGGTCAGTAGGGTTGAATCGTAGTTAATTTCCTAATTGATAGAAAATTGGTAGGTAAACGAATGGGATGACGCGAACGGATTATGATTTACCATCTCATTCGTTTTTTCACGACTTGGCAACCTTTACAGAGGAACCAGGATTTGGTGTGTGCAACGCGCCCCAAATCCTCATTTCTTCGTTGCAATTTTGAGACGTTTGCCAAGTCATGTTTTTTCTTATGCTGATTGCCTTCGAAGCTTTTATATTGATTGGGCTGAGCGTGCATCCATTGCGTCTGCACACAACGACTCTCCAGCAG
>JBCCWF010000640.1:0-3433 GCA_039194035.1 Cyanobacteria bacterium P01_E01_bin.6 | reverse complement strand
ATTCTGTAAACCAGAATAGTCCCCACTCCTTTTGTCTGGTGAAAACGCAAGACCTCAGGATTCGTCGTACGCTTCCATATCTAAAAGATAGAGATAAGGCTGAACCATCTCAGGCCGCTGGAAGGCGATCGCACGAAGCAAATGCCAATCTTTCAGGCCATCAAACGGGCTACCATAGTCATCGATTTCGAGTCGTTGAGCCAAAGAAGCCACATCTGATTCTGTGATGTGTTCGATATCGTGGTTTGCATAGCTCATCGTTGTCATGACCTTCTCCTTGCCCTCAAGAGCTGAATCGTGCGTTTGGTGTAAACCTAGACCCAATGGTTCCAATAAAGAAACTTATAAAACCTTATTCATGCCGACATTCAACAATCCTCAAATTTTTGCTCCTGTTTTTCGGCACATTTCCCCCAGTTGTTTTCTCAGGGGCGGACTACCGTATAATTTGCACAAATAACCTAATTTGCACAAATAATCCAAATAATTCGCAACAGCAATCTAAAAATATTTTCAAAGATACAAAAATATCGTAGTCTCTTCTCTCATCCTAAGCGCCTTGAGCCTTCTGGCGAAGGTTTACCGCCACTTCCCCCATAAAAGTTTGCATTAGATTTAATAAATCTAACGAAATCTCGTGACCCATCTTTAGCTCGTGGTACTGCAAGGGAGCCTTTAATTCCAACAAGGCTTGTCTAGCCTGTTCTGCCAGATGAATGGGGACAACGGCATCATGGCGACCGTGAGCCATCAGAATGGGTGGAAGTGAAAATGGAAGGTCTGAAGGGTCAGAGGGGAGAGGGGTGTGGGCATAGCCGCTTAGCACCATCAGCGCCGCAAACGGTAATCGACACCCTAAATCAAGGGTCATTGCACCTCCTTGGGAAAATCCGCTCAATACCGTACGGGAGAGAGGGATATTTGTCTTAAAGGAGATGTCATGAATCCAGTCAATTAGAGATTGACGACTTTCTTCCAGCTCTGTTTTAAAGTCATCTCCAAACCCTAAATTGACGCCCCGATTGGTAAATTCATTGGATAGGCTATACCACATGCGTCCTTCAAGGACATTGGGATGAGGAAAGGGTGCATCTGGAAAGGCCATGTAGAAATCAGGGCGCTTGAGATAAGGCGCTAGCCCAAATAAATCATTGCAGTTGGCTCCCCATCCATGAAGAGCAATATATAAGCCAACGGGAGATGTACCGGGTTCTTGATTTGGAATGGCGATCGCATGAAGAGGCACGTGGGTTCTCCTTGGACTATCACATTAACTCATGATCTGCTGCAATCCTACCCGACATTATGGCCATGGCCATATCATTGTGCGAAACATGACTTGGCAACGTTACTAACCCCAAACGGCTCATAACGAAGCCAGGAGAAATTTAACGATCTTCTGGGGCGCGGAGCGCCTCAGAAGATTGTCTTGAAATACAAGCCACCCAAACCATATTGGGAAAACGACAGTTCCCACGCTAGACGAGGTTTAAGACGCGATCAAGCCATTATTCAGGGACGGACAACTTAGGACTTGCTAGAAAATAAAGTACCAATAGAGGGGCGGCTGGTACTTTATTTGCAGATCCCTTCGCTAGATTGTCTTGAAAATTAGATGGTTTGTTGTCGAAGCATAGCAATCAGCGGGAGTTGGTTTATCCTGTTTAAGGTTAACGAGAGACGAGCAGGAAAATCCCATGACGAAACGTGCGCTGTTAAGTGTTTCTGATAAAAATGGCATCGTAGAACTAGCTCAACATCTCGTCAACGACTTTGAATTTGACATCATTAGTAGCGGAGGCACCGCAAAGACACTCCAGTCTGCTGGCATTCCTGTGACGAAAGTGTCAGACTACACCGGGTCGCCAGAGATTCTAGGAGGCCGGGTCAAAACCTTACATCCTCGCATCCATGGCGGAATCTTGGTGCGTCGGGATAGTCCACAGGACTTAGAAGACTTAGCCACCAACAATATTCAGCCCATTGATCTGGTTGTCGTTAACCTCTATCCCTTTGAACAAACCATTGCCAACCATGATGTGACGCTGCCAGAGGCCATTGAGCAAATCGATATTGGTGGCCCCACCTTACTGAGGGCTGCTGCCAAAAACTTTGCTCATTTGACGGTGCTGTGCGATTCGTCCCAATATGACATTTATCTACAAGAACTCCACCAACGTCAAGGGGAGACGACGCTTGAATTTCGGCAGACATGTTCGTTGCAAGCATTCCGACACACCGCAGCCTATGATCAGGCGATCGCCACCTACCTGTCTAGTCAACATTCGGATAGCGCCCCAGATGAAGAAATTGACGATCACATTCCTGAAACCTTCTCTCTGTCGGGATGTCAGCTACAGCGCTTGCGCTATGGCGAAAATCCTCACCAGCCTGCTGCTTGGTATCAGTCTGGAGCGACCTCTGTTGGATGGGCTGCGTCTGAGAAGCTTCAAGGCAAGGAACTGAGTTACAACAACCTCGTCGATTTGGAAGCTGCCCGTAGCATCATGGCAGATTTTTTAGGAAACCAGCCCACAGTGGCAATTCTCAAGCATACCAACCCCTGTGGTGTTGCCATCGCTGACACCCTGGCTGATGCCTACAAGCGAGCCTTTGATGCAGATTCTGTGTCGGCGTTTGGCGGCATTGTTGCCCTCAATCAACCCATTGATGCAGCGACTGCAGAAGCTATGACAAAAACTTTCTTAGAATGTGTCGTGGCTCCTGATTGTGACCCCGAGGCCAAAGAGATCCTTGCCCAAAAGAAGAATTTACGGGTGATTGTTTTACCCGACTTGGTAACAGGCCCTCAACAAACCATTAAGGCGATCGCCGGAGGGTTTCTGCTCCAAGCGAGCGATCGCTATTCTATTGACCCGACCGAATGGAAGATGGTGACGGATAAAAAACCTAATGCGGAACAGCTCGATGAACTTGTCTTTGCTTGGGGCGTGGTGAAGCACGTCAAATCGAATGCGATTGTCCTAACGCGCGATCGCACCACCATCGGCATTGGGGCTGGACAAATGAATCGTGTCGGAGCTGTTAACATCGCCCTAGATCAGGCAGGGGAGAAAACTCAGGGTGCTATCTTAGCCAGTGATGCGTTTTTCCCATTCGATGACTCAGTGCGTGCGGCGGCAGCGGCTGGAATCACCGCCATTGTACAGCCTGGCGGGAGTATCCGAGACGAAGACTCCATCAAAGCCGCCAATGAACTCGGCCTCACCATGGTATTCACCGGGATGCGTCATTTTCTTCATTAGAACCCAGAAATTAGAACCCAGAAATTCGAGCTACTCTAACACTCACCTATGTTGTGTATTTTGGTGGGTTTGTGCAGCGGCGGGGGGGGGGGGTCACAAAAAAAAAAAGAAGTTGTAACTGAGTTGTGTAGTTTTATAAGGGTTTGTTTGTTATGTAATTGGTGATT
>JBCCWF010000639.1:0-3434 GCA_039194035.1 Cyanobacteria bacterium P01_E01_bin.6 | reverse complement strand
TCACAAGGCACAACTTAGATGTTCAAAATAGTGGCTGTAACCCATTGCCTTCGTGCGATTTTTGCAAAAATCTCAAGATCCTCGTTTTGTTAAGAGCTCTTTATTCATAGGGGTTTCAGGAGTTTTCTGCACCACCAAGGGGAGTACCCTTCGGCAGGCAGCAGGTAGCAGGTTGACACCTCACTATACAAAACCATATTGGGTACTATCGTTTCCCTACCAAGAAAACGACAGTACCCATCCTAGAAGAGGTCTCGTTGATTACTTGTTGCACTATCCCTGCTCCCGTATCATATATATTGAGTCTTTTAAGCTGTTTATGTTGGGAGGAAACTGAAGATGGCAGGCACGACAGGTGAGCGTCCATTCTCAGACATTATTACAAGTATTCGCTACTGGGTTATTCACAGCATCACAATTCCAGCGCTGTTTATTGCTGGCTGGCTGTTTGTCAGTACTGGCTTGGCCTATGACGCATTTGGAACGCCACGCCCTAATGAGTATTACACTCAAGAACGCCAAGAGCTGCCTATCTTGAGCGATCGCTATGATGCTTCTCAGCAGATTCAAGATTTCACAGCTGAATAGTGTTCTGATTTGAGTTTCTTAGTGTTTTTGAGATAGGAAATTTGCAACTTATGACAGGATCAAACCCTAATCAACCGGTAACATATCCAATTTTTACGGTTAGATGGCTATCCGTACATGCTCTGGCTGTTCCCTCAGTGTTTTTCCTGGGAGCAATTGCGGCGATGCAGTTTATTCAGCGATAGGAGTTAGATTATTCCATGCCTTTAGACCGTCAGACTAACCCCAATAAGCAACCCGTTGAGCTGAACCGGACCTCCCTTTACTTGGGACTTTTGTTGGTTTTTGTTCTCGGTATTCTCTTCTCGAGCTACTTTTTTAATTAGAATTTTGCCGAACATATTTTTTTGGAGGAAGATCTTATGATGCAAGGTGGACGGATCCCTCTGTGGATTGTTGCTACAATCGCAGGGCTTGGTGTTATATCAGTCGTGGGCCTGTTTTTCTATGGTGCCTACGTTGGTGTTGGGTCAGCAGGCTAATTTTTTAGTTGCTTAGCTAAAGAGTAAAAATGGTTGAGAGAAGCGAGGTAGCCTACTTCGCTTCTCTCAGCCATTTTTACTCTTTAGTAGTCTGTCTGATTACTACAATTATTGCTACATCGCTTAGGGCATATTGATGTCCTACATCTGTTTGCTGTTGTTAGTCATAATCCTCAACATTCAGGGCGCAGGCTGTGTTATCTCAATAAGTACCTGGAGACGTCATTAAAACCCAAAAACAAATCCTGTGCTGCCCGTGCAGCGAACGGCACAGGATTTGGAAGGATACGTTTAATGATGGCTAGCTACTTATGAGATGCATCGTTATAGGTGCGTGAAATATCATAGTGGCCTATAAGCAGATAGGATTTACAACGCTTCAATTTTTTCTATATGACTCCACGTGCTTGGCGATCGCCCGCTTTAATTGAACCGGGTCGCTACGATCCAGACTTTCATCACGAATTAGAACTACTTCATCAACGATCGGTTCAGAGTCGATGGCTTGGGCTTGGACTTTTATGGGTAGTCGTGGGGCCTGTAAGCGTCTGGCGGGTGCGGGATGATATTGCTTTGATGGTTGACCATTTCACCTGGGCAAGTCTTCGATATACCTTGGCATTTAACCCCCTTGCATCTCTCGGGTTAGTGCTGTGTTTTAGTTTGACGATGGGGGTTTTGCTATGGCAAAGCCGCAATATTTTTCTGGGGTTATCTGAACATGACTTAAAAGATCTAGAGCAACGACTGTTGCGTATTCGACAACAAGGCGAAAGCCATCCCCTTTGGGCTAGTGTTTGTGAGCATCGAAATATGTCGCTTTATTACCCAGCCAAGACACAGCCGTAGTGCGGATCTGCCCATGATACATTCAGTCAATCAACCTGGTTCTTCACGTTCTACAGCCGCACTCACTCCACGGCTGTTGCATCCGTTGATGGGTGCCGATCTAAGGACATTAGTCCAGATATTGATCGCCAATGGCGGTGTGTCCCCGCAATGTTTACCACAGGCTGCATTGGCGATCGCCACATCTATTGCTCGTTTGCCCTTCACCGCCATCGAACACCTGCGAGTCCGACATATTGATCAGCAATTGGCAACCATGGCGGCTCCTATTTTTATCGTGGGGCATTGGCGTAGTGGGACGACATTTCTCTACGAAATTCTTTGTCAATCTGAACAGTTTGCCTACGTGACGCCCTTCGCAGTTGGCCTACCGTGGGATTTTTTAACGATTACTCAGCTCTTTGGAAGACTGTTAGAGCGATCGCTGCCTGACGATCGATTCATTGATTCGATGGCGGTCAATCCAGACTCTCCTCAAGAAGATGAAATTGGTCTGGCCAGTATGCAGGCAGTTTCTTTCTACCATGGACTTTATTTTCCGCAGCGGCTGGAGCAAAATTTTAATGCTGGAATTTTTTTTGATGGCTGTTCCCAGGCAGAAATTAATGGTTGGAAAAAGTCAATGCAATTGTTTCTTGGAAAGGTGCAGATTCAGCAAGCATCAAAACAATTACTGATTAAAAATCCAGTCTATACAGCACGTGTTGCCATGCTTCGAGAGCTGTATCCTCAGGCAAAATTTATCCACATTTACCGAAATCCCTACAGAGTTTTTCAGTCCACTCGGAACTTTTACTGGAAGCTCTTCAAAGAACTCGCACTGCAGCCGTTTCGTGATGCATTAGTGGATGATTTGGTACTCAAGAGCTATCCTCGGATGATGGAGGCGATCGCATCGGATGCTGCAGATTTGCCAGCCAATCAATGGATTGAGCTAAAGTTTGAAGAGTTTGAGCAAGATCCGGTCACGCACATTAGTCGCATTTATCATCAGTTAGAAATCGATGGCTTTAAGGCTGCTCAACCCCAGTTCACGCAATATTTAGAATCGCGTAAGCGCTATCAAAAAAATCAATATTCGTTTTCTCAAGAAGATATCGATAAGGTTTATACTCACTGGAAACCGTTTGTTGATCAATGGGGATATACTCCCCCCAAGACAGTACTGAACTGAACCCAACATCAAGACACCCATTGAAATGACCAAGACAAAGCAATCGCCCCAGTCATTACCGCCTCAAGCATTATCCGTGTGGGACTACAAACCCTGGTGGTGTCAGCCTTGGAGCATTTTACTCACAGGCGTATCGATCATTGGTGGCAGTTGGTATGCGCTCAAAATTTGGTGGGTCACTGGCATCATTGCACTGCCGATTACCGTATGGATGGGCTTTTTCTTGCTGATTTATCCTCGCCTCAGGGCAGATTGAAGAGTCATTGTCTATGGCGATCGCCCTTAGTGGTGCAGAAAACTCTTGAAACCCCGAAAACTTGTTCTTCTTAAAAAGAAATTTT
>JBCCWF010000638.1:0-3442 GCA_039194035.1 Cyanobacteria bacterium P01_E01_bin.6 | reverse complement strand
TTCATGGGGAATGGAATTACCAAATACGGCCTTCGCAACAACCATAACTGTTCAAGTTATTTTTGCGTAACTCCTTAGTTATCAAAAAGTATTGCAGCCGCTCAAGCAAACCGTTAGGCGACAAGCATTAGTTTTAAACTCACCTAAAGCTGTGTACAGATAGCGATCGCCAACTTCATTTTTTGCCAAGATTAGAAACCGTAAGCAAAGGTTGAAACATTTGCCGATATTGACTTTGAGTGATTTCAGTGAATCGCTTGAAGAGACGCCTAAAAAAAGAGACATCTTCGTAACCAACCTCATATCTTGCAGTCAAGGATTGTTTTTTATTATACTTGGGTAAGGGAGAGGTGGAACAGCAACATAATGCTGCTGGAGGTGGTTCTGGTGCTCCCAAACACCGTTCCCAATCGAGATTTTTCAGACAGGTCAATTGACGATGCCTCACGGAATCGACTCCAGGATTTACTGATTGCACTGTCGAAGCGAACGCACGGATTCATTCAATCAAGTCGTGAATCTCGACTTGCAAAACGAACATGCACTTTCTACTTGGGCAAACACAATAAAGATGGCCGCAAAACGTGTCAGACTGCGCTGAAAACCCACATTCAGCTGAGACCCAACCAACTCTTAAATTTCCTAGAATCTTCAGTGGGTACAGATTTCCTGAAGCGATTGGGTAAGCTATTTCATTGGCCGAATGATGATAATAATCACCAATCTCTCAAGGAAATGTTAATCAAGACTGCAGCCGATCCTGAAGGCATGTCCTTGATTAAGTTACTCAACAAAATTACAGCATTTCCCCTCAATACCGATCAAGTCTTGCTCACGTCGAGTCGATTTAAACAGCTTCTTCAGGTAACTCGAATGATGGTGACGACGATTCATTCCCTCTCAGTTACTGAAGCCGAACAGTCATTGACCCAAGCGTCCCTAACCGATCAACCCGATCAGGAACATCCCTCTGAACCATCCATCGTCAACCCAGTAGACGCTCAGGCGCTTCAGCCAGAACAATGTGACTCAAAATCCCTGAAAAAGAGGACGTTTCCTGGGGCGTGTTCTGTACCAGGAACGACTGATATTCGACAGCGGGTGCTGGATCTATATGATGAAGAGCGCGATCGCACGCTTCGTGTTTTGGTATTTATTCCTGACGCACGATCGTTTGCTACCTTGCCTCTGGTTGTCTTGTCCCATGGTTTGGGCTCTAATCCAGAAGACATGGCTGTTTATGCCAAATTTCTTACCTCCCATGGATTTGTCACCGCCGCGCTGCAACATCCTGGGAGCGACTCCAGCCACATTCGCAACATGCTTAACGGGGAGTCAAACGAGGTATTTCAACTCACCGAATTTGTCGATCGCCCCTTAGATGTGACCTTTGTGCTTGATTATCTTGCTCAGCAAAATACATTCATGTTTGGCGGACGGCTGAATCTTGAATCCGTTGGCGTGATGGGACATTCCTTCGGCGGATATACCGCATTTGCGTTAGCTGGAGGCACGATTCAATTTAATAAGCTTGAAACAGCATGTGGCCCAGTGTTTAATGCACCTAATCTGTCCTTGTTCCTCCAGTGCCGAGCCTTGGAATTACCTCGAAAACGCTATGATTTGTGCGATCGCCGTGTTCAGGCCATTTTTGTACTTGATTCAGTGGGCAGTGAGGTCTTTGGTCGCAAAGGGTTACATCACATTCATGTTCCAGTTTTTCTGATTGCAGGCAGCGAAGATCGAACGACACCTGCGGCCCTAGAGCAAATCCGAATCTTCCCATGGTTGATGAGTCCACACCGCTATCTAGGACTCATTGAAGGGAAGTCTCATATCAACAATTTACGTAAACTGATCTCTGTGCTGGAGTTAGATGTCGAGATGCCTGAGAGCGTCCTCCCCAACGATACCGATATCCTTGACACGTATATCAATACCCTAAGCACCGCTTTTTTCATGGCCTTTATTGCCCAGGATGATTCCTATACAGCCTATCTGCAATCTGACTATGCTCAGTTCATCAGCGAAGACGCTTATCCCCTGTCTCTCATTAGTTCAGCATCTAGCGACGCCTTGGAGTCTGCGCTAGAAACAATCGGGGCACAGCTTGTGGCAGATTCTTCAGATGCTGAAACGCAGACAGTGCTTGAAGAATCTAGTCCTCACCTTTCCTAATCTCAAACTCAGGGCGGAATTGAAGGATAACAATTAACATTCTCCGAGAAAGGTACCCCGAATGAATACCCTACCCTGCACAACCAACATCAATAAACGTTGCCAATCCCATGATGACTCCATGGTGCAGCACTGTGAGGGGAGATTTGAGACAAGTGACTTTATGGCGCTGTACTATCAAGCCTGGATACCTTCATCCACTCCACAAGCTATCGTTGGCATCGTTCATGGGTTAGGCAGTCACAGTGGAATGTTCAGCACAGTCATAGACCACCTCACGCCACACGGGTATGGGATCTATGGCCTAGATCTACGGGGGCATGGGCGATCGCCAGGACAACGGGGATACATTCAGGATTGGAGCGACTTCCGCAATGATGTTCAACACTTTTTGCATCTGATTATTGCCCATCATCCCAACACTCCCATTGTCCTCTGGGGCCATAGCCTTGGCGGACTCATTGTGTTGGATTTCGTGCTTCGGTGCCACGCCCATGCATCGCCCCTCTGCGGCATCGTGATTACTGCCCCTGCACTCGGTTCTGTCGGTGTTTCCCCATTACGGATACTAATCGGTAAAATGCTTTCTCGACTATGGCCGCGATTTAGTCTAGACACTGGGTTAAAGACGATTCCGGCTGCTCACGATCCGATCATTGCCCAAGCCGTGCTTACCGATCCACTGTGTCACCACAAAGGAACCGCACGTTTAGCGACAGAGTTTTGCAAAACAGCACAGTGGGTTCGATCTCATGCGAGTCACCTGCACCTGCCCATTCTCATGTTGCATGGAAGCGATGATTTGGTGACGCACCCCGAGAGCAGCCGTCTATTTTTTGATGACATCCCATGGGTCGATAAGCAACGAAACGAGTATGAAGGGAGCTACCACGATCTTCATATTGATACTCATCACCATGACGTGTTGACCGATGTTCAACATTGGTTGGCTCACCATTTACTCTCTATAGAAAACAGCCTCGAATCCAATCGATGTAGTTGCGAGCGTGAATCGTAAGTACCCCGGCGTCATTAAAAAACAGTTTCTAAGCCCTATGCCGCTCGTGCATTTGATGGTGCAGGATTTAGAGGTTTTATATTTAGTTGTGTCTACCTACTTATCAAGTCCATGCATCAATGCAACTGATGAACGAAAAACACATGTTGCCCTGTTCTAGATGGAATAAAAAAAAATTTGTTCTGAATGAAGAAGCATCAATAAATATCGACTATTCTCCTAAGTAGATAGGCATCAATAAACTCA
>JBCCWF010000637.1:0-3452 GCA_039194035.1 Cyanobacteria bacterium P01_E01_bin.6 | reverse complement strand
GGCCGAGAGCATCTTTCAGATGCCAGGCAATGGTTTCCCCTTCTCGATCTCTATCGGTGGCTAGATAGACTTCACTGCAGTTTTTGGCCGCTTTCTTCAAGCCCGCAATGGTCTGTTTAGCGCGAACCGATTGGGGCACGTAGTCGCAGCGAATCGAATGCTGGCCCATCTCGAAGCCGAGGGAACTGTCTCCGGTTTTTGCCAACTGCCGGATGTGGCCCACACTGGCTCTTACCAGCCAATCCGAGCCCAAATAGCCCTGAATTTTCTTGACTTTGCCGGGGCTTTCCACAATAAAGAGCTTTTTCATGTCCCTAGTTGCCCTCCTCGCGATCTACCTCACAGCTCTTTTCAAAGGTCCTGCTGCATGAAGATGACTTTACCTCCTCGACAGAGACTTACCTACTGGACAATTATTCTTGAAAGTGAGAGAACTCCTCCAAAACTTTGGTCTGTTCGAAATCAGCAACGCAGGGAAGCATTCTGACATTAGGAGAATCGTGCCAGGAATAAGTCAGTCATGTTGAGTTGTCAAGATCCAGCATTAGGGTCACATTCTGGGCAATGATCATACTCGTAAACGCTTGCGGGATATAGGCTTGAGGATATCTTTGAACCTTGCCGGTATCTCAAGTTATTTCTGCTTTCTTGTTGAATTGTATGGACGAAGACTTTGATAAGCGCGTGCGGTGAGATCTAATACGTCGGGTGTACTGTCCGTATAGCGCGCTGCTCCGAACCCCGCAACCAGTTGTTAGACAATGGAGTTAGATATCTATTAGATGCTCAAGCTGATTTAGCAATTTATCAATTCGCTTTTGTTTTTTGGGATCTTCCCATGCCTTTGACCGTTTAAATCTTCGTAGTACCAATGAAACTCTTTTATCAAGCTCTTGATGAGAACTAACCTCCTTGCTATCTCGATTGTTTACTTCCGCGACTGCCTTCTTTATGCTTGACAACGACATTTGGTTATCAATTGAAGCTCTTAAAAGCCCACTTCTCTCAATTGAATCTTTTATCTTCTAAATGGCTATTGCCTTTGTGTATTCTAACTCTCCATTCCGAAGGGCTTCCAATATCTCCTTCGGCAGATTCAATAAAGGTAAACGACTTGTCACGAAGGATTCCCAAGAGATACGTCCCTTGTACCAATTAAAAAAGTCATTGATAAGCAATCCTTGTGGACTACCTAAAACGTTTTGAGTAACCTTCCCACGTGCTTCATTCTGCATCCTGCGAAGTAAGCTTATAGTCTCCTCTACGCTCATTTCAAGCTTGTGAGCCAGTAGCTCCAAGATTGCTTCCGTTTCCTCCAGTGCATTTAGATCTTGACGGTTTAGGTTTTCATCCAAGTGGAGTGTTAGAGCCTCTTCATCATTGAGAGACTTAATACGTGCAGGAATGTCTTCCTTACCTGCTAACTTGCTTGCTGCAACTCTTCTGTGGCCATAAATCAGCTCGTAAGTCTCACTACCATCGGGATGAGGTCGAACTAGAACTGGCTCGCTAACACCATTTCTTTCAATCGAAAGTTTTAGGTCATTTAACTTGTTAGGGTCACTGTAATAACGCTTTTGATGTCTAAATTCCACTATCGTATCAAGTGAAATTGATACAATAGAATCCTCGGTATTGCTACCCGTTGCCTTGGCAGAGGTATCAAGTAGAAAATCTAGATTTATTGCTTTGCCATTATATGGTTGAGCACTTTTTTTCATTACAAGGCATCCATTTGTGCAGCAAGGGAATCAAAAGCTTTAACACCAGCAGACTTGGAATTATATGCGACTAAAGGTATGCGTTGCTCTGAGGCATCGGCAAATGCAGTAAGTCGTGGTATTGGTTCATATATTGGAGCTGCTTGGCCAAATTGATCCTGGATTGCAGCCAGAGTTCGTCTGTCCTGTGAGTTTACAGAAGCATACTTCGAAGGGATAAAACCAGCAATCTTCAGATTTGGATTACCAAACTTCTTGATATTGCCAATAGTGAAAAGCAATGCATCAGACCCCATAAAGGCTTTAAACTGACATTCCACTGGTATCAATACATGTGTAGCGGCCATAAGACTGACAACAACTAACTGTCCCAGACTTGGAGGACAATCAATCAAGATAAAGTCATAGTCTGAATGTATTGGTCTCATTGCTTCCTTCAGCCTGCCTTCCCGAAAGTTAAGATTCACTAATCCAATCTCGGCTCGACTTAGAGAGATATTACTTAAGACAACATCCATCCCGCAGACATTTTTTCGAATTGGAAGGGGAGCCTTGTCAAGCAGAGATGCACAAGCAGTTTCGGCTTCGTCTAACTCGAAAGGATTGAATCCTAGGAAAACTGTCAGGGATGCTTGCGGATCCATATCAATCAGCAATACTCTCTTGCCTTGAAGGGCTAAATGATAGCCAAGATTATGCGTCACGGTCGTTTTGCCTACACCACCAGCCTCGTTGAATAAGGAAATAATTTTAGTTGTCTTTGACTTCCTAGCTTGAGGTGCTTTCTCAAGTGTCTGAACTTTGATTGCAGCCATCAAATGGTTCCTCTACCGGTTACTTAAAACGTTTTAGGTAATGGCGATCCTGGGCCTGCATCGATGCTGAGACCGTTATACCGTCAAATTACTCCGTGCGCCCTTTTTGCATTAGAAACATGTTGATTCAGAGGGGGCACTGAACTAAAAAACCCAGCTCAGCCCACCTGAAAGTTATTTGGGGATAGTTATGCAACATAGCTTGCCGTGAGCTGGAATAAAGACTTGAGCCACCTATTTACGTGACTTTCGGAAGTAACGAACCCACTTTCCTACTATGCTGAATTGCTCATCCCCGAATAATTTACAGGTGGAAGACGAGTGCAGCAATGGCGTGCTCAACATGGTCCATCGAAAGAAGTGATGTTCCCGCAGGAGCATCATCCGGGGGAGCAAGGTTTGTCGGACTACACGCAACTGAAACGCGTAAAGGTGACGATTCGGGAAAAAGCCTTTCCTCATCTGCTCTACCACTACCGTCTGGCTTACAGCGGCTGGCAATACGTGGAGATAGTGGAAGGGGGAGAGAGCTTTGTCAGCTTGTCGGAGTGTCTGCAAAATGCTCTGCAGCAATGTGGCGGAGTGCCGAAAGAGCACCGCACCGATAGCCTCAGCGCTGCCTATCGCAACTTGGGAGGGCGCGCCGAAAAAGACCTGAGTTTCAGCTACCAAAAGCTATGCGAACACTACCGAATGCGTCCCAGTCGAAACAACCGAGGTAAGGGCTCTCAATCAACTAATTAAAGGAGAATGTGACCTTTGTCTATTAGATTTAATGCTTCCAGGTATTGATGGACTAAACGTTCTTCAAGAGGCGCGCCAGAAAGGCATCAAGACTCCCATCATTGTCCTAACAGCCCTAACCGATACATATATCGAGCAAAAATGCTACGGGGTTGGAGCCGATGCCTTTTTT
>JBCCWF010000636.1:0-3481 GCA_039194035.1 Cyanobacteria bacterium P01_E01_bin.6 | reverse complement strand
GGTGTGGGTTCGCCTCAATGAGTTGGCCCAGCAGATGGGGCAAACCATTTACCAACTCAAGCATGGGCTGCTCGACCACTATCTCTGTCAGCAACTCAAACAGCCTTCTCTGTCCATGGCTGCTGCGTAAGTCCTAATTTACTTTTCTTCTATAATGCAATGGTCAGAAAATATTTGTTCTTGAGAGACCTAATTGAAAGGAAAAAGTAAGAGACGTCGCGCCTGACCGAGTTGCTTCTGAGGTATGTATTAAATATTACCCTATGCAAAGCCCTCAATCTCTTGTTGTTTCTTATCAACACGCCTACAACATATTCTATTCATGGATCATAAGGTGCCCGTTGATTAAAAGGTGCATACAAAGACATCGTCACCCACAGCCCAGGATCATAGAGCGATCGCCTTCTTCTACTTCTGCATTTGTGCGGACATAGTCCTGCAACCAATGACATCCATAACTCAGTAGGCGTTCTCCATTGATGGCAAGATCCAAGTCATTCAGGATCGTCACGTTATTAACCCCCGTCCAAGCTAACTGATTGCCATCGGGGTGAAAGGCGATCCCCCAAACCATACTAGATTGAGGAAATATCGCCACTAGAGTCCCATCCCATCGCCAAAGCTTGACCATTCCATCTCGTCCTCCAGAAGCAATCAATTGACCATCTGGGCTGATTGCAATTGCTTTAATCACGTCATCATGAGCCTCAATGGTTCGCAGCAGCTCTCCATTAAGACTCCAAATCTTAATCGTTTGATCGGCTCCTGTTGAGATGAGATGCTGGCCATCAGGGCTAAATACAACGTGAGTAACCCAGCCTTGGTGTCCTTCAAACGTGTGTAAGAGAGTCCCATCTCGTCGCCAAAGCTTAATCACATCGTCGATTCCAATTGGCGCAGCAATGAATTGCCCATCAGGACTAAACGTTCCTCGTCCACCATTCTTGTCGCTTCCTTCCAGAGTTTGAAGGAGAGTACCATTCACATTCCAGAGCTGGATCGGGCCTCCCCACGCTACTGACAAGAGCAACTCACCGTCAGGGCTAAATGTGGTGGCATACACTTGAGAGTTGTAATCGCCGATGTCTAACGTGTTCACTAACGTCCCATCTAACTGCCAGAGCTTAATGGTATTATCTGCCCCACTGGAGGCGAGCAGTTGACTGTCAGGGCTAAAAGCGACTCCATTGACCTGTCCTTCATATTCCTCCTGACCTGCGTGGCCTCTCAAGATATGTCGCAATTCTCCATTGCTGGACCAAAGCCTGACCGCATGATCCCATCCAGCCGTTGCCATGCTCTTGCCATCAGGACTGAACGCAATGTCATGAGTATTTAATGGATGTCCTAATGCGGTCAATGGGGTATCGGTTATTTGCCAAAGACGAACCGTGCGATCGCCTGCTGCTGAGGCCAAATACTGACCATCAGAACTAAAGGCGATCTGGCCTGCTTGATGGTTGCTTGGCAACGGTAACTTGGGCAACGGAGTGCCGTCAATTGACCAAAGCCGCACCGCATCATCATTAACTGCCGCAATCCGTTGTCCATCAGGGCTAAATGTGACCTGCTTGCCACCCCCCTCTAGGATTCTGATGAGGGTGCCATCTAAGGCCCACAGCTTTATATTGTCCAAGCTACTGGTGGCGATGATGCGACTGTCTGGGCTGAAGGCAACCCCAAACACACCCAGCCAGTTTTCTTCCAGAATTCGGACAAGGTTGCCGTCTGAGTTCCATAATTTGATGCTCTTATCATCACTCAGTGATGCTAAATACTGACCATCGGGACTAAAGACAACATGTCGAACGGCTTGATCATGGCCTTGAATCGTGTGAACTAAGGTGCCGTCAACCGTCCACACCTTAATTGTGGAATCGATGCTGGCAGATGCTATCCGTTGGCTATCAGGGCTGAAGGCAACGGCAGTCACATCGTCCTCATGGCCCTCAAACGTGTTCAATAGGGTTCCATCTGTATTCCAAAGTCTGACGGTTGTGTCATAACTGCCTGATGCCAGCAGTTGACCATCGGGACTAAACGCCACGCTGAGGACAATGCCGCGATGATCCGTTAATGTCTTCAGCAATGCCCCATCGGCATTCCAGAGTTTGATGGTGCCATCGGCACTCGCCGAGGCAAGGAGATGATTATCAGGATGAATCGCCACGTCTTCGACATTCGTCCGATGGCCGGAGAAACGATTGCGCTCCACGCCACCATAGATAATTTGGCGCAATATCTGAGTCACTTGAAACTGCAACGCCGTGTCTACGGTGGGGAGCGCTTGAAGCTGTTGCATTGCTCGAATGGCTTCAAGCCCAGCATCCAAGGATTGATGAGAGGCCAGGAGCGCTTCAGCAGAGGTGGCGATCGCCTCAATTTCTCGAAGTTCTGCTTGTTGCTGGCTCTCCACCGCCCGTCGATACTGGAAAAAGGTCGTCACGCCTAAGGTACTGGCGATGACCATCCCCAGACTCACAACCGCGAGAAACCATCGTTGACGCTTCGCACTTTCAGTCTCAGCAGTTAAACGCTTTTCGGCCTCCTGAGCCCGTTCAGATTCGGCCACAAGCTGGGCTTCAATCGCTTTTGTACGCTCGGCTTTCAGCCGCTGCTGAGTCTCTCGCTGTTCTAAAACCTGACTGGCGGTTAGAAATTGATAGTCCTCATCGCTCAGGCTATGGAGGCTCGACCAAACCTGAGCCTCTTGCAGAGTTTGGCCTCGTAACAACCGCGACTCATCTCGACAGTCTGACGTGAGCCACGCCGTCAGCGCCGTCGCATAGGGCCGCAGTCTGCTCAACTGCTGATTCACCCAATCACGATTAAACACGTCACCATAAATACGATTTCGAAGGGCGAGGGTTCCGCCAGATTTCATCACGAGACCAGAGAGTAATAACTCCATGTGTTCAGGACTATCATTCAGCGGTGTCGATCCGTGTTCCAAAATAAATTGATAAAGCCCTAACAACCGTCCGGCTCGATATTCATTGCTGATGAGGTAATCGCGAATGGTTTTCAAGTGCTCGGGTTCGTCCTGGGCTTCCCAATTCGTCAGAATTCGGGTGTGAACCAGGCGATCAACATCGCTGACATCAAGGGACGGAAGACGAGGAATTCGTTCCATTGAAGCAGTGTCCCATAGATGATGGGAATTGGCATGGGAATTAGACGTGTGGGACGACGGTCTTGCTTCTTGTTCCCCAGTGATGTCACGATCGTCGAGTATGAGTTGACAGAGCTTCTGAGTAAGAAACGGTTGTCCCCCTGTCCAGAAGAGAATTCGGGCAAGAACGGCATCTGGATTATTGCAGATGGTCGTTAATCCGGGGATTAGGGGATGGGCATCATGTTGCTGAAACCCATCCAGGGCGATCGCCTTGCCGATATTAAAGGGCGTACGCTGATGATCAGCAATCAGCTCGGATGGTGTAGCGACGCCCACAAGGGCAATCGTGAAGCGTCGATAGGAGGG
>JBCCWF010000635.1:0-3487 GCA_039194035.1 Cyanobacteria bacterium P01_E01_bin.6 | reverse complement strand
TTAATTTTGGTTTGATTCAAAGCACCGAGGGCGCCCACCACCATTGAAAATATTACCCCAATCAACAACACATTAGCCACCGGCCCAATCGAAACTAAAATAGAAAATATCCCAACTTTAGGCACGGTCGCTAATAAAGCCGTAGTAGTAGTAGGGGCACCAACATAAACATCCGGCGCCCACAAATGGAAGGGAGCCGCAGATAGCTTAAACAAAAATATATGTCCTAACCTACGTGCAGACTGCCATACCAACCCTGTAAAATTCCTTAGATACGCAGATTAGACACGCAGAATTGCCTGACACGGAAGGGAAGCCGTCCCTTCACCTTATAGGCTGCTAACCCTATCTCCTCATTAACGCCATGCCCCATTCCGAAGAACCGCAAAAATTCAAGGGGAAATCTCAAGAGGCGTTTCCTTCTTCCTCAGCCTTAGAACCAGCTATTGATAAATCTCCTCTTACGGTTACACCCGATACGCCTGCTTTAGATGTCATTAGCCTTATGAGCTACGGATCTAGCAGATCCTTATTGCCAAACAAGAATTCGGCTTCAATGCAGCCTCCGGTCAAGTGGTCAAGTTGTGCCCTTGTTGTAGACAAGGAGAAACTTGTAGGTATCTTAACTGAGCGCGATGTGGTCAAGCTAGCAGCGAATGGAATTGATCTCGCCACTGCCCAAGTCGCTGATGTCATGACTCAGCAATTAATCACGCTACAGGAATCTAGGTTACAGGATTCCTTTGGGGCGCTGAGTGTCTTGCGCCAGCATCGTATTCGACATCTGCCAATCCTGAATGAGCACGATCAGGTGGTAGGACTTGTAACCCCAAATAGCATTCGCCACACACTACAGCCCTCCGATCTATTCAGGCTGCTTCAGGTCAACGAGATGATGTCCATCTGCGTGATTGATGCTCCTCCTGAGACAACAGCCCTTGAACTTGCGAAACTCATGACGCTCCATCGAGTGAGTTGTGTGGTGATTACGCAGCAAAGAGATGCATCAACGGCCTCTCGTCTATCTCCCATTGGCATTGTAACCGAGCGCGATATTGTTCAGTTTCAGTCCTTAGGACTGAGCTTAAGCACGCTTCAAGCTCAAGATGTCATGAGCACACCACTCACCTGCCTCAGTTCCCACGACGACTTGTGGGCTGCTCATCAAACAATGGAGCGGATGCGCGTGAGACGATTAGTCGTCACAAATGATCAAGGGTTGCTGGTCGGAATTGTGACACAAACCAGCATTTTGGCGGCGTTCGACCCGGTAGAAATGCAGAAAACAATTGCGGTTCTCAAGCAGCAGGTAAAACAACTACAAACCGAACAAATACAGTGGCTACAAACTCGTGCATCTCAGTTAGAAACTCAGGTGCAATCAACGGAACATCGATTTCGTGCCATTTTCAATCAAACATTTCAGTTTATTGGCTTACTCAAATCGGATGGAACTGTGATTGAAGCCAACCAAACCGCACTCGAATTTGGGGGACTACGCCGAGAAGACGTGATCCACCGGCCTTTCTGGGATGCCCGCTAGTGGACTATTTCGCCTGACACTCAAGACCAGTTGAAAAAAGCGATCGCCCGTGCTGCTCAGGGAGAATTTGTTCGCTATGAAGTGGATGTCCTGGGAGTAGATTCCATCGTGACGATTGATTTTTCGCTGCGTCCAGTCGTTAATGACGCAGGTTGCGTCACGTTATTGATCCCAGAAGGGCGCGATATTAGCGAGCGAAAGAGGGCTGAAGCAGCCCTACGTCAGAGTGAACAGCACTATGCCAATCTAGCAAAAGCAGCTCCTGTGGGAATCTTTCAGACCAATGCGGATGGCGATTGTCTGTACGTCAACGATCGCTGGTGTGACATTGCAGGAATGCCCCTTGAGGAAGCCAAAGGAACTGGGTGGGTTAAGCAGCTCCATCCAGACGATCGAGCGTCTGTTGTTGCAGAATGGTGCCGTGCAGTTCAAGCTCAATCTCCCTTTCGGCTAGAATATCGCTTCCAAACTCTCACAGGCAAAGTGACGTGGGTCGTTGGACAAGCGGTCGCAGAAACTGGAGCGGATGGGCATATCAGCGGCTATATCGGCACAGTTACCGACATTACGGAACAGAAACAAGCTGAACGAGACTTGCAGAAGCTCAATCAAGAACTCGAAGCAAGAGTAAACCAACGGACCGCAGAATTGGAAGCGAGTAAGGAACTTGCCCAGGTCACCCTGCATTCCATCGCAGATGCCGTTATTACGACGGACGCTATCGGCCAAGTTGAATATTTCAACCCAGTGGCAGAGCGCTTGACCGGCTGGAGCGCGGCGGCTGCCAAAGGAAAACAACTGACGGACGTCTTCAACATCGTCAATGAAATGACGCGGGCGCGGGTTGATAATCCGGTTGAGCAAGTTTTGCACAAAGGCTGCATCGCAGGTCTAGCGAACCATACCGTTCTAATTTCCAAAGATGGCACAGAATACAGTATCGAAGATTCGGCTGCGCCGATTCGAGATCGGGAAGGGCAACTGATTGGCGCGGTCATGGTATTCCATGACGTGACACAATCACGGCAGCTCTCGCGGCAACTCTCGTGGCAGGCGAGCCACGATGTCCTAACGGGCTTAGTCAATCGACGGAAATTTGAGCACGATCTCGCCGAGGCGTTGCGGGATGTACAACAAGAAAATACGGTTCATGTTCTTTGTTACCTAGACTTGGATCAATTTAAGGTCGTCAATGATACCTGTGGCCACATGGCCGGAGACGAACTCTTACGCCAAATTTCCCAACTCTTGAAAGGTCGAATTCGCACCACCGATACATTGGCTCGCTTAGGGGGTGATGAGTTTGGGGTCTTGCTGAAAAACTGCCCACTGAAGCGGGCAGAGATGATTGCCGACACGCTTCGTCAAGCAGTACAGACCTTTCGATTTCTCTGGCAAGACAAAGCCTTTAGTATCGGAGTCAGCCTTGGATTAGTGCCCTTAGAAGCAAATCATTGCACATTAACAGAGGCATTGAGTGCTGCGGATGCGGCTTGCTATGCAGCGAAAGACCGGGGTCGTAATCGTATCCATATCTATCAAGTTGATGATTCTGAATTAGCTCGACAGCGTGGGGAACGGCAGTGGAGTATTCGCATCAGGCAGGCTCTAGAAGACAATCGTTTTTGTTTATATCGACAAGCCATTGATCACACCACTAAAGCTGCTGAAACTCATAGGAGTTACGCATTGACAAAATCGTGATGATGGGGTCAAGCAAGCGTCGTCTCCGTTAGATTTTCTAAAATGAACTGGCGAATCACCGGCACAAATAGCTGACGCGATATCTCATAGCAGTTGTTGTTAATGCCTTTGATGCACATCGTTTGCAGCTTGCAAAAAGCACGCAACGCACAAAAAACGTGATTACGAATAGCCTGTTCATCTCGCACGTAAAAACGTTCGATGTTACACACTTGTTTAATCACTCTATGAAAACATTCA
>JBCCWF010000634.1:0-3495 GCA_039194035.1 Cyanobacteria bacterium P01_E01_bin.6 | reverse complement strand
GTTAATTGTGGCCATCTAAATCTAAATTATTGCGATTGCGATTCTGTCTGAAAATTCTGGTTGAGAGTAGTACCCTGTGCCTAAATCACGTGCTCATTATGTTTGTCGAGATTGTGGGGCGGATTCTGCCCAATTCTTTGGGAAATGTCCCTTTTGCGGAAGCTGGAATTCAATGGTGGAGGAAATGGTCGCAACCTCTTCCGCAGGCCGTTCATCGATGGGGCGATCGCCCACCTCTTCATCAGCACATTCAAAAGACCGCCACCCTTTAGTTTCTCGGACTCTCAGCGAAATTTCTGATCATCCCCAGGCGCGTCTCTCATCTGGGTATGTCGAATTAGATCGAGTCCTGGGAGGTGGTATTGTGCCTGGTTCTCTTGTGTTAATCGGCGGTGATCCAGGGATTGGAAAATCGACCTTATTACTCCAGGTTGCCAATCGTCTTGCCTATCAATTTCCGATTCTCTACGTGTGTGCCGAAGAGTCAGGACAGCAGGTCAAGTTGCGATCGCACCGTTTAGGAATTGACTCTCCCTCTCCCCAATCCAATGCTCAACAATCAACGACTCAAAACCTTCATAAACAAGAGCCTCATAAACAAGAGCCTCATAAACAAGAGCCTCATAAACAAGAGATCGATGCCCAGTCTATGCATCCATCAAAATCATCACCGCAGGCAAAGACATCTCTGGACAAGCAAGACTCTAATCTGTATCTTTTGCCCGAAACAGATTTAGACATCGTGCTCGCAGAGCTCCAATCACTCCGCCCTCAAGTTGCTGTAATTGACAGTATTCAGGCGCTGTATTTACCAACACTGAGTTCTGCTCCGGGTTCTGTTTCACAGGTGCGCGAATGTACCTCTGCGCTAATGCGGGTAGCCAAGCGAGAAAGCATTACGTTGTTGATTGTGGGACATGTAACGAAAGAAGGGGCGATCGCCGGGCCTAAGGTGCTCGAACACTTGGTTGATACGGTTCTGTATTTTGAGGGCGATCGCTTTGCGAGTCACCGCCTCCTTCGGTCAGTGAAAAATCGTTTTGGGGCTACTCAAGAATTGGGCGTGTTTGAGATGGCAGATCGCGGCCTGAGCGAAGTCCTGAATCCATCGGAGTTATTTCTCGGCAACCGAGATGAACTGGCCCCAGGCGTCGCGACAATCGTTGCCTGTGAAGGCACTCGTCCGCTTGTCGTTGAACTACAAGCCCTTGTCAGCCCCACAAGCTATGCGTCTCCACGCCGATCCACCACAGGCATTGAATACAACCGCTTGCTGCAAATTTTGGCGGTACTGGAAAAACGGGTTGGCATTCCTCTTTCCAAGCTGGATGCATACGTTGCGTCATCTGGTGGCCTCAATGTGAGTGAACCCGCCGCAGACTTGGGAGTGGCGATCGCCGTTGCCGCTAGTTTCCGAGATCGCGTTGTGGATCCAACCATGGTGCTGATTGGTGAAGTCGGCTTGGGGGGACAAATCCGACCGGTTTCTCAAATGGAGCTGCGTCTGAAGGAAGCGGCAAAGCTAGGGTTCAAACAAGCAATCGTTCCAGCCTCTCAAAACTTTTCAGATCTGGGATTAGAGTTGATTCCAGTCAAACGAGTGATGGACGCCATTGGAATGGCGATCGCTCGTTAGCGCCAAAGAACTGTTTTGAACTTCTTGTGCCTCTGAATTACGGTACAAGAACAGCCTGAAATTCAAATCCTGAGAGCGTTTCCCCATATTCTTGCTTGAAGTCGTGACGGGATAATATGTGCACTCGAATGGATTGCCGTATATCGGTGAGTTCATCAATTCCAGATGCTTCAATCATTACGACCATATTGTATGGTCCCGGCTGGGAAGGGAATTTGACATCGCCAACGGCGATCGCGGTCTCTCCAGGCTGAATTGTTCCACCTTCAACATAGATCTTGCTCTTACGATGACTACCAACACCCGCTCCATCTAATGTTTCAAAACGAACGACGGCTTGAAGTAGCCCCCATTTTGTACCCGTTTCATAGCCGTACCATGGTGATGTCCCTGTATTTTCGAGATCGAGTCTCAGTCGAATCACCTTGCCGGCTCGAACGACGACATCACGACGAGCTGGATAACCAGCCGAATCTGTGAACTCTAGAACCTGTCCTTGTAATCCAGCAACGTATTCACGCCTATTATCAATTGGATCTTGAATATCAAAAATAATGCCTCGGGTAGTACGCTCCACAACTGAATCATCGATCTTCCACAGTCTCTCTTTATTGGGAGTAGGGATGGTAGCCCATGAATTATTACCAAAGGCTCCAACGGCCTGGACAAACGTAGAAAAGATCAGGCAGGCAAAAAATATAATGAATACGCCATTCCACAACTTTTTAGCACCTAGTTCTGCATGCTGAAAATGGGTGTAGAGGTAGTAATTGATCAAGAAACAAAGAACTGGAAGAACATCAACTAAGAATCGAGAAGGCCCATAGACAAGAACTCCAGTCCAGGCAAAGTAGAAGCAATACTGAACATATAGCGCGACACAAGCGAGCGATAAACACGCCAATAACTTCTCGTCATCGCTTGACGGCCAGCGGAATATTCGTCGAATACCTGGAATGGCAAACAGCAAAATGGGACATAACGTTAGCCAACCCCGATTAGGACTTAATAGAAGGCCAACTGCAGATTCAGGAAAATACTTCAGGCTATAGGTCTGAACCTGGCTCGTCAGGTCAGCATAGCCTCCCTTCAAGAAATTAGAAATGCCAAAATAGTAAACATTCCATGCCATCCCAATCAAAATGGATGATGTTCCCACAAAGAAATATAGGCAGTTTTTTCGGTAGGTATAAATGCAATAGGCAATCAGTGCTGCAAAGAATAATAAGCTTGTTGGACGGCTGGAATGAAGGAGTCCTGCAAAGAATCCAGCGAGAACAAGCAGGAGTTTCTGGGGCGCTTCAATCGTTCGATTGGCCTTAAATAAGGCCAACATAGCCGCAAGCAAAACGAGATTAGAAACAGTATGTTGTCTTAATCCTTGGGAACAGACTACCCACACCGATGTTGAACATCCAAAAATAAATGTTGAGAGAAGAGCCGTGGATTGACCAAACTTCAACCGAGATGCGAGATAAAACAAGAGGACAGATAACGCCGTTAGAAGTGTTGCGGAAATCGTTTCATAATTTGTGCGTTGAGAAAGAAGAAAGGCCTGACTTGATAAATCTAATGAATCTGTCGGGATACCTGTGAATAAGGTGTGCAATCCATCAAAGATCTTTATGCCTAAAAAGAACAATGAATAAATAGGAAACGAGAGAATCGCTGGGCCAATTGGGTATTTTGCACTGACATGGCCATTGCTCGTCTCAATGAAAAAGTAGGGACTCTGCTTCCCACTAAAATCAACGGTGTCGTTGTAAATAAATGGATTGTCACGGAAAAAATCAAAATTTAGTTGGTGGTTTTCAAGCCAGTTAAATGCAAGCAGACTTGTTGGAACATCATCATTGGAT
>JBCCWF010000633.1:0-3506 GCA_039194035.1 Cyanobacteria bacterium P01_E01_bin.6 | reverse complement strand
CGCCCATTTCTGAACTGTGTCGTCATATCATCGGCAGGACTCAGTCGTTTTTCCAACATGATGTGCAGCGGCTCCAATCTAACCTGATCCGGATCATCGGCAAGCGCCTCACTTGCTGCGTTTAAGACTGTTTGAGCAAGGGTATAAATATCATCATCGGTAAACCCAAACTGAGCTGAGCGTTGATGTAACAATATATCTGGAATCATCGATCGACCGGCCAAGGTGGTATCTAACATCAGGCCTTTGAGTAAGGCTAACAAACTGCCATAGAGAGAAAAATCACCACAACTATCAAAGGCCTTAAACTCGATCCGCCCAATCTCTGCTGGGACACGAGCAAGCTTAGTAAGTGAAGGTTCAGACGCTAAGAGGTCGGATTCATGAGCCAGAAACACCCTGGCTGCAGGTCGTCGTCCTGTTCGTTCAAACGTACGAATAGATAGTCCATCCCATAGTTGTCCCTTTAGGAACGGAGAACTGTAGCTAAAGGGAATCATAAACGGACTGTAGAACGTTAGCTTTTTCCCACAGTCAATCACGTCAGCCGTAGATAGTTCTTTTGCCGAAAGATTGAGATCTGGACCAAAGGTCATCATTGGAATGGCAGAGGTTCGTTTTTCATGCGAACTGTTGAATTGTCGCTGCTCGTAGGTATTCAGAGGTGGTACAGGTTCAAACGCAAATTGATGCGGATTATAGCTGGTGAGCACAGGCCTAAACCCGGCAGGCTTAGCAACCTGATAGAGCTGTTGGTAGCTTTGAGTGAGTTCAGTAATGACTCCATCAATCGTTGCTTGAACCGTTGTACGTAGTTCAATCCCCTTAGGAACACACCCGATTAACGCCCCTGTTTCAGAAAAGCGCTCAAATCCTTCAATGTACCAGCGTTTAAACCTAATCCCAGCATCGCCTATTCGCAATTGAGGGTAGTCCCCTGCATAGGACGGAAGTTGAGCCACTATCGCATCGAACTCATCAAATGTTGTGTTCGTGAAGTCTGCAAACTGTCCATCAGAACGCAAAAATGCAGTTTCATGTTCGATGCCAAAGCAAAATTTCATAGTCATTCATCCTATTTGACAATCATGAAGGCAACAAACAATTTCTATAGTTGAGAATATTTCTAACAATTAATACATGATCCTGACGCATTGCTTGAAATAGGTCAAGTGATTGTTTTGATGGGTAACGGGCAGATAGTCATGAAATTTTATAACTTGAATCCCTTGTCCTTCCGTAAAACGATTCTTCTTTACGTCAACATGATTTATCCATAGCCTCGTTCATCTATTGAGAACAAAAGTTGATAAGAAAGTGGAAATCATACTACAATCTAATGACATATTTTCTCATTAAATTGTAGTATGATTCCCAGTATTCAATCATGTAGAGCGTGAGCCAGTGGAGTCGATACGTGACGCTGATCAGTAGATAGGCATAAATAAACTCACTTTCAAAACCTGGGGAGCGCCCCGGAGGGAGGCTCCCCAGGTTTTTGGGTTGTCAGGTTAATCATGCCGAACTACTGAGTGACGTAAACGATTCAATTTTTTTGATTGAGCGCCTTGAATCCGTGCCATCGTTATTTTCAGACCTATGCTGTTTCCATCCTGTGCTGACCAGTCTCGTCGTCAAGAAGTTCATCTCATTGGTACAGCTCCACCAACTGAATGCTTTGTCATGATCGAATGTCCACCGCCTTGGGGACATTCGATTCAACAGGCGAAGGGTTTGCCCACTGCATTACGGGAAATGCTCGATAAGCCAGACGATAAGAAGCGTGGTATTCGCTTTTTTCTGATTCACGGGTCCTGTGATGTTGATCCTAAGACGCATTCCCAGAATTTTTTCAGGCGACGGGTTCTGATTTTTCAGCGTCCCCACGGGTTCGCATCAGAGTATCAAACAATAGAAATACAGGTATCGAATCTAGACGAAGCGGCGATCGCCATTCAACAGTACTTTGCGGGTGATGATCTATCGTGTTGGACTCAATCAACGCTGATGCGGGACATCTTTATCTGTACTCATGGTCAACATGATCGGTGCTGTGGCCGCTATGGCTATCCTTTTTATCGGAGTGCTCAGCAATTGAAAAACGAATGGAATATCCCAAATCTCCGATTTTGGCAAATTAGCCACATTGGTGGTCATCGCTTTGCACCAACGCTAATTGATTTACCTCAAGGACGATATTATGGGCGGATGGATCTTGATAGTCTGAAACAATTGATTTTGTATCGCGGAAACTGGCAATTGCTCATCGAACGTTATCGTGGATGGAGCTTATTACCCAGTCCCCTACAGACATTGGAATGCCTATTTTGGCAAAACCAAGGATGGCAATGGCTGATCCACGACATTCGCCATGAGGTGTTAGACATTAGTGACAATAGACAGCGGTGGCAGGCAGAATTTGCTCATCGCGATACCGATGGCTTAGTCCACCAATGGTGGGCAGAAATCGTTGAAGATGTTAGCCAAAGGGGCTCCATCATGGGGTCATGCGGAGATACAAAAGAACTTCTGAGTAAACGCTATCAAATATCAGCATTGCGGGCAATGAGCAATGTTGAGCAAACGGTCGCCTAGTTGTTGCCAGATTCACGATGCTTTTATTGATTCAGGAATGGAGTAAGTAGCTAGCCATAATGAAACGTAACCTTCCCAATCTTGTGTCGCCCGCGCAGCGGGCGACACAAGATTGGGGGTTTTGGTTTTATTACGTCCAGATACTTATTGGACTGGTTGGCAGTGGTAGAGAAAAAGCTGAATTTTTCAATTCGTAGTCATAACGACTTCATTTTGTCTAAAATGAAAGCATCTTGATGATCCATGATGAGGATGATTTCTATGGTTAAATTTGTTGGCATCGCCGGAAGTTTGCGTCCGAACTCATATAGCCATCAGGCGCTACAGATAGCTGTGCAACGTTTAGAGGCGCTCGGTGCTGAGGTCACGATTCTGGATCTACGAACGATGACGTTGCCGTTTTGTGATGGGGGTGACGACTATTCTGCCTATCCCGATGTGGCCATCATGAGCCAAGCCGTAAAAGAGGCCGATGGCGTTTTGTTGGTGACGCCGGAGTATCACGGCAGCGTCAGCGGTGTCCTTAAAAACGCATTGGACTTGATGGGGTTTGATGAATTTACTGGGAAGGTGACAGGGGTTGTCAGTGTGTTGGGTGGGCAATCCAATAGCAATGCCTTGAACGATCTACGGACAATTTTGCGCTGGATTCATGCCTGGACGATCCCTGAACAAATTGCTGTGGGACAGGCTTGGAAAGCTTTTGATGAAGAAGGTAAGATTTTGGATGAAAAATTGTCGAAGCGTTTTGATGTTTTTGCCCAGAGCCTTGTCGAGAATACAAATCGCCTGCGAGGTATGGCTTAGATTCAGAAAGATGCTGTCAATAATGCTGATAGAAGGATGTTGATGATTTTACCGATAATCGCTTGAGGCTGCGCGAAAGCAAAAAAAACCAGAAAAAAAATTTT
>JBCCWF010000632.1:0-3515 GCA_039194035.1 Cyanobacteria bacterium P01_E01_bin.6 | reverse complement strand
GCTTGAATCGTAGGGGGTATGCCAACAAATGGAAGCATGGTTGTCCGGCTATATGACTCTGCTGTGAGAATCATCCCGCATTTCAATCGTCTGTGACTATCCCGTTTACCCGATTCCCCGAACTTTGCCAAGTCGTGTTGGTAGATGATGAGCTTGAGGGTTAGTCAGCGTGATCAAGCGAACAGGTAGCAGCATAGATAACCCTGTAAACACGGAGCACTATCGACTCCAATTTGTTGACTACGGTAGCGATGCTTATCATCAAGCCGCTCAGCTTCGCTATCAGTTGTTTTACCAAGCTCATCACATTCCCGTAGACGCCATCTTCAACCCCGCAGAAGGCACCGACCAGCATCTTGCTATTACCACCCCTGATTCTCACCGAGTCCTTGCCTATGGTCGCTTGGGGCAAAATAGTTCCCATGAATTTCAGATTTATCAAATGGTGGTAAGACCAGAATTCCAGGGACAGGGACTCGGCACGCGGATCCTGGATGGGTTAACCAAAAGCGCTATTCGTCAGGGAGCAACGCAACTGGTGCTCTTTGCACGGGTAACAAAGCAGGCGTTTTATCAGAGGTCAGGATTTGAGCCTGTCGGCAATATTTTTCCATCAACCATGACCGGAGTTCCCCACATCAAAATGCAGAAACACATCGAGTGAGCGGCCATAGGCTCAGAATAGTCTACGTCTTCTCAGTAGCTATCTCACTACAATTGAGCGATGTAGGAACAAACGCCCTTTTGTCTTTGCTGAAAAACGAGCGATCGCATGAGATGGGCTGAGCGGTATGATGAGAAGCCTGGTTTCTTGAGACTTTATTTTCCACATGAAAATTGCCACCTGGAACGTCAACTCTGTCCGCACTCGCCTTGACCATGTCACGAATTGGCTCAAGGAAAGCGATGTAGATGTGCTTTGTATGCAGGAAACAAAGGTAGTGGATGACGATTTCCCGCGATCGCCCTTCGAGGAACTAGGCTACCAAACCTATATCTTTGGTCAAAAGTCATACAACGGCGTGGCATTGGCGAGTAAAGCACCATTGGACGATGTGACCGCTGGCTTTACGCCTGTCGTGGGAGAGTCGATCGCCCAAGATTTCGACGCCCAAAAGCGAGTCATTGCAGCAACCCTCGACGGCATTCGCATCGTGAACCTCTACGTGCCCAATGGTTCTTCCATCGGAAGTGAAAAATATGATTACAAGCTCAACTGGTTCAAGGTGCTCAAGCAGTACTTGGAGACATCCCTAGAGGCTCAGCCCAATCTAGTCGTGTGCGGGGATTTTAACGTTGCGCTAGAAGACCGTGACATCTATAAATCAGAAGGCCGGGAGAAACACATCATGTCGTCTCCCGATGAGCGCGAAGCATTAAACACTGTGCTGTCAGTCGGGCTAGCTGACGTCTTCCGCAAGTTTACCCAAGATGGAGGACAGTTTAGCTGGTGGGATTATCGAGCCGCTGCCTTCCGTCGCAACATGGGGTGGCGCATTGACCATCACTACGCATCTCCTCCAGTCTATGAACGGGCGATCGCCTGCACCATCGACGTTGAGCCTCGGAAACTAGAGAAACCCAGCGATCACACCCCTGTGATTCTCGAAATCAGCTGAACATCGAAAATTCTGGGGGTGAATATTAAACATTGAAGCTTAATCGCGTACTGATGCTAAGTTGTCAGCGATTGAAATTGCGTGGTTGTCTCCCACCGGAGGCGGGGGACAACCACCAAAATACTCAACATAGGTGAGTTTGAGCTTAGCTCCAACAACTCATCTTCTTTTTCAGACGAAATCATCTTCGAGCTTCCCGACCCTTACGAATACACTCCAAATGGTTGTTCCTCATAGTCCATGCAGTTAATTGCTGCTTCTGAAAGGGCTTTACTAGGATGAACAGAGCACTTAAGGTGGTAGTCCCCAGTGAAATATCGACAGTTTGCACAAGGAATGGTGTGCATCGCCTTCGCTCGTTTCAAGCCATCTCTGAAAAAGCTCACAATGCTCAACCCAGCCATCACTAAAATGAACCAAGCGGCAATGAAGCTGGCAGGAACGACCAGGGGCTGAATCACATGGATGAACCACGCTAACGCCATGATCATGCCTTCGATTATCCAATCGGTCATGAGAATCCTCTGTATTGGGATGAGTGGCGAATGGGAAAAGCCGCGGATGATGTGAACAGCTTAACGGCAGAGATCGGATAAATACGATGGTGGAATGAAAAGAAGCATTGAAAAAGCAAATAAAAAAATGGCGAGTCCGTATCGACGCAGATAATCCGCCGATTCTAATGAGTCGATTCTGATTATCTGTGGGATAGTCTCATACTATGTGAATTCTATCGTGATGGAGCATACATGCTTGGGTGGCCTGTCATACTCCGTTAATTCTCGATACCGACCTCAACATTTCACTGGGTCTCGAATTACATTTCTTTATGAATGGGCGATCGCAGCCGAATAAATACTTAAGCCTCCTCAAAGATAGTCCAGGACGATCTACAGTCAGACTGTTCTTTACACATAGAAGTACGACATCCCGATCGAGTAGTCGGGGTTTGTGCCATGATGGGTCATATGAGGCGCATCAACTGATTTATTTTCCGCAACACAAGGAGCATCGCATATGGTACTTCGACTGGGGGACACCGTCCCAAACTTCACACAAAAGACCTCTGAAGGTGAAATTGATTTTTATAGCTGGGCAGGCGATAGCTGGGTTGTTTTGTTTTCTCACCCCGCAGACTACACACCTGTTTGCACGACAGAACTTGGCGAAGTTTCCAAGCTAAAGCCCGAGTTTGATAAGCGCGGCGCAAAAGTCATTGCGCTGAGCGTCGATGGCGTTGAGTCTCATAAGGGATGGATTGGTGATATCAATGAAACTCAGAGCACCACAGTCAACTACCCCATCATTGCGGATGAGGATAAGAAGGTGTCTGAGCTGTATGACATGATTCACCCAAATTCCAATCCTTCACTCACCGTTCGGACTGTATTTGTCATTGATGCCAACAGAAAGCTACGACTAACCATTACCTATCCGCCTAGTACCGGCCGAAACTTTGAAGAAATTTTGCGGGTGATTGATTCTCTCCAGCTTACCGATAACTACAGCGTTGCCACCCCAGTGAACTGGAAGGATGGAGACGATTGCGTTATTTCTCCAGCATTAAAAGATCCAGAGGTGTTGAAGGAGAAGTTTCCCAAGGGCTACACTGAAGTCAAATCATACTTACGCATGACTCCTCAACCCGACAAATAGTAGAGCTAAACCCAAACGACAGTTCCCAACCTAGAAGAGGTTTAACGGAGCAAGCCTCCCAATCAAAAAATCCCCGTTTTGGCAGATTCTGCCAAAACGGGGATTTTTTGATTGGGAGGCTTACATCGATCCAATTGGATACAATGCTCTCCAATCAACGTGACATTAAATAGCTTTGCGTTATTAACACGACTTGGCAAAGTTTACGAAGAAATGAGCGATTGAAGCGCGCTCAGCACG
>JBCCWF010000631.1:0-3519 GCA_039194035.1 Cyanobacteria bacterium P01_E01_bin.6 | reverse complement strand
GTTGAGTTCTGCAAGCGATTATCAAAACATATAAATAAACAGTATCGATTACCTTCAGAAGCTGAATGGGAGTATACATGTCGAGCCGGAACTACGACGGCCTATTCCTTTGGAGATTCCATAACTAAGGATCAGGCTAGTTTCAATGAGAATATTAGGCAAATAACACCTGTCGGCAACTATCCCCCTAACTCCTTTGGCCTCTACGACATGCATGGGAATGTGTTTGAGTGGTGTCAAGACATTTGGCATCCCAACTATGAAGGTGCGCCGACGAATGGAAATGCTTGGGTAACTGGTGGCGATGATAATTCTCGTGTTCTACGCGGCGGTTCTTGGGTCAGCTTTCCAGGGTATTGCCGTTCTGCCTATCGCCTCGACCTCAACGCCGACAACCGCGACAGCGCTATCGGTTTTCGAGTTGTCTGCGAGGCCCCGAGGACTTGATTGCACTATGCCCTCTAGCCATTTGGCCCTCTGACGCGGCATTTAATGGTAGCGAGATAGTAGTCTCTCAACTGTCACAATGCAGTGCGATCGCCTTTTTCCATAGGCTGCCCTGCGCTGCTTATCTTGAAGTGATAGGTAGATGTTGTGGGGCGATCTACTTTTGTGCAGACAACGACATCTCTCAGCCTCTCATCTAATTCAGAGCATGATACTGAGGCTAGCTAAGGTTATGCCGCGATCGCCTTTTATTGGTTGTATGTTTCGTGCGGCACCATACAAAAATTAAACTTCAAGTGTAGTCTGCTGTAAAAATCCTGGTGGAGACTCTACTTCTATCTTGGATTGTGCAAGTTTTTTAAACTTTTCAACTTCGTTGTTGCCAGTATAAATGCAGTGTGCTTTTGCTGATAAAGCAGTAGCAATTATCATGCAATCTGCTTTAAGTGTATTTCTTGTGCCTTCAATTTTATTCTTACCTTTCTGAGATTTTTTCTTGACTCTCCATAGTTCGGAGTATTGGAATGCTGCCATAGAGTCAAAGGGCACGACTCTAAAACTTTTGAAAATCTCAGAATGTATTTTCTCGGCTGTCTTTTTAGACTTGCAGCCACTAATAACTTCAGCTAAAGCAATAGATGGGATAACGACATTAACCTCTAGCCTGCTGCACTCTTCAATTAAATGAATAGACTTAGATATCTTGTCTGCATTAGTTGTGTCTGATTCTTGGATAAATCCCCAGATTATTACATTTGAGTCAAAACAAACTATATCTCCTCGCCTAAGCTCGTACATCAATCCTCTCTCAAGCTTGCTACAAATTCATCAACATCCCCAATGTAGTTAAAGGTTTTGCCAAATTTTTCACGGATCAAGTTAAAACTCTCAGTGATATCCGCTTTTTTGTATTCCAAAATTTCAGTAACTTGAAAAGCTTCAATAAGTGACGTTTCCGTATCCCACGTCGCTAGACCTTTTAACCCAACTTCTTGGTAAAGTCTTTTCGCCGCTTCAACAGCAATTTTCTTTGTAGTATCGCAGTAAATTGGTTTGCTTCCATCAATTGGCTTGAATTGAATCTTAGGAGTGTCAGCACCACCAGCTCTAGTCACTTGTCCATATAAAACAGTTTCTCCGCTAACTTGAGGAGAATAGGGGATCTCTGTTTCTGTATCCAATGAAAAATAGCTGGTTTTCCTATTTGTTAAAGACCTAGCTTGAAATGAGCAGTGATACTTCTTGAGAAACTTAACAATATTTTCCAGCTGTCTTCTTGCTTCCAACGGCAACCTGAGCAAATCATCTTTCTTGAAAGCGCGTCTCAGCTCAGACATTGCAATGCTCGACAGCGCTTTATCATTTACGTCAAAAGCTAGTGTTAAACTGCCACTACCAATGCTTTTTAACCCAACAATAACCGCATCCTTTCTGACTATTTGCGAGTGGTTTTCACTGATCATGACAGCAATTAAATCTTCAATAGCTGTCATGACTTCTGCTATGTCTTTTGACTTTATGCGCCCTGGAGCAACATTTTGTCCATCAAAGTATGCTTCAAACAATGGACTCCAAGACGTATTTTTACTTTCAGCCATAAGCTTATCCCTCGCCTTGGCGCTATTGTACATCGCCCCCAATCAACTGCTCGTACATAATTCGTTTTCCAGATAGCATTTTCATAACTTCTTGAAATCGCCTCTCATCACAACATCCTTCCACGCCTCAATTTCTATTTGAGAAATCGCGGGCGTATAACCTTCTCCTAGCAATGCTTTGAGTGCCTTTGAATTCAAAAAATCGCGGGCGTTCCTTTCAGCGATCGCCCTTTGTCGTGAGGCTAACGAGCAAAAGGGCATTCACTACTGTTGCTGTAATAGCATTCAAAATGTTCACGTGCAGCAGCTTGAGATCTGAATGAACGGGTTGAAAAAGTAGGCGTCCTCACTCCTCCGATAGATATGCTTTGCAGGCGAAGATAATGAAAATTACTATTCACGGTCATCACTTCTCCGGTGTAACCTCTGGTTGATACCTGACGATGAGCGACATATCCTCCCCAATTTCTCTCTTCTGGGAGATGTTCACATGCCATACCATCAGAATCTGCATCCAAATCGGCTGGAGCAGTACCATTCCAGTAGTGGTATGTAGCTTCCCACCTGGTCTCAAAACTAGAACACGATGAACCAGCCAAGGGGAGAGATACAGATTGACTGGATGCTGTTCTTGTTGAGGAACTTCGAGGGCTACTAGATGTACGTCCAATTCCTGCGATCGCCCTTTCCCAGTCTAGTGTTGACGGTTCGGAAGCTACTTCAGGTTCAGGCTCAGGCTCAATCCCCTCACAACTAGGATTGTCGCTCATGTCAATAACGGCATTATTGGACTGGTAATTGGCATAGACCCTTCTCTGTCTGATTAGAGCGTTTCTGTAGTCACTGGTGATTTCTGAGTTACCGATAAGTTGAGTTGTTTCGGCGATCGCATCACCCCATTCATTGAGGCAAGCTGCTCGATTAATTTCGGCAATTGAGTCACTAACGGATTCAGGGATAGCAGTTGCAGGCATCGTAGCGAACAGAGAAGCAACAGCTAGAAGTATCGATCTTTTCATCATGGGGCTTTCAATGAGTAGGGATTGATCACTGAATCCACAAGATGCCCAGCAAGTCCGGTCAGTATCTTAACGGTTCATCTAAATTTAAATAATCTCCTCAATTGAGTTATTGCTCTTAGGCAAATGAATGTTTCAACAGATTGCCCTTTTCTGTGGTTGTGAAGTGAGCAGCATCAATACATGATTATTTTTCGGTAGTTGTGGGGCGATCGCCCTTCACGTTCTAGGGGTATCGCATCACGGAGTTTTGGGCTGTGATGACGGGTGTTTGACGGATGAAGCGCGTGGGAGTGGATCAAAGACTTTCTTGCCCTGAGAGCCATCGATTAATATACATACAGAAAGGCGATCGCCGTTGCCCTGGAAAAGCTGTGCGATCGCCCTCTGATTCGTCTTATCCTAATGTCCTTATTCTAACCCATGCCTGACTTATCAATTGAAGAGCGTCTGAT
>JBCCWF010000630.1:0-3524 GCA_039194035.1 Cyanobacteria bacterium P01_E01_bin.6 | reverse complement strand
GTTCTCGCCACCACCCTGACCACCGTGACCGGTTTTGTCCCATTGTTGCTTGCCGGCGGAGACTTTTGGCCGCCCATGGCCATTTGCGTTGCCTGCGGCGTCATGGGTGCTACTCTACTTGCCCTCTATTTCGTCCCCTGCGTTCATATTTTGCTGCTGCGCTGGAAGGGGGGAATCATTTCGGTTCTTCCGGAAGGAAGCCTAATATAGAATGTCGCCAAAATACACCCGAACCTCAGTTGGATGACCCCTCCCGCCACCTCTCTCCCGCAATGGGAAAGGGACTCTAGAAACCTAAAACACCCATCGATTTATCGATCGTGGAAATCAATTCTAGAACCAAGACTTATGTCGAACTAGCCTTACCCGAAAGCAAGATAAGGGTAGTCTGAGTAGCATTGGCTCAGTGGTGGAGAAAAAATTGAACAATCACTCGGCGAAATACCGTATAGAAAACCAATTTATATTCAAGTTCTTCTCGCATACAGTGAGGTAGATTGCTACTTTGAGGGATAGGATTCCAATCTAATTTGTGGTAGTTAGATGCTGCAAACTTCTATTTTTTCTCGCTTGTGAGTTCAAACTACCTGAACAAAGACAAAAACGGCAATTCATGCCTAGATCTTTGAGGGAAAGCTTAACAAAAATGTACGTGATAAACAGCAAACTCTCGGAGTATTGATATGATGACTCTATTCCCTAGTGATACGTAGAGTCAAATCTATTTCTCAGGTAATTTTATACTTGACTTGCGTATGTATGACAGATGTTCGTGTATATGTCGTTACATTGAAGTGTAGATTCGTGCATTCTGGCTGAGATTGGCTTTCGTAATAATTTGATTCCTTTGCGTTTATTGAACAGGTTACTGACCTAGTCAAACGAATATATCTATGAGGAAACATTCATGTTTACGTCTGTTCCTGAGCTAGAAAACTGCAAGACTTTCAGTGATATCTTGCAGGCACGAGCAGGGCAAAAAGGAGAGCAAACAGCATATACATTTTTACGGAGAGGAGAGTTTGAAAGTGAGAGACTAACCTATTCCGAACTCGATACTCGGGCTCGTATCATAGCGACTCGACTACGTGAAAATCTGTCGGTTGGCGATCGCGCATTGCTGTTATTTCCACCGGGTCTAAGTTTTATTTCTGCCTTCTTCGGATGTCTTTACGCAGGCATTGTGACAGTTCCTGCTTACCCTCCCCGTCGAAATCAGAGTATGACCCGTCTGAGAGCGATTATTGCCGATGCTGGCGCTAGCGTCGCTTTGACCACGCAATCCCTAATGGATGGTATGGGAGAACGATTCCATTCCGATGCCAATTTAGCAAAATTACCATTGCTAGCCACAGATAGCTTAGAGCCCATCGCTGACCTCAGTATGCAACCGGTACAGCAGGTCTCCGAAAACTCTCTTGCTTTTCTGCAATACACATCTGGTTCGACTGGTTCTCCAAAGGGGGTGATGGTTAGCCATGCCAATCTGGTTAAGAACTCGGCCACTATTTACGATTGCTTCAATCATTCTCCTAATAGCTGTGGAGTAATTTGGCTACCTCCTTACCACGACATGGGATTGATAGGTGGAATTCTCCAACCCCTTTTTGGAGGATTTCCAGTGTATCTGATGTCACCTGTTGATTTTTTACAAAAGCCATTACGGTGGTTGCAAGCCATCACCCGATTTGGCGCAACGACAAGTGGGGGCCCTAATTTTGGTTTTGATTTATGTTTGCGTAAGATTAGTCCCGAACAGCGTAGCAGTTTGGACTTGAGCTCTTGGCAGGTTGCATTTAACGGTGCAGAACCCATCCGCTGGGAGACACTAAAGCTCTTTGCAGATACATTTCAAACTTGTGGTTTCAAGAAAGAAGCATTTTATCCCTGTTACGGTATGGCAGAAACAACGTTAATTGTTTCTGGAGGTCTTGCAAATACTTCTCCAACAGTTCTCCCCCTCAACCGTATCGAGCTCGAACGTAACCGGGTTGCAGTTGTTCCCCCGAAGGGAAATTCATCAACCGATGCAAAGAATGTACGTCATACAGTAAGTAGTGGTATCACCAACCGGTTCAATCAAGTAGTTGCAATAGTCAATCCAGAGACCTTGATGAAGGAACCCGAAGGTTCTATCGGGGAGATATGGGTGAAGGGTGATAGTGTAGCTCTTGGATATTGGAAAAGTCCAGAGAAAACGCTCAAATCCTTCCAGAAATATTTAGCAAGTACTGGAGATGGTCCGTACCTGCGCACCGGAGATCTGGGGTTTTTATATGAAGAGGAGCTGTATGTAACCGGGCGTATAAAAGATGTGATCATCATTCGCGGCAGAAACTACTATCCTCAAGATATTGAACATACAGTAGAAGCCTGTAACTCTGCTTTTAAGTCTAATGGGGGAGCAGTTTTTGGTGCTGAGATTGATGGAGAAGAGCAACTGGTTGTAATGCAAGAGATCAATCGAAAATATTTAAAGTCTTTAGATTTTGAAGAGGTAACTGGTAATATTCTGCAGGCCATTAAAACCGAACACGCACTGTCTGCATATACAATCTTATTACTCAAGTCAGGTAGCTTGCCAAAGACTTCAAGTGGGAAGGTTAGACGCTTTGCTTGCCAGAAGTCATATCTAGAAGGATGCATCGAGAGCCTTCACGAATGGACCTCAAACACTCGAGGGAGCTCAGCCTACCTTAAACTTCAAGCAGACATCAAATCTTTATATCAGACACTTAAAACATAAACCACCCGATCCAAGTAATCTCTTTTCTCTCGAGAAACTCTTCCTTATTTGTGATTTTCGTTTAGCTTTTGGCACTACTCATGAAGAAACTGCAAATCAGTTATGAATAGGGCCCTAAGCAGTGCGAGCTTACTCTAGAAAACTATCGAGAAGAGTGAAAAGACTTGAAGCATCAATCTCAAAATGGTGGATAGTCATGGGACCTGAACCCAAAGATATGAAATATCTTTTGCATCCACGAACTTAGGCTAGATGTCAAAACTAAATTGCATAGAAAATCTCTACATTATCTCAAATTCAGCAACGCTTATCTAAGGTGTGGTTGTCAAAATTGTATTGTCTAAATCATTTCTTGTGAATATCACAACCACAGTAATGATTTTTCTTGTTTCATAGTAAGTGAGGTCGACTCTTCCATTCCCAGGACGACCTCTTATATCTGTCTGCAGAAATATTTAACGTATATAGTTGAACTGCCACAGTAGGCGCTTTGAAAGAAAATCAGAAATTATAATAGCAACAAATAGGCTCCTTATTATCAGCCGAATATATTTATGATGTTGATTTAATCAACTGACATAAATCAGTTTTTATTTTATAATTTGGAGCAATTGATGCTTGAGTGAAGCCTAAGTATACAATCTAAGGATGTTCTATCTTCAATATGAACTAAGAGCAAAATAAGCATTAGCAGTGTGGAATATTCTTCATCTAAGAATTCTTCGTATAGGTTTTATTATGATGCGGAATAAGAATGTTTTCTATAAAAAGAGTTGTT
>JBCCWF010000629.1:0-3544 GCA_039194035.1 Cyanobacteria bacterium P01_E01_bin.6 | reverse complement strand
TCGAAGTCCCCACCGACATTGTCTTTCAAGTGCTTTTCAGTCGAGTGCGATTCAAGCTCAGCTTGCGTGATCTGGTGGAATTCTTCTTACTTCGAGGTTTCGAATTCACCCACGAAACAGTGAGGAATTCGGAAGAACGCTTCATGCGGTTCTGTTGCAACAAAGTGATGAGTGACAAGAAATCGACGCTGCACCTGGATTTTTATACAGCAATCCCAAAGAGCTGATCGATGAAGTTGTTCTGTGCAACAACGTCTCTACGAGCTACTCCAACCAGTTGCCCTTTGCGAATCATGTTGATAGTTTCGTATCCCCGCAGGGTTCGTTGAGCACTCCAGAAGTTCTTGAAATGCTGGCTGGCTTTGACTCTCCATCGAACAAATCGGTGGTCCTGCTCCACTATATTATTTAGGTATTTTGTCGGACGATGCTTGCAGCTCTCTGGCAGTTCACCCGACTGTTTCAATTCTGCGATCGCTTTGACGTAGCTGCCATTCTTGTCGGTGTTGATGACTCTGGGCGTTTGCACGTGCTCTCGCTGCAAGACCTTACGCAGAAACCGTTTGGCAGCTCTACCATCTCGTTTGGCCGTGAGCAGAAAGTCCAGAGTATTTCCGGCTGAATCCACCGCTCGGTATAGGTACTTCCAAACGCCTCCGACTCGAATATACGTTTCGTGTGCGATTCGTTGGAGCCTAAAACTATGAACTAACCCTTCTAGACAAAAGCTTCCAAGCTTTAGCTCCCTTGAGCTAGAGGTTGAACTCTCAGTCGGATGCAGGTGAAAGCCCTGCTCATCAGACTCAGATGTAACTCCTTATCTGCCCACACCGACCAGACTCGGAATTCTGGAGAGTGAAGCTGGGAGCAGGGCGCAATCAGACATCAGTTGTGGGATGACACTGGCGCTAATAGGGAGTCCTCATGGTGAAACAGAGCCTAGAAAAGCAACCCAGTATGAAGCGAGGGCACAACACGACTACCCTGACTAGACTGATGCTTATCCCCGCAGATTTATACGAGAGAAAGCTGCAAGAGTCTTGGGGAATCAGTGGTTGAAGTGGCTCCACCTAAAGGGACAGACCAATCTGACCGAGGGAACGAATAAAAACGGAGCAAGGGTTTCAGGGCAAAGTCGACCCCTGAATAGGCCGGACGAGTGGCGGAACCCCTTTGCCCCGGGTAGGACAGGTCGTAATTGACCTGAGGTGTTCAGAAAACACAACTCAGAGTAGAGCATGGTTAGACACAGCCAATCGGCCAGTGAACTGTGGCAAGGGCTGCCCTGGAAGAAATTCCGGTGTACGCTCTTCCGCCTGCAAAGACGAGTGTTCAAAGCTGTTCGAGCGGGAGACAAGCGCAAAGCTCGGTCCCTTCAAAAGCTGATTCTCAAGTCCACCTCGGCAAGGTTGATGGCCATCCGTCAAGTAACACAGCTCAATGCTGGCAAACGAACAGCAGGAGTGGACGGTAAATCATCTCTGGATTTCGACCAGAGATTGGCATTGAGTGAAACCCTCAAAGCCAATGTCAACAACTGGAAGCACCAGGGATTACGACAGATTCCGATTCCCAAAAAGAACGGAACTACCAGACTCCTAAAAGTTCCCACCATCGCAGACAGAGCTTGGCAATGTCTAGCAAAGTATGTGTTGGAACCAGCCCACGAAGCAACGTTCCATGCGAGGAGCTATGGATTTAGGCCAGGACGCTCAGCCCATGATGCTCAGAAGTTCCTGTTCCTAAATCTGCACTCCAACGCCCATGGCATCGATAAAACAGTCATCGAGCTAGATATCGAAAAATGCTTCGACCGGATCGCCCACTCAGCCATCATGGAACAACTGCTCGCCCCTAATCAGCTGAAGTTAGGAGTCTTCCGCTGCCTCAAAGCAGGCGTCAATCCAGAGTTCCCTGAACAAGGCACTCCGCAAGGGGGAGTGATCAGTCCGCTGTTAGCGAATGTGGCATTAAACGGGATAGAGGATATCCACCAATCCGTGCGCTATGCCGATGACATGGTGTTCATCCTCAAGCCGCAAGATGACGCAGCCGCGATTCTTGAACGGATCGAGCAATTCCTTGCTGATAGAGGCATGACTATCAGTCAACAGAAAACCAGAGTGACGGCTTCGACCAAGGGGTTTGACTTTCTGGGGTGGACCTTCAAAGTTCAACTCAACGGCAAGTTTAGAAGCAAGCCTTCGCGGGAGAACTTCAAGACTTTCCGACAAAAGGTCAAACACATCGTCAACCACTCGAACTGTGGTGCGGAGCACAAGGCTAGGAAACTAGCTCCAATTGTCCGAGGCTGGAGAAACTACCATAGGTACTGCAAGATGGATGGGCACAGGGACTCTCTGAGCTCCATACGACGCAGAACTTTTCGAGTCTTCAGCAAGGAGACCAAACAGAATCGCTTCTCATGCAGGCGACTGCTAGAGCTAGCATTTCCTAAAGTCTCTTATTCCGAAAATAGGCACGTCAATGTCAGGAGAGATAAGTCTCCATTTGACGGGGATATTGCTTACTGGAGCAAACGCAATAGTAGGTTTTATTCAGGGTCTATCTCAAGGACAATCCGCAATCAAGACCATAAATGCGGGCAGTGCGGACTACATTTTCTCAGTGATGAATCGGTAGATCTGCATCATCTTGACGGCAATCACAACAACTGGAAATCCAATAACCTCCTAGCTGTACATGAAAGCTGTCATGACTATATCCACATGAGCAAAAGCAGTTGCTAAGAACATCGGGAGCCGTATGCACGGAAACGGGCACGTACGGATCTAAATGGGAGGGGCGAGGCGTCATAGCCTCCCTCGACCCAACCCTATTCTCCAAGAATCATTGGTAGCTTGCCATTTTGAACGGCACCGTTCGTCCATCTCTGGCGCATACCGCTGTACCCATCTGTAGATCGTTGAATGGTCAACGATTACACCACGTTCGGCCAACATCTCCTGCACATCTCGATAGCTCAGTCGATACCGCAGGTACCACCTCACTGCCATGATTATGATCGATGGAGGGAAGTGGCGACATTTGAACGGAGTATCGGCGGGCATCAGCTAGCTTATCAGGTAACGCACAAGGGCTCAGACTATCATCTCGCTTGGATCAGTCTGCTCTTTGCAACACAACCGCTCGTAGTCTCTCCAATTCTCTTGAAATTTGCTTGGAGACCTACTGCTCGCAACTCATCATAGAGACAACAGAACCAGCTCGCCCCAAAATCTACGCCGAAACTACTGATTTGCTCGATTAACCTTTCTTGACTGTTACCTTCCGCTGAACCGTGCCGTTTTTTTTGAATAAATAAAGGTAGATTGGCAATATAGACTAACAATTTAAGATCCGTGTCGAAGTAGAATCAAGTAGATAGTCTCATATATTTCCTTAAATATAAAGATATGTGGGATGCTATGATGCACATACGATAATCTTCTATTAAGATTATTAAGTTGACAGAAAATATTTTTAGAGTATGTTTGAGTTTTCATCTCTGTGTTCTTAGGTTTATTAATCACTACAGAGTATG
>JBCCWF010000628.1:0-3549 GCA_039194035.1 Cyanobacteria bacterium P01_E01_bin.6 | reverse complement strand
GCGCAATCCTGATGCAGTCGCTGCGATGATCGCTGCCGATTGGGAAATTGCCAGTCACGGTTACCGTTGGATTGACTATCAATATGTTGGAGAAGAGACAGAGCGAGAGCATATTCGCAAAGCCATAGACATTCACACCCGTGTGTCGGGAACGCGCCCTCTCGGGTTTTATCAAGGGCGACTCAGCCACCATACACGTCGCTTAGTGGTCGAAGATGGTGGCTTCCTCTACGATGCCGACAGCTATGCCGATGACTTACCCTACTGGAACTACGACTACGGCAAGCCCCATCTGGTCATCCCCTACACTCTTGATAACAACGACATGCGGTTTGCCTCTGCCCAGGGATTTAATTCAGGTGACCAGTTCTTTGCCTATCTCCGAGATGCCTTCGATGTGTTGTATGCCGAGGGAGTCGAAGCACCCAAGATGATGAGCATCGGCCTCCACTGTCGCTTAGTCGGACGCCCCGGACGTGCTGCTGCACTCGCACGGTTTCTAGACTATGTGCAGGATCACAGTCACGTGTGGCTCTGCCGCCGTGTGGATATCGCCCATCATTGGCACAATCATCATTCTCCTGCCCCCGTATCCTAATGGTCTGAATATGGCGAGAGTTGAATGTACCGACTCTACCGAACTGATGCCCATCAATCTCGACACACAACTTGGCAATCTTCTCAAATCGATGACGAAGGAATGAGGGGTTTGGCCGCACACCGCGCGGCAACACCCCTCATTCCTTCGTGAACTTTGCCATGTCGTACTCTACAGATATGAGACGGCTCTGCTAATATGAAGCAATGTGTACGTGTCGGGGAGTTCTGACGTATGATTGCGGGTCTCTTTTTTGTCGCAGCTTTTGTCTTTGCCAGTTTTGTCGAATATTGGATGCATCGACTGATGCACAAATCCCTTCGCGTTGGTAAGCGCCACCGTGATCATCATCGCCGGAATGAAGGGCAGGGTGTTGTCTGGGAATTTTTCGACTACATCAAAGGGAGTGCCGTTGCGATGGCGATTCCGTTCATTTTTTCGGTTGAAGCAGGCTTGGGATGGGTTGCAGGGGCGATCGTCTACGCTGCATTTTCAGCTTATGCACACCAACTTCAGCACGAAAATCCAACCCGTTGCTTTTGGATGAAAATGCCCGTGCACTACGTCCATCACAAATACAACATGTGGCACCACAACTTTGGGCTTGGAGTTGACTGGTGGGATCATATTTTCGGAACGTATAAGGTCGTTGATTGGCTTACTGAAGAAGAAAAAGCTACCGCTCATCGAGGATATTTGCAGCTTCGATGGAAGTGACACATTCTAGGCTCATAGCGGCATTCAACCTCACCGTTTTTGTACTTATCGGGCTTGCTGAAAAAGTCTGATTAGACTTTTTCAGCAAACGCCATCAATAAAGAAAATCGGCTGCATCAGTATTGTGATGCAGCCGATTTTCTTTATTGATGGCGTTTGCTCATGACAGCGAACTTAATTTTGTTTTCACGAGGTCTTGCACCTTCTTGCCATCAGCCTTGCCTTTCAATTGCTTCATGGCTAGTCCCATAACTTTACCCATGTCTCTTGCCGATGATGCACCTGTTTCTGTAATCAATTTATCCACCACAGAGCCAATTTCTTCATCCGTGAGCTGTTTGGGTAAGAATGACTCAATAATTTCGAGTTCCTGTGCCTCTTTGTCTGCAAGCTCATCTCGTCCCGCATTGCGGTATTGTTCAATTGAGTCTCGGCGTTGTTTTGCCTGTTGAACCAAGATTTCCATATCCTCGTCAGGAGTCAGTCCTTCTTGCCCCTTGGCTCGCACAGTGGTTTCTTTTTCAAGGATGACCTTTTTAATGCCTCGCACAGTCTCCAAGCGAAGCTTGTCTTTTGCCTTCATTGCGGTTTTGATTTCGTCGGAAATCGTATCTTTAAGACTCATGAGTCTTGCTGCCTCAATGTTTGTTAAGCCGATCTCGAATTTCGGCGTGCTCAAGAGCGGGATGAATTCAAAACGATGCAATCGTCACATCGACTACTGTACAAGCATAGCAATGCCCTTCCAAAAATTATCCCTCAAATCAGCAACGCCCCCCTTTTAAGTAGCTTGGCGGTTATTAAACTAAAAACTCAAACATCTGGAGCGCGCCCCGGAGTGGCACTCTCCAGATGTTTAAAGTGAGTTTAGTTTATTTATGTCTATCTACTTAGTAATCAGTTTCTTCTTCGTATTCAACAACACGCTTTTTCTCAGGAATGTTAATTTTTTGAGGACGATAGGGCTTGGGGCTATCATCGTCTTCCCATGCATCTCCGGTCACATCGTAATCCTCGTAAGGCGACTCTTCTGCCTGAGGTTCTTGATATTCCTCGTAAGAGGCTTCCTCTATATATGCTGCTTTCTGTGGATAGGCCTCTTGATCTCCTCCCCAGTTGTTATCTTCATAGACGAGTTCGGGTTGACGCAGTGGCTCTTGCAAGGGCTGGGGTGGTGCTTGGTTCCAGTTATCTTCATCCCAAGTTTCGCGAGCTTCTGTCGTTGCTGTTTGAAGGACTTCGGGAGCTGCTGTCGTAGACCCCGTGCCGAGCTGATTAGCTGGTGACGTTGGCATAACGTAGTAATCATCATTTTCCCGTTCCCAGGGGGCATTACCGATGCCTAAGCGTTCTAAGACACCAACTGATAGTTGAATTAGCTTGTCTTCTGAACCTTCAAAAACAATCAACCGATCGGGGCCGCTGCTAACGACTTCTTCCATAGATAGTTCGTAAGTGCTAATGACCTGGTCGGGAATCTGAGGTAGCCCCACTGATGCGATCACAATGGACGTTACGCGCCCATCATTCGCATTGAATTTGAACCCTCGCACTTTCCCCAGAAGTTCACCTGTTTCTGTAATGACCTCACAGTTGATGAGGCTGCTGTAGGTTTCAACGTCGATGTCTCCATCAAGCACCGTGTCATCATTGACCAGGATGACGTCGCCAACTTGCTGAACATCACTGAGAAGCATGGTTTGCTGAATATTCGACATTACCGTAGATAGAATATTCTCCCGTAGACCAAAGGCAACGACCTCACGACGATCGATGTCTACCCAGAGCTGGGTCACAATGCCGAGCCGCTTTCCCGTATCACGAGTGATTACTTGCGTTCCTAAAATGTCTGCGCGCTGGCACAATTGTTCCAAGGTCATGGTCATGTCCTAATGTCAGGGAAGGTCTCTAAACAGCCTGATTAATGTTGTCTAAAGGAGGTCATTCGTTGATAGTTATCAATATTACGCTATATGTCGATCCTCGTCAGCGGCAAGAACGACCAGATTCTCCTACTCGCACATGCAGATTTCCCTAATTGACAAGTACAGGGGCATTCGTCTGATACGAGAAAACTTTGTTTGACACAATACGAGGCGACGTAGGGATAAGACTCACGTTGGTCGAAAGATTACTTCGTAGATATCATTCATCATAACAAGAGTTCTTCAATGACTCGTATGTTTAGGGATCTGCAAATAAAGAAGATACCCGATAGAGGGGTGGGGGGGGGG
>JBCCWF010000627.1:0-3555 GCA_039194035.1 Cyanobacteria bacterium P01_E01_bin.6 | reverse complement strand
GAGAGACAACTTAAATCCGCTAGTCATTTGCTCCATAATACGACTGGCTTACTTAACTTTTCGCATGCTCTATTTAGCTGTTAGTAGAGCACCTTTGCACATTGCATAAGTACAAAAGCGTCCCGAGAGGACGCTTTTGTTTTTCAGTTAGTGCATTACATTCAGGTGTATGAGGCATTGAAAATGCGGAGAGGTAATTCTAGAAAAGATCTCGTCCAAGTCGGGGCTTTTCTTGCTGTCTTCCTTTTATTAGGAATTATTCTAGCAACCAAGTAATATTCTCAAAAAATATTATTTTAGACTGGCATTTTCTCAAGGTAATGTTGCTCTCCCTTGCCGGAGAATTAACCCTGCATAATCAAACTTTATCCAGGCTTATATCTAGATATAAACAAATGCTATTTTAGGGAATATAGCGCTTTATCCTTTAATCTTAGTTCAGTCCCCTACGCTGTCCTCGAACTCTTTTACAGCCGATTCAATTTCCATTTCTAGTTGTTCAATGGAGGGCAAGCTCTCTTGAACTGCTTCTGGCAAGGTGTTCCCTAATTCATACGTAGAGACTCCAATTGGCTGGTTGATGCCTTTAAGAGCGTAGTGAACGATGGGTTTCTTTTGAGAGCGGCACAGCAATAGTCCAATAGTCGGATGGTCATCAGGATGTCTAAGCCGATCGTCAACGACATTCACATAGAAATTGATCTGCCCTGAGTACTCGGGTTTAAACTCTGTCGTCTTTAGTTCAATGACGATGTAGCACCGTAAATGCACATGGTAAAAGAGCAGATCGATGTAGAATTCATCTCCTTCTACTTCGATTCGATACTGATTGCCCATGAAGGCAAAGCCTACACCGAGCTCAAGTAGAAACTTCTGAATGTGTAGCACGAGTGCCTTTTCGAGCTCTCGCTCGTGCATCTTCTCTTGAATAGTAAGGAATTCAAGGTTGTATTCAGACTTGAGTAGGCTTTGAGCTAAATCGGACTGTGGTGCTGGGAGCGTGGAGTCAAAATTCGTTATTGCTCCTCCTAGGTGGTGGTATAGGCCGGTCTCGATTTGGGTTATGAGTACCGCCCGACTCCACCCGTTCTCGATAGTCTTTTGGATATACCACTGTCGCTGAATAGGGTCTTTTACCTTGTCTAAGAGGGTGCAATTGTGGAACCAGGGAATTTGTGCAGCAAGCTGCTGCACAAATTCCTGTTCCCTATATGTGTCTGCAAAAGCCCTCATATATTTGAGATTTCTGGGCGAGAAACCCTTGATATTAGGGAACTCTTTGCGGAGATCCTTCGACAACCGGTCAATGACCTTACTTCCCCACCCTTCTACCTCTTGTTTCTCCAGGATGTCCCGACCAATCTGCCAATAGAGTTCTATCAGTTCACGATTAACCGCAAGAGCAGCCTTTACCTGGGCTGTTTTGATACGGGTTTTGAGTCCTTCAAGAAAGGTCGTGTAGTCGGATTCTGGAAGGTTGGATTTCGGTGTCATACGGCGGACTATACCAACACAGTTGGAATTAGCCCACTGGGTTCTTAAGTCCCTGCGAGACTCCCCTCCCCAATCTGATTCCTGAGCGACAGAAAGAGGGCCTTATTGTATAAAAAAATCATCCTCTCTTCCCGCTCTATATCCGTTTTAATCCACTATTGATAGCTGTGTTGTTGAGTCTTCATTAGTCGTACCTCCTAAAGTCTGAAGAAGTGGTACCCTCTCAGACAAACCTCCGAAATATTAAAAACGCTGACTAAAGGGGCTCCCCTCCGATTGCAGAAAGGAATCTATCCAGTAAGGCTAAGCCACATAGCAATAATACTGTCGCTACTACCGACTACTGCCATCCATACCAACCCATTCTTCAATCAGCTTGCAGCATAGGTGATCTTCTGAAAGCTCTGCTGTCAGATGGATTTAACCGGCATGACTTTGGGAGACTTAGCCCGGTACGACTAAAGAAGACTCAACATGTGTGTTATTTATACTCCTCGGCTTTTGCAATGGCTGGATCGGCTGAGAAGTGTGAAGTATCTTGGCTCCGCTTGAACTGAAACCAAAATCTACGTCATCACTACTGATTTACTCCGGAAACCACGCCTGACTGTTACCCGCCTTTGAACTACGCCGTTGAAGGAGAGGTTGATGAGCCTGAAAAGCCTTACTGCAGAAGATCGGCATATCCCTTAAGGAAAAAGTTGGTGATACTTCGTGAGATTGAGGTAATAATATGAGCTGATATTAGTATTTCTCAAGCATAATCGTTGCTTTTTCTTTATAGGTATTTTTTGGATACCATGCTAAGGCATGCTGTTGATATTCGTGTTCTCCCGAATGATCGTAAAGCAGAACGCTTTCTAGAGAAAATTATGCGGCATAGAAATTGCACTAATGCACCATATCGCCTACTTTAGTATCTTGAGGCAGATTTAAAAGTTATCCAGGAATATAGCAAAGCAGAAGATGGTAATGCATGTAAAACAACCGAATTCTGCAAGAGGTTGGCAAAGTTTGGAATCCCTATTTCATTTTCGAGTGGAATATTATGTAAACTTTGCAACGTTTTGTTCTATGCAATCAGTTAGCTTGAAATACTGTCAGGCGTGTATAGGCGATCAGAGAAGATACTAGAGAATCAATATTGCTCAAATGCTTTCTAAGACAAGCTCTCAGGCATCTCTAAGTCAGACACTTTTCAGAGCTGGCATGAGTCCATACCCTATTACACGGAGAATAAGTAGTTTTTCGATACTACTGACCTTACGGCCTTCAAACCCTTCATTTCAATTCAGAAAACAAGCCAGCATTGAGAGCATCGATGAACAATCCATATGGCATGAATGCGGCATTGCGAGAATTGCTGGTGTCAACAATTAAAAGACTATCTTGCTGATTCCGAACGATTGCCCCCATTACTAGCCATTGGTGATGGGGGCAATCGCGATGGGCAAACGTCTTGCCCAGATACATTGATGGAGCTGACATAATGGGCGACCTGAAGAAGTGAACACCACATATAGTGCACAAATTAAAATAAAATCTTTCATAACTCTACATTTAGATGGCGGCTCCTCTAAATTCGTTCCCGCCACAAGTGGGCTAGAGAGGCTCAAGGTTAGTGAAGGGAACGGTTGGCTTAAATGCCAGCTCAAAGTAAGAGGGTCGTTTTGGGAATTCAGCGATCTGCTCGACTTAGAGGCGAGGAAGCGAAATAACATTGTCGCCATTCTCGTTATCCTCAATCAGGCATCAGTTGAAGCCATCGTATTGAGGGGTGAGAGCACCTGGAAGCCTGACCTCGTTTTGTAGCAGAATCCTTTTCTGCTCATAACTCAAAATGAAAGCATTACGTACTTTATCACCAAAATATATTTTTACGCTCATTTAATTTAAGACTTGAGTATCATTTGAAGAGTTGTTAGGAAGAGCAGAATTCTTAATTTAAGGGGAAGGAATCATCTTTTATGTACAGCGATTGAGTTGCATGCTATTGTAACGAAGGGATTGGAAAACGGTTGCAGAATTTAATTGATGAAAATTACGATTATTTCGTTTTTC
>JBCCWF010000626.1:0-3563 GCA_039194035.1 Cyanobacteria bacterium P01_E01_bin.6 | reverse complement strand
GGAACCCGATCTAGTTGCAGTTCTGGTTGACTCAGCTTGAGGGAGGGCCTGCGAGTGCGCTTGGCCCAGTAGCGACGGTGCCAAAGCCAAGCGGGGTAGGGCTGAGCGTTCTTGTAGAGTTGGGCGATCGCATCGCTACCCTTTGCCACTCCGTAATCGTCGATGCCAGTTTTACCGGTGTCCGGCAGCAGAGGAATACGCAGGATGTTGACGGTACATCCGGCATCGGAATAGCAGATGCCGAGTTTGCGGGTTTCTCTACTGACATCTCGTCTAGTTTTGAGTTTGGTTTCGGTGTCGAGGGCGATGAAGACTTTGCGGTGTTCTTGTGCGAATAGCTGCAAGTAGGGGCGTAGGCGCTTGCCAGTGCCATCGGGGTTAAACACCCCCATCGTGATACCCATGAGGGCGATGCAGGCGTGGCCCTGACTGAGTAGATGTTGGGCTTTTTTATAGCCCTCGGTGATGGTGATGGGTACTGCAGGGGTGTGGCGGACCCAGGCCCAAAATTCAAAAGCAGTGGGACGATCTTCTACTGCGTAAAAAGGACAACTGGGATTAACACTGATGTCAGCAGCGATCATCCACCAAACGCGATCCGAGACGGGAGGAAACCCCCCGCGAACGCCCAAGCCTTTTGAGCTCTCGTATTTTCGGTACTTGCCTTTCTTGGCATCCCAGATGGGATGGGAGAGTTTGGCTTGAAAGATTTCCCGCTGCCAGTTGCGCTCTGGATTGAGAGTGTAGAGAAGAGCGGCGTATTGAGTTGGAGTGGATTGGTGGCGGAAGCGTTTAAACTGCCAGCCCAACGCGTCGTGGATGGGAGTTGATAAGACCTCTCCACCGGCTCCTAACTCTAAGTCAGGAACGATGCTGACGCCACTGCGATAGAGATCGTTGGCAATGCCGCTACCGTCAATCCATTCTCGATCGATGCGTTGGGTGAATTCGTCCAGTGAGTAAGAAGTGAGGGAATCGGGATTTTGTACAATTCCGACCGATGCGCATACGCGATCGGTGTCCGTCAAAGTATTCATGAGCATCTCAATCCGTTACGTCGTGCGGATTGGAGAACGGTCTAGTGAGTTTCTAGAAAAAATTGGTGAATGTGTCTCACCACTTGCCATCACGAAATTCTGTTCGTAAAATAGGCACTAGAAAACCCCCGAGACCCCTCAATCGTCCCCCTGCCAAAGGTTTGATTAGGTTCTCATCCGCTATAAGGCTTTCCGAACTCTCCTGTACCACCAGGGGGGTTCAAGTCTTTTTAGGGGTGCTAAGTCATTGTTTGTCCTCCAGGTGATGTAAAGACGCTCATCCCGAAGCCGAGATCTGGCTCGGAGAGCTTACCAATAGCGCAACTATACCTGCGATATGCGGTATTCGCAGCTTTTGCTGATAGCGTCTAGTGATAATTGGAGCGCTAATTAAGCACTACCGCTAGGGTTAAATGACAAAATCGCTACAAATGCGATCGTTCGCCAACCAACCGACATGCTTTGTAAGGGAAGAGCTGCGGGAATTTAGTCAGTCAAATGAGCCTGTCCACCATTCAGCAATTGAGGGATCGAACAGCGTCTCGCATGTCGTGGGTTCAAATATATCTGCAAAGCCAAGAAAGCGCACAGAGAAAACTAATCTTTTAGAGCAGCTCTCTTCCAAAAATGACAAATATGTATCGGGCAAAACATTATCAGGAATAATTGTAGTCAAACAATACATTCAATAATGTCATTAAATCTTGACGTACTAAATTGATCCTGTAGTGTATTTATCCAAAGCTCGATAATATTATCAGAAAATAGATAATATTATCACTATGCTCAAACATGCTCTTTAACCTCTAAAAGCTATGCCTGACAATAGATTCAGAGATCGACAAATGCACCTTTAAACCTAAAAAAGTATGCCCTGAAAGCAAATATTATCTGCTCAATCTGAGTTTAAGTAAAGGAAATTAATAATTAGAGTCTTCTGCCGAATAGATATTCAGGTAAAAAGTAAGAGAGGTAATTAGTCAAGCTCTTCTCTCTCCATCACTTGAGCTGAGGATAGTGCTCTCTATGTTTGCGTTAGTCAAAACCGCATCGGTCAAGTCTGCATCCGTTAGGTTTGCGCCGGTGAGATCGGCGTTGGACAGATTGGCCCCCGATAGATCGGCCAGCCAGAAATTACATTCGGCTAGATTAGCGCCGCTCAAGTCGGCTCCTGCCAGAGTGGCTCGTTTGAACGAGCTGTTTTTGAAATTGCCGTTGTGGAGTCGAGCGCCGTCTAGAGCTGCCCCATTCCAGCTGCTGTTTACTGCCGTGCAGCGCTCTGTGTTGAGGTGAGATGCGGTCGCGCTGTTCAAATTGGCGTTCGATAGAACGCAAAATCGAAGCTCTGCTCCTGTAAGGGTGGCGGACTGAACGGATGAATCGATCAATAAGCAGCTTGTGAGCGATGCTTGTTCGAGATTGCTTTTCCGGAAGTTAGCGTTAATTAGTACTTCTCCCGACAATCGCACTCCTTTCCAGTCAGACTGCCCGAGCGACCGATCTCGCTCGTACGTTGTCAGTAGCTTTTGTCCGAGTACCGGCCCCTCTTTGACGAGGCTTTTGATGTGCCACAGTCGCTCGTCCAGCCTGTCAAGCAAATGGTTGCGGGTTTTGCATGTAAGTGATCGGAACTGCCGACTCGCACGGCTAGCTTGAGAGTTCAATCAGACAAAACGAGCTGATTCTGTAGCTGTTTATGTTCTTGGCCTCCATATTCTCATTTCAACGCACAGCAAATCTAGCTCTCTACTACGGAGAACTACAATCCTATGCTGAAGGAGTGACTTATCTCTTGCAGAAATGCCGGAGATTGATCATCGTGTACGCCAAACTTTTCAAGGCATAATGCAACCGGCTGATGCGTTCGAAGCGCAGCAATAGGCGTCGAAACTTGTCTTCCCAGGCAAAGACTCTCTCGATGGTGAAAAATCTCTCCTGATAAATCGCTGCTTTGAACAAGCGCTTGCAGCCCCGCTTAGGAGTCTTTCTACTGCGCCGGTTTTTCGGAATGTTGGGAATCATTCCGCGGTTGAATATGGCCTTGCGGTTCCTCCGGCTATCATAGGCAGAATCCAAACTGACCGTTGTCTCGCTCAGCGCCATCCCTACCGCTTGAGCGATGCGTGCCACATTTGAGAGAGCTTCGCTCAATAGCGGAGATTCATGACGATTGCCGGGGGCTGTCACGAATGGGGCGATGACATTGCAGTGGCGATCGCAGAAGGCAACGACCTTATCGCCTTTCATGTGTTTGTGTCCGCTGAACCCGAGATTATCGCCGCCCTTCTTCGCCGCTGTCGTGGTTCCATCACCATGGATGACGCTGATGTCGAGGGAATCAGTCTGGTGAAGCTGAACCACAGACCCTGTGAAAATGGCATCAAAACACCCATGAGCTTCGAAGCGTCGAAAGGCTCGATAAATTCTGCTGTAGTGGATCTCCGGTTGCCCCTCTTTGTCTTTTTCAATCGGCAGCTCTTTCCACTGACACCCAAGGTAAAGCAGCTTGAGAATGTAGTTAAAAAT
>JBCCWF010000625.1:0-3581 GCA_039194035.1 Cyanobacteria bacterium P01_E01_bin.6 | reverse complement strand
TTCCATCCTCTGGTGCAGTTGTGTCACTCGCTCTTTGCTCAAGGGCAATCTGTTGAACAAGTTGTGGAGGTCATGATGCCTGCCTAAGTCTCTTTTTTCTTCTTAAAACAAAAAAACTTCGAGAACTTTGCCAAGTCGTGAATAAACTCACTTTAAAAACTAGGGAGCGCTCCTCCGGGACGTTCCCTAGTTTTTTGGGTTTTCAGTTTAATAACGCCGAGCTACTTATGGCTAGCTACTCATTGGCTGGGGAAATGTTAGCTAGGAAAATATTTCCCCAGTATCTCCCCAGCAAACGCTCGATCACTGAAGAATCTGGCTTGCAGCCTGGGTTCCAGCTCCTGGTGTGAATCCGTCATATCCCAGCTCTTGAAGCGCAGCTTCAATGGCAGCAACCACCGTCAAAACATCGCGATCGCTCACAAACCCCAAATGTCCAATGCGGAAAATCTTGCCTTTGAGATGATCTTGCCCACCAGCTAACGCGATGTCGAATCGTTTTTTGAGAATGCTGCGAATTGACTCGGCCTCAACACCTACCGGTGCAACAGCGGTAACCGCAGGACTGGCAACATCATCAGCTGCAAACAGGGGCAGATTCATTGCCCGAATTGCTGCACGGGTGGCTCGACGATGACGATCGTGGCGGGAAAATATACCGTCTAATCCCTCAGCCTTCATCATCTGAAGAGCTGACCGCAACGCAAACACTAAGTTCACAGGAGGCGTAAACGGGTTACTATTCTTAATTGCTGTTTTCTGATATTTACCCAAGTCAAAGTAGAAGCGAGGCAAGGTAGCCGTTTTGTAAGCTTCCCATGCTTTCGGACTAACAGAAACAAAACCAAGGCCGGGAGGAATCATGTATCCTTTCTGCGACCCAGAGCCAACGACATCCAGTCCCAATTCATCGACAGGAAGGTTTGCTGCTCCGAGACTTGTCACCGCATCGACGATAATCAATGCTTCTCCATGAGCCTTGACCGCACGGTTAATGGCTTCGAGGTCATTGAGCACCGCGGTCGATGTTTCGCTGTGGGTCAGAATGACAGCCTTGATCGTTTTCGCTGAGTCTGCTTCTAGTATTTTTCGAAACATCTCGGGATCCAAGGGTTTTCCCCATTCAGCGTCAATGCGCTCTACCTGAACACCATAAGCGTTACAGATCTGTGCCCAGCGATCGCCAAATTTTCCATTGCACCCGGCTAAAACGCGATCGCCAGGACTCAAAAAATTGATGATGCCTGCCTCCATTGCACCGGTGCCACTAGCTGTCAGCACCAACACATCATTCTGGGTTTGGTGAAGCCACTTGAGTCCATCAGTGACCTCAGCCATAACGGCGCTAAATTCGCCACTGCGATGCCCAATGGGGTGTTTAGCAAGGGCCTGTAGAACCCGTTCGGGAACGGGCGTTGGGCCTGGAATCATGAGCATCTGCTTGTCGTCCATGGGAATTGTCCTGTCTTGATCATCAATAAACGTTATCGATACCGGGGGTACGGTCTGAGATGGGAAACGCGATTCAACGTTCTCGGAGAACCATGCGTGCTAAGCAAAAAAATCCTTCATGAATCGCCATGAAACCAGTCTAAAAAGGTTCACATCGGTTCGAGGTTTCCACATTCTCGTAAATCCTGATTAAAACACCTTTCAGAATCGCATCAGACGTAAAGAGTATCCTACAGCTTGTCATGATTGTTGTGGAGCATTTGTCGTTTTCCGCCCAACAGCATTGTCTGACTACCGATCATAGATCGATGATGACGGCGATGAACTGTCTGATAAACCGACGTCATTCGACTCATCTGAAAAGCACTGTTTCAAGTCTTGACTCGGGAATGACCGATGACGGGATGCATGACGCCGGATGAGAAACTCAGGCATATCCACTGTATTGAATTGAGGAGATGGAAATGCCTCAGGAGACGAGGGAGCATCCCCCTCAACATGCATCGCCAGCTGTACGGCTTGCAACAGCCCTTCCGCTGTGTCTTCTGACAAGTGTGGGGCTTCTCGTTCAAGGAGTTGCTTAAGCTGTTCTAACTGCCGTTGACTTGAGCGATAGCGCTCTTTCCAAAATTGAATTGCAGACTCATACTCACCCACCTGACGCGTATGCTTAAATATTTTTTCTTGCATCTCGGCGTTGTGGTGATCAAGATCTGCCAACACTGATTGATGGCGATCGCATTCAGACTCTAATTCACGACATCGATGCTGCCATTTCGACTGCTCTTTCATCTCCTTTCGACGCTCCGCACTGAGGTGTGTGGTTGTCGATTCGGCGATCGCCACTTCTCGTTTCAATCTTGCAATCGTTCTGTTTTGATCTGCGACAACCCCCTCAAGGCGCTGCAAGGTGGCATTTATTTCTTGATATTCAGCCACTGCGATGTCGGCTTTCTTTAGGTCACCCTGTAAAGCAATAAATCGAGTCTGACTCTCCGCAAGACGAATACTTAATTCTTTAACTTGTTGCTGCGATGCAGTTAGTTGAATTTCTAAGCTTGCCGCTAAGGTTCGTGATGCCAGCGTATTGGATTCAATCTGTTGAGTCCGCGCTTGCTCAGCAAGCAAATTCGCTTGCAACATTTCAAACTTCTTTTTGAGCAGACTATAACGCTTATGATCTTCGGCTAAATCTTGAGCCAGCCGTGCTTTGAGATGCTCTAACTCCACCTGTTGATATTCAACCAGCTGTTCAGTCTCGCCCAAAACGCTCTGGACCGCTTCGTCATATTCCTGCGCGTCACTGCTATGACTAATTAGAATCTGCTTGTGATGCTGAAGCTGTTTTTTGAGATGGGCGATCGCATGCTGTTGGACATAAGCAAAATCCTCAGTCATCAACAACTGATCATGCAGGTCATCTCGGTCTCGAACTTTGACCTTCAGTTCTTCAAGATAAATGAGAACTTGATCAAGGGCGCGCTCTAGCTGATAAATGCGCCGAATATGTTGACATTCTAGAGATTGCGTTTTCGCGAGTTCATCCAATAGCAACGCATATCGATCAGAGGGGGCGACAGACACTGCATCATGTTCAGAAGACCGCAGACTCATTCCTTGAGCCAATGCATCGCCTGATTGAGACCCAACATCCGAACCGCTGAATATCCGAGACGTCTGCTCATCAAACGATTCACGATTGCCCGATAAATGAAGCTCTGACATGTGCTATCTCTGGCCTTGGGTTCAAGGGGTGCTAAACGTCGAGCGAATTGAATATGAATAACCGTATACCGATGCTGTCGTGGTCTTGCAGGCAACACACTCGCAAGGAACACCATTCATTGTCCAACAGTCAATGGTTCAACAGTCAATGGTCTACCAGCCGTGTGTCAGTAGCTAGCCATCATTAAACGTAACCTTCAAAATTCTGTGCCGCCCGCTGCGCGGGCGGCACAGAATTTTGATTTTTGGTTTTAATGACGTCCAGGTACTTATATCCAAACAGAGATTCTAAGAATTGTAAGAAAACCACGTGTATTTACTTTACCAAGGACACTCAATTCCTGAAAAAGATTGTTGTCATCTTTAAAGGATATAGGCTCTTTTTCCCATTGTGTGGCGATGTG
>JBCCWF010000624.1:0-3583 GCA_039194035.1 Cyanobacteria bacterium P01_E01_bin.6 | reverse complement strand
CTTTACTTTTGCCTACCCAAAGTGTGACAGCTTAGGTAGTGCGCGCACCGCGACGACCGCGACGTCGACGACGGCGACGACCGCGATGGCGACCACTGCGACTACGGCTGCGACTACGGTCGCCACCGCCAATCGCAAGTTCATCCTCTTCCGACAGGACCGTAGCCAGAGACTCAAACCCCAAAAATAGGTCGGCACCTGCAGGACGATTTATGATCGTACTCATTCTAATAACTCCAAAATGAAACAACTTTTAGGAAGAAGGATGTGCTTGAAACATCAATGCTCAACCACATCAAGCGAAGGTTAACCTTTAGTGAAGCCTGAATCTAGTGTAGAAGACAAGTTGCAGGAGAACCGTAAGAAAACTCTTACTTTTGGGGACGGACTTGGCGCTACTTTAATTCTTTAGGCTCAGTTATCTGCATCAAACAAGCTCGCGCCACTATCCTTGGGAAAAGTGACTATAAAAGAGGTGCCATAGCCGAGCTGACTTCTAACGCGGATCGTTCCGTGATAGCGGTGTGTAATTTCCTGAGCGATCGCCAGTCCTAAGCCCGTCCCACTAATATCTTGAGAACGAGACTTATCTGCCCGGTAAAAGCGCTCAAATAGATTAGGAATATGCTCGGCTGAAATACCGATTCCGGTATCTTTCACATCAATCTGTATGCTTTCTTCTAGAGTGATTGCTATCAGGTTTATCTGCCCTTGAGCAGAGGTGTATTTTACGGCATTATCCAGCAAATTCAAAAACAGCCGGATTAGATGATCCGGACTCCCTAGAATTTGAAGATGAGGTGCAATATTTGTTGAGAACTGGAGATGATGAAGATCGGCCATTGGTTGTATCTGCTCTGCAACGGCAGCCAGTAAATCACTCAGATTAATGGATTCTAGGTTCAAATATTGGTGATGCCGCTCTAACCGAGATAGGAATAGCAAATCGTTACTAAGGCGAATTAAACGATTTACTTCCTGTTCAATTGCGTGCAGGCTTTCTTTATACTCTTTTGCAGTACGAGGTTGACTCAGCGTCACATGCAGTCGTCCCTTTAGAGTAGTGAGAGGCGTTCGTAGTTCATGGGATGCATCGGCTGTAAAGCGCTTTTCATGCTCAAAAGTTGCCTGCAGTGAATCCAGCATTTCGTCAAACAACGCTGCCAGTCGTTGCAATTCATCATCAGTGGAGCCTTGATAACGAATACGCTGAGTCAGGTCGCCACTTACCCTTACCCGCTCTGTCATAAGAGTGATTTGAGCAATTGGCCTCAGCGCACGGTTCGCTAAAAATAGCCCACCCAAACACACCATGGTGAGAAGTAGCGGAACTTTCAGTAGATATCGCTTTAAAAGGTTGTTTAAGGTAATGTCCATAGGTTGGAGAGAATGAGCAACTGTTAACCATCCGGGAGGGCGATCGCTACGCAGCGCTATTTTTCGAGTATGAATTCGCCACCGTTCATTCTCGGTAGTGAGTGTCTTAAAACCAGGTTGTACCTCCAACTGGGATATCAACAAGAGAGAATTGCCAAAGTGCTCTTTTATCGAGCCATCTTGCTCACGTAGATAAATTTCGACCCCTGCATTATTCAATAAAGAGACTAAGCTTGGAGTATCTTGACGAGGATCAAATGTTAGGATATCAACCTCATCATCCAGATTTTTCAGAGCTAGAATAGCAGATACTTCTAACGAATCGTCTATTTGAGAGAGTAACGTCTGACGAAGGTCAAGATACATAAGGCCAACTAACGTTAGCATAGAAAAACCTGTAAATAAGCCATACCATGCAAATAGACGCAACCGCAGTTTGTGTCGGTATTTTCGGAGCTTTATCATTGATAAAATAGATGAAAAGGCAGGGCAATTGATTTTGGGTAAGGATTCTAATTGCTTTGTATGGAGATTAAGTGTCTTGCCTACTATCGTTCTAGCGGGTAAGCCATATACTCAGTTATGACAGCAGAAATGATGCTAGCTGGATATTGAGCGTTCCCCGTTATCATTGCAGATGCGATAACCAATACCGCGTACCGTTTGAATTAGTGAAGAAGGTGCATACCGACGAATTTTGCGCCGAAGGTATCCGATATAAACGTCTATGACTTTGAAATCTCCATAGAAATCAAAGCGCCAGACATGCTGAGCAATTTGATTTCGACTTAGAGCCTGGTTTGGATGGCGCATCAGGTACTCTAACAGAGAAAATTCGCGGGGACTAAGTTCAATAAAGCTATTCTCCCATTTTACTGAGCGTTGCAGTACGTTCATCTCCAGAGAGGCAATATGAAGCACATTATCTGTCTGAAGGAGAGGCCGCCTCAACAATGCCCGTAGGCGAGCAAGCAGCTCTGAGAAATCAAATGGCTTTCCCAAATAATCATCGGCTCCTGCATCTAAACCCAAAACCCTATCTTGGACGGTGTCTAGCGCAGTTAATAGCAATACCGGAGTCTGTATTCTTTGTTTGCGCAGCGCTTTTAATACTTCGAAACCATCCAACTTGGGAAGTAAGACATCGAGCAGGATAGCATCGTATTCAGTGGTAATTGCGCGGTTAACTCCTTCAGAGCCATTAAAGGCAAGGTCAACTGCATATCCTGCTTCTTTAAGCCCTTGATGAATAAAGTTAGAAATACCTGCATCATCTTCAATGACTAATACACGCATATCCAAATATTTTATGCTTTTCAATTGAACCTATGAGAGTTGCTAGAACTAAAAGCCCCAGACATATTTGAGACATTTTCTGAGTCATAATCAAATCCCTTAAACTGCAGACTACTTCAAATTGACTTGCTCTTGCCAGTTCAAGCAGAGGTATCAATTCAAAAGGCATCTTGTACTTTTCAAAAGGGAAGCATTCTGTAATAAGACAACCTGTTTGAAATTGCTTAAATAATGATTTTAGCCTTTCTTTTCGATTCTTTTTAACAGCTTCTAATGCGTGATTAGAAGAGATAAGTTCTCCAGAAAGCGTTTCTCTTAGCGCTGGCAGGTAAACAATCTGGATTCTAGTGGAAACCTATAACCTGGAACTGGTTCACCTCCGACTACAAAACAGATCTTAAAGCGATCTACCAAACTACTGATGATTTCTATGCTGCGTAATAAATGCTCAATCCCTGCAAGATATTTGCAATAGAATAGGATTCTTTTCATTGAAACTAGCCTGTGGACTAGCTTAGTAACTGCATGCTTAATAAGCTCTTTTTTGAGCCTTCAATTACGAGATACACACGCATCGGGGTATTTAGAATTGTCATTGTTCATTCCGGTAAGAAGTGGTAAAAGTTCCTGAACTCGATTAACTTAATTTTTACAAGTTTAAATTGATGAATAAATGAAGCCACGATTAAAGCTTCTTCATGCTTAGTATGGATCTTGTCAAATATGAGATCGTCTGAATTATACAACTGGTTGCGGGTTTCGGCTCCCACGTGAATTTGTCTGAAACCCTCTATTGAGCTGGAACGACATCGAATGAACTACCCCGCCGCAAGCGGACGGGGTATCCCTGCCCTCAGAAAAGCTTTAGCTGCTCATCTCGATGCAATTGCTGATACTCATTTCCCTGATT